>NZ_RAVW01000397.1 GCF_003611585.1 Corallococcus exercitus | reverse complement strand
GGACGGGATGCAGGGGGATGCGCTGCTGGGCGCGGCGAAGGCGGCGGCGCTGGCGGCGGCACCGGGAGAGACGCGGGTCAGCGGGCCGTCCATGTACCGGCTGGCGCTGGGCGAGCGGTCGGTGGTGGTGGCGGACGCGGCGCTGATGCGGCTGTTCGAATTGCTGCGCCGGCTGGCGGTGAGCCCGCTGCCGGTGCTGATCCACGGCGAGACGGGGACGGGGAAGGAGAACGCGGCGTGGGCGGTGCATCACTGGTCGCCGCGCGCGGCGCAGCCGTTCGTGCCGCTCAACTGCGCGGCGCTGCCGGAGAGCCTGGTGGAAGCGGAGCTGTTCGGCCACGAGCGGGGCGCGTTCTCCGGCGCGGACCGGGCGCGGGCGGGCCTGCTGGAGCGGGCGAGCGGCGGGACGCTGTTCCTGGATGAGGTGGCGGAGCTGTCGCTGCCCATCCAGGCCAAGCTGCTGCGCGCGTTGGATCAGCAGGTGATCACCCGGCTGGGGGACTCGCGCGAGCGGCCGGTGGACCTGCGCGTGGTGGCGGCCACGCACCGGGTGCTGGCGGACGAGGTGAAGGCGGGGCGGTTCCGGCAGGACCTGTTCTTCCGCCTGTCCGCGGCGGTGGTGGTGTTGCCGCCGTTGAGGGACCGGCCCCGGGAGCTGCCGCTGCTGGCGCGGGCGTTCCTGGAGGACGCGTGCGCGAGGGCAAGGCGTCCGCCGCTGCACCTGTCCGCCGCGACCATGGAGGTGCTGGGCGCGCACGCGTGGCCGGGGAACGTGCGCGAGCTGAAGAACACGGTGGAGTACGCGGTGGCCACGTCGCCGGGGCCGGTGGTGGAGCCGTCGCACCTGCCGGAGTCACTGCGCGCGGGGATGGACGCGGAGCCGGAGGCCGTGCGCACGGAGGGCGGCACGGAGACGCCGAAGGTGTTCCAGAACCTGGCGGAGGAGCTGCGGACGCTGGAGCGGCGGCGGATGCAGGAGGCGCTGGAGGAGACGGGCGGGGTGCAGACGCGGGCGGCGCAGCTCATCGGGATGCCGCTGCGCACGTTCGCGTTCAAGCTGAAGCAGCACCGCATCGTGCCCTCGCGAGGCCGGGGCCCGGCGGGTGGATGAGGAGCGAGTCGCTTCCAGCGTGGCAGCCACCCGCGACGTTCGGCGAGTACCGCCTGTTGCAGCCGCTGGGACGCGGCGCGATGGGCGAGGTGTACCTCGCGCACGACACGGTGCTGGACCGGCTGGTGGCGGTGAAGTTCATCGCGGGCGTCGCACCGGATGAAGTGCAGCGCGAGCGCTTCCGCACGGAGGCGCGAGCGATTGCCCGGGTGCAGCATCCGAACGTGGTGGGCATCCACCGCGTCGGTGAGGTGAAGGACCGGCCCTATCTCGTCTCCGAGTTCCTGCGAGGGGAGAGCCTGGACCGGCTGGCCCGGCCGGTGCCGTGGACGCGCGTGCTGGAGATTGGAATCGGGTTGGCGAAGGGGCTCGCGGCGGCGCACCGGCAGGGTGTGCTGCACCGGGACCTCAAGCCCGCGAACGCGCTGCTGACCGAGGACGGCCAGGTGAAGCTGCTCGACTTCGGAGTGGCGAAGCTGCTCGACGTGGCGATGGCGCCCGTCGGGCCCGTGCGCTTGCCGGAGGACCCTCGATCCGTGCCCGTGGAGGGTGATGCCACGGTGGATGTGCCGGGCACGATGGATACAGTCCAGGGCCAGGCCGTGGAGGATTCGCGCCGCACCGCGACCGTGGGCTTCAACCACGGTGCCAGCCCGGATGCCTCGCCCCGCCATCTCGTGAGCTCCGACACCGGAGACTCACAGCGTCCCGCAGAGGTGGCGCAACGGACCGCGACCTCGACTCCGCTTCCGCCCGAGCGACTCATCGGCCCTGCGGACCTGCTGTCCACAGGCCGCATCGGGACGCCGCTTTACATGGCGCCCGAGGTCTGGCGGGGGGAGCCGGCCACGGTCCGCAGCGATCTCTTCTCGCTGGGCGTGCTCCTCTACGAGCTGTGCGGAGGCCCCACGCCCGGACCGCTCGCGGAGGCCCCGCTGCGGCCCCGCACCTTCGAACCGCTGGACGTCGCCGTTCCCGGCGTCGACGCCACCTTCGCCGCGATCCTCACGCGCTGCCTCGCGCATGATCCGTTCGCGCGCTTCGAATCCGCGGACGCCCTGAGCGAAGCGCTGGAGTCCAGCGCCTCGCACAACGCGGCCCCGGCCATCGCGCCGCGTCCACGCTGGCTCCGCGTCACCCGCGTGCTCGCGCTACCGGGGCTCGCGGTGGCCATCCTCATCGGCGGCGACTGGTGGGGCGATCGCTCCCGGCGCATCGACGCGGAACAGGCGATGGCCTCCGCGGCCTCCCTCCTCGATGAAGGCCGCGCCCTGGACGCTCGCATCGAAGCGCTCCGCACGGAGGCCTTCACCGCGTTCGACACGGACCGCTCCGCCGAAGCGGAGACCGCCTGGGCCCAGGCCCTGGACCTGGGCACGAAGCAGGCCCGCCGCTACGAGGACGCCAGCGCCCTCCTCGAAGCCGCGCAGACGCGCGTGGGCCGGGGCGCGAACCGAGCCCTGGACCAACGCGTCGCCGAAGTCCTCCTCCAGCGCATCCTCGTCGCGGAGCGCGACCGCGAGCCCGGCGTCCGTACCGCCCTGACCCAGCACCTCGATGAGCTGGACCCGAGCGGCAGCACGAGCCGCAAGCTGACCGCTCCCGTCCGGATGGAGCTGGACAGCGATCCCCCCGGCGCCGTCATCCACGTCGAAACCTTCGAGTCCACGCCCGGCGGCCCCCCGCGCTGGTCCGAGCCCAGGGCCTTCGACAAGACGCCCATGACCTCCGGCCTCACGTTGGAGCCCGGCTCGCACCGACTGACCTTCACGCTCCCGGGCCGGCCGCCCGTGCAATACCCGGTGATGCTCACGCGGGGAGAGACCTTCCGCACGAAGGTCTCCCTCCCCGAACACGTCCCGGACGGCTACGTCTACGTGCCCCCCGGCCGCTTCCTCTACGGCAGTGGCGACGCGGAGACCATCCGGCGCACGGTCATCCGCACGCGCCCGATGCACCGGCTCACCACCGGCGCCTTCCTCATCGCGCGCCACGAAGTCACGTACGCGGACTGGCTCGCGTGGCTGCGAGAGCTGCCCACCTCCGAGCGCGCCGCGCGCAGGCCCCGAGGCACCAACTACTTCGGCACCATCGAGCTGCTTCCGGGCAAGGACGGCATCTGGACCTTCCACCTGGAACACGAAGGCATCACGTACCTGGCGAGGGAAGGGGAGCCGCTGCGCTACCAGGACCGCGCCCTGCGCGCCGAACAGGACTGGCGCCGCTTCCCTGTGTCCGGCATCTCCTGGGAGGACGCCCGCGCGTACGTCACCTGGCTGGATGCCACCGGCCGCATGCCGCGCGCGCGCCTGTGCACCGAACGCGAATGGGAGCGCGCGGCCCGGGGCGCGGACGGCCGCGACTATCCGCACGGCCCGGTGCTCGCGCCGGATGACGCCAACTTCGATGCCACCTACGGTCGCAAGCCGCGCGCCTTCGGGCCGGACGCGGTGGGCTCGCATCCCGCGTCGGACAGTCCCTTCGGCGTGGCGGACCTGTCCGGCAACGTGTGGGAGTGGCTGGTGACGGACACGAACGGCAAGCCCGCGTACGGCGGCGGTTCGTTCTACCAGGACGCGCTCACCGCCCGCGCCCTCAACCACGGCGACGGCGAACCGCGCACACGCTTCCCCTTCATCGGGATGCGCGTGTGCGCGTCCATGCCCTGATCAGAGATCGCGCCCCGGCAGCTGTCCCACCGCCGGCAGGTAGCCCAGCTCCCGGACGAGGATGAACCCGGGCGGGGCCTGCGTGGACGTGGCGTAGACGACCGGCATACGCAAGGACCGCCACAGCTTCAGCGGCCGGCGCTGGCCCGTGCTGGTGACGCCCACGGCGCTGTACACGAAGCCCTCGATGCCCTGGTCCCCGTTGATGGCCTTGAGGGCGTAGCCGGGAAGGCGGTCACACTGCGAATCGTCCGTGAGCAGGGCGGCCCCGCTGCTGTTCTGGCACCGGTACAGCGGCTTGATGAAGCTGCCCATGCGCGTCCGGATGTCGACGGGCAGCTTCGGGGAGAGGATGGCCCCCTCCTTGCGCTGCGCAGTGAACGGCGTCACGTCCGCCACCCCGTTCCCATCCAGGTCCAGGTGGATCCCGATCACGTTGGAGCCGCCCTCGATGATCAGCGGATCCACCATCACCGCGGTGGTCGTCACGTAGCTGTTGGTGGCGGCGTCCATGAACGTCACCAGCGACCGGTCGATGAAGAGCGAATAGGACACGAGCAGCGTCTCGTTGGCATGGAACGCCAGGTCTGTCGATTCGCAGGGGCGCGTCGGACGCGGAGCCAGGACGAGCTTGCGGTTCACGCACGTGGCCTCCAGGGGCAGCGTGTCCCAGCGCTTCTTGCCCAGACACAGCGGCCGCACGCCGCCGCAGTCATCCACCTTCCACACGGCCTCCAGGGCGTAGCCCTCCAGCGTGGCCGGCAGGTCCCCCGTGAACAACTGGTTGGCCTCCTGCGTGTTCATGAACTTCAGCGGCGTCCCGTCCAGCGTGTTGCTCCGGCCCTCGCCGCAGTAGTCCGCCATGGCCATGCGCGTGCACAGCTGGTGGTAGTCCAGCGCGACGGCCTGCGGGAACGTCGTGGCCCAGGGCGCGTAGCCCCAGTCGATGCACTTGGCGATGACGCCGCCGCCCACGAAGAACGGCTGGCTCGCGGTGCCCTCGTTCTTCGCCGCGCAGGCGAAGGTGAAGAACTCGGGGTTGGGGAGCAGCTCGCCGCCGGTGGACCAGGCGTGGGGCGACGCGAGCGCGAAGCCGCTGCCCGTGGGGCACAGCGGCTGGGACGGGTTGTCCTCCGTCGCCGCCGTCACGCGGTACTCCCAGAACGCCTTGCCGTCCGTCAGGTTCTGCGCGGTACACGGAACGGCGGGCCCCGTGATGCCGACGTGGCAGCGGACCTCCTCGATGGTGAGCTTCACCGAACGTCCCTCGAAGGGCGCGCGGAAGGACGTGCCCACGAGGTCGGTCCCCTCCAGGAACCACACCGGAGGACTGGCGCCGGTGCAGGACTGGGTGCCCACCAGCCGCCCGCCCGCCATCATCATCGCGGACTTCGTGCACGCCGCTCCCGTGGACGCAGCGGCGAGCTCGAAGGACTCCAGCGGGATGTTCACCGTCTCGAAGCGCTCCGAGCCGTGCAGCCGCGAGCCCTGCGCGCTGTTCACCGGAGGCGGTTCCGCCTCAGCGCCCAGGGCCGTCAGCATCCCCATCACCAGGCACCACCGCGTCCACGTCCTGTCATTCACCTTCATGTGTCCGTCTCCCACAGGCCTTCGACTCCGTGGGGGCGCGCCATCGCGTCCCCGATACACAAGGAACGCGCCGCGCGGATGAAGATGCAGACGAAGGTCTGCTTTTGTGCCGGTCGTGCAAACCTTGCCGTGGATGCAATCGCTGCATGGCCTCGCACGTGAGGAGGCTGTGCAAACCTTGCACGCACAGCGCGCGGCGCGGTGCGGCGGGCGTTCCAGCTTCCTTGCCCCAGCGGCTTCCCCCAAGATGCATTTCCGCCGGATTTCCCCCGCATTTTTCGCTGCAAAGAGGAGGGGAGCATGACCTTCCACCGCCGTGGCCTCGTGGCCGCGCTCGCGCTGTTCACCCTGGCCGGCCCCGCATTCGCGCAGGCCCAGGCCACACCGCCCAAGCCTCCCGCGGATCCGGAGGCGGAGCGCATCGCGTACCTCCGGTCGCACTACACGAAGTACGAGGTGCGCATCCCCATGCGCGACGGCGTGAAGCTCTTCACGGCCTTCTACGTTCCCAACGACGCGAGCCCCCAGAAGCGCTACCCCGTGCTGCTCACGCGCACGCCGTACTCGGTGGGCCCGTATGGCGCCAGCCGCTACCCGCGCGCCCTGGCCACGAAGGACTTCGAGAAGGAGGGCTTCATCTTCGCCTTCCAGGACGTGCGCGGCCGCTACCTGTCCGAGGGCGAGTTCGTCAACGTGCGCCCCCACCGCGACAACAAGCGCGGCAAGGAGGTGGACGAGAGCAGCGACACGTACGACACCATCGACTGGCTGGTGAAGCGCGTGCCGAACAACAACGGCAAGGTGGGCCTCTGGGGCATCTCCTATCCGGGCTTCTACTCGTCCGCGGGCGCCATTGATTCGCACCCCGCGCTCAAGGCGGTGTCGCCGCAGGCGCCCATCGCGGACTGGTTCTGGGACGACATGCACCGGCATGGCGCCCTCAACCTGCAGATGACCTTCAGCTTCTTCGCCGCCTTCGGCAGGCCGCGTCCCACGCTCACCGACGACACGGAGTGGAAGCCCTATGAATTCGGCACCCCGGACGCCTACCAGTTCTTCCTGGACCTGGGCCCGGTGGCCAACGTGGAGCCCCAGCACTTCAAGGGCGACGTCGCGTTCTGGAAGGACATCGTCGCGCACCCCAACTACGACGCCTTCTGGCAGGCGCGGAACCTGCTGCCGCACCTGAAGAACATCAAGGCGGCGGTGATGGTGGTGGGCGGCTGGTACGACACGGAGGACCTCTACGGGCCGCTGCGCACGTACGCCGCCATCGAGAAGCAGAACCCCGGCATCGCCAACACGCTGGTGATGGGCCCCTGGCCGCACGGCGGCTGGATGCGCGGGGAGGGCTCGTCGCTGGGGGACGCGGAGTTCGGCCTCCCCACCAGCCCCACGTACCAGGAGCTGGGCCTGGCCTTCTTCAAGCAACACCTGAAGGGCGGCCCGGACGCGGCCGTGCCGGAGGCGTTCGTCTTCGAGGGGGGCGCCAACCGCTGGCGCCGGCTGGACGCGTGGCCGCCCAAGGGCACGAAGGAGACGCGCTTGTACTTCCAGCCCCAGGGCGCGCTGACGTTCCAGGCGCCCACGGCGGCGCAGGCGTCCTTCGACGAGTACGTGAGCGACCCGGCGAAGCCCGTGCCGTACACGCAGGACCTGAGCCCCGGCTGGTCCAAGACGTACATGACGGAGGACCAGCGCTTCGCCTCGCGCCGGCCGGACGTGCTCACCTACCAGACGGCGCCGCTGGAGAAGGACCTCACGCTCGCGGGCCCGCTGGAGGCGGAGCTGTGGGTGTCCACCACCGGCAGCGACGCGGACTGGGTGGTGAAGCTGGTGGACGTGAACCCCGGGAAGATGCCCGGCTGGACGAAGGAGCAGGAGCAGGCCGGCGAGCGCAACCGGGGCGCGCAGCAGACGCTGGTGCGCGGGGAGCCGTTCCGCGGCCGCTTCCGCGACAGCTACTCGCAGCCCAAGCCCTTCACGCCCAACGAGGTGACGAAGGTGAAGTTCGTCATCAACGACGTGTTCCACACCTTCCAGCGCGGCCACCGGCTGATGGTGCAGGTGCAGTCCAGCTGGTTCCCGTTCATCGACCGCAACCCGCAGACCTTCGTGCCCAGCATCTACGAGGCGAAGCCGGCGGACTTCGTGCGCGCGATGCACCGGCTGCACCACACGGCGGCCCAGCCCAGTGCACTGAAGGTGAACGTCCTGCCCGCATTGGACGAGTAGTTCCCCGTCCACCCGCGCGCGGTCTGCTAGGCTGCGCGCCCGCCACCAAGGCGGGCGGCCGCTGCCAGGCCGCGCGCCACGCCACGCCATGACGGGAGGGACATGACCGGTCACGACCGGCCCGACGCCGGTCGGGTGCTGCTCGACGGAAGCCTGGGGGAGGGGGGCGGCCACGTCCTCCGCTCGGCGCTGTCCCTCTCGCTCATCACCGGCCGTCCCTTCCAGCTCACCGGGCTGCGCGAGCACCGCGAGCCGGCGGGCCTCCGTCCCCAGCACCTGGCCTATGTGCGCGGCGCGGAGGCGCTGTCCAGCGGCACCAGCGAGGGCGCCGTCGTGGGCGCCACCGAACTTCGCTTCACTCCCGGGCCCGTGCGCGCGGGGGACTACCTGCTGGAGGCCGGCGCGTCCGGCAGCACCCCGCGCCTCTTCCAGTGCCTGGTGTATCCGCTGGCGCTCGCGGGCGGCGGACGGCTCACGCTGCGCGGGGGCACGCACCTGCGCGGCGGGCCCAGCTTCCACGCGCTCGTCGGGGCATGGCTGCCGGTGGCGCGCGCGTACGGGCTGCCCGTGCAGCTGTCGCTCACCCACGCGGGCTTCCACCCGGAGGGCGCGGGCGAGTTCACCGCGGAGGTGGGCGCCCCGGGGGAGCCTCCCGTGCGCGTGGACCTGCCCGCGCGGGGCGTGCTGCGCGAGGTGCGGGTGATGTCCTTCGTGGGCGGGCTGCCCTTCGCGGTGGCGGAGCGTCAGTCCCGCGCAGCGGTGGCCGCGCTGCGCGAGCGGGGCATCCTGGCGGAGGCCGACAACCGGCCGCTGGCGGTGACGCGCTCGCAGGGGTCCGCGACGTTCGTGCTGGCGCAGTTCGAGCACACCGTGGCGGCCTTCACGTCGCTGGGCGAGCGCGGCCTGGACGCCGAAGGGGTGGGGCGCGAGGCGGCGGAGGCCTTGACGCGCTTCATGGAGACGGGCGGCGCGCTCGACGAACACCTGGCGGAGCAGCTGCTGCTGCCGGCGGCGCTCCTGGCGTCAGGAAGGCTGGGGGCGGTGACGCCGGGCACCACGCGCTTCACCGCGGCTCGCATCACCGGCGAGCTGACGGTCCAGGCGGAGGTGCTGCGGCGCTTCCTGCCGGTGCACATCCAGGTGGAGCCGGGCGGAAGCGTGGAGGTCCGTCCGGCGTGAGGCGGAGAAGCGCGGGGCTGGCTTAAGCCTCGTCCTCGGAGGCGCTGCCGCGGGCGCCGAAGGTGTTCACGTCCGCCATCTCCTTCACGGTGCCGCGGTAGGCGCGGATGGCGAAGGGCGTAGCGACGAGGAAGACGATGCCCACGAGGCCAATGGCCATCCAGGGGATGGGCGTCTCCTTGATCTGCACGTCCTTGCCGTAACCGTTGAGGTTGTTGCCCATGGCGCGCGCCTTGGCGGCGTCCTTCTCTGCCTGGGTCAACTCCTTGCGGTTCTGGAACTCCTGGGGCTGCCGGCGCTGGGGCTGCGCCAGGACAGCGCCGCCCCAGACGAGGGCGAGGACGAGAACAAGCCGGGGGAGCGAGGGGGAGGGC
>NZ_RAVW01000396.1 GCF_003611585.1 Corallococcus exercitus | reverse complement strand
CCGCACCGCCCGCCCGTCAATCAGGGGTTGTTTGATTGACGGGCGGGCGGTGCGGTCGGGGTGGAGGCCTCGCCGCTTGTGGCCTAGCGTGACGGCATGCGCCCCGCACGACTCCTTCCGCTCCTCCTGGTGTCCCTCGTCCTTCCGGCCTGCGCCGCCCGGCAGGTGCGCCCGGAGGGAGCCATCCGCAAGGTGGTGGTGGTGGCGGGTTCGCGCGTGGACGTGCTGCCGACAGGCACGTTCCGCCAGGACATCATCGGGGAGAGCAACCCTCGCACGGTGCTGGCCCGCCAGACGGAGTCGGAGCTCCTCTCGCGTGGCTTCGAGGTCGTGGCCACGCGCCAGTCCGCGGCCCCGGTGCCGCTCACGGACGAGGTGTCCTCCTTCGTCCAGCAGAACAAGGCCGAGGCCGCGGTGGTGGTCATCCTGGACTGGCTGGACGTGTCCGGCGCGACGGTGCTGGGCCGCGTGGACGTGGTGCTGCGGCTGGGCATGGTGGACCCCAACGGCCAGGTGCTCTGGACGGACACGTTCCGCTCGCAGCCCATCGTGAGCGCCTACCAGTCCGCGACGGACTGGAACTCGTTCCTGCGCCGGGCCGTCATCGACGCGGTGCAGGTGGTGCCGTGACGGCAGGCCTCCTTGCGCGCGGGAAGAGGGGGGCATGCGGGTCCTGGTGACGGGCGCGGCGGGCTTCATCGGTGCCCACGTCTGCGAGCGGCTCCTCGCCCGGGGTGACACGGTGGTGGGCCTGGACGCGCTGGACGCGGCCCCCGGGGACGTGGCGCTCCGGCGCTCCCGCCTCCAGCGGCTGTCCGGCGCGCGCGGCTTCACCTTCCTGCCCGGGGACATCACCGACGCGGCCCGGCTGGGCGAAGCGTTCACGGCCGCGCGTCCGGAGGGCGTGGTGCACCTGGCCGCGCGCGTGGGCGTGCGGGCCCCGGACGCGGAGGCCCCGGCGTACGCGGACACCAACGTGACGGGCTTCGTGCGGGTGCTGGAGGCCTGCCGCGAGGCGCGCGTCCAGCACCTGGTCTACGCGTCCTCCAGCTCCGTGTACGGCGCGGCCACGCCCGCCCCGTTCCGCGAGGACGCGCCCGTGGATCAGCCGCTCAACCTCTACGGCGCCACCAAGCGCGCCAACGAGCTGATGGCGCACGCGTACAGCCACCTGCACCGGCTGCCCGCCAGCGGCCTGCGCTTCTTCACGGTGTACGGGCCGTGGGGACGTCCGGACATGGCGCCGCTCCTGTTCCTGCGCGCGCTGGCGCAAGGCGAACCCCTGCGGCTGCACGGCAACGGGCGGATGCGGCGCGACTTCACCTTCGTGGACGACGTGGCGGAGGCCGTGCTGCGCGTGCTGGACCGGCCGCCGGCGGGAAGTCCGCCGCACCGGCTGCTCAACGTGGGGCACGGCGAGCCGGTGGCGCTGGGGGACTTCGTGGGTCTGCTGGAGCGGCACTGGGGTGCGAAGGCCCGCGTGACGTCCGTGCCCGCGCAGCCCGCGGAGATGGTCTCCACGTGGGCGGACACCTCGCGGCTGGAGGCGGAGACGGGCTTCCGGCCGCGTGTGTCCGTGGACGCGGGCGTGGCCCGGCTGGTGGCGTGGTACCGCGAGTGGACGGGCACCACCGCCCGCTGAGCCGTGCGTGAAACGGCGGCGGGCGCCGCCCGGGGCTCGTGAAGGCCCCGGCCGACGCCCGCATGTCCTACGTGCCGTGTGGAGGGGCTACGGCAGCACCGCGAGGAAGTCCTCGACGAAGGCGTTGTTGTCCTCGCGCAGCTCCACCACCGACCGCTGCGAGTCCACCAGCGCGCCCAGGTAGAACAGCCCGGAGGACTGGTAGCCGGGCAGCGTGTATGTGGAGGTGAAGAGCTGGCGCGTCGTGCAGACCCCCGCGGCCAGCTCCCCCACGTCCACCTGGCCCAGGGACACCTGGGTGGAGGAGGCCGACATGTCGTCCGGGAACGCCAGGGTGGGCTGGGTGGACAGGATGAGGTCCAGCTGGTTGTTCCCCCACGAGGGCTGCGTGCCCTGGTTGCAGACCGTCACGGTGGTGAGGAACATCTCCCCTCCGCGCACGGCGAACGGAGCGGTGACCTCCGTGACGACCAGGTCCGGCGCGTACCCCACGCCGATGCGGCCCCGCACGAAGGCGTTGTTGTCCGTGCGCAGCTCGTAGCTGGGAGGCCAGGTGGCGTGTACGACGGCGCTCAGGAAAAGGGGCGTTTCCGGCCCCGACGACAGTGGACTGGAGTGGAGGATGTCTTCCCGAGTGACGCATGCGTTCTCGGGCAGGGGCGGGATGTCCACCATCCCCACCAGGTACACGCCGGAGTTGGGATCCGGAGGCCCCCCGGGGATGGGCAGCTGCGGGGGCGTGGACTCCGTGGAGATGTAGAGATCCACCCGCTGCATGGGGGAGGGCTGCGTGCCCTGGTTGCAGACGGTGACGGAGACCGGCGCCTGGCCAGAGGGCGCCATGTTCGCCGGCCCGCCCACCGCGGTGATGACGAGGTCCGGCGCGGACCCCACGCCGACGCGCGGCCCGACGAAGGTGTTGTTGTCCTTGCGTACCTCCGGGGTGTTCCAGAGCCGGTCCACGGTGGCCCCCACGTAGTACGTGCGCTCCTGCCACGGGGCCCCGTTGAAGTTGCTGGTCACCGGCAGGGTGCTGCAGGTGTGCGCGGCCAGTCCGGGAATGAAGACCTCGTTCAGGAACTCATCCTGGGGCGGCCGGGGCGCGCCCTGCGCCGACAGGGACAGCTCGGGGACGTGCAGCAGGTGCAGTGTCACCAGGGTATCGCTCCACGAGGGCTGGGAGCCCTGGTTGCAGACGGTGAGGGTGGTGGTGAAGGGCTGGCCCGGCAGGATGCTGACGGGCGGCGTCAGCGCGGTGATGATCAGGTCGGCTTCCCACCCCACCCCCAGGCGCCCCTTCACGAAGACGTTGTTGTCCTCGCGCAGCTCCGCCCGGCCCTGGAACGGATCCACGGCGGCGCTCAGGTACAAGGGCTGGCCCGGTGAGGCTCCCGGGAGCTGGGCGACGGACAACATCCCCAGGGTGCTCACGCACTGCCCGGCCTGGAGCGGCGCGACGTTCAGGAACCCCGCCACGTACTGGCTGGGGTCGTTGGTATACGGCCCGGGCAAGCCCTGCGGAGGCAGGGTCCAGGTCTCCTCCGCGGACATGACGAGCGCCACTTCGGTGGAGCTCACGGAGTCGGTGCCCACGTTGCAGACGCGCACGGTGGTGGCGAACGGCTCCCACGGCGCGACGGTGTCAGGGGCCTCCACCGAGGTGACCACCAGGTCCGGCCCGTTGCCCACGCTCAAGGGGCCCGCCACGCGGGTGTTGTTGTCCAGACGCAACTCCTGCGCCTGCGGCGCCTGATAGGTGATGGCCCCCAGGTACAGCGGACGGGACGGAATCGCGAGGGGCGGCAACTCCGCCCACCCGGTGATCTGCCGCGTGGCGCAGGCACCCGCGCTCAGCGGCGGCACCATCGCGCTCCCCACGATCCGATGGCTGCCCATCGGCAAGGGGTTCAGGGGCGCCAACGGGTCCGGCGCCGGCAGGGTGTCGTCCACGCTCGCGTAGACATCCACGTACGCGCCGCCGTTCATCATCCCCGTGCCCACGTTGCAGACCTTCACGGTGGTGGTGAACCGCTCGACGGGCCGCACGCTGGCGGGCCCCTGGAGCTCGGTGATGACGAGGTCCGGCCCGCTGCCCAGGCCGACGATGCCGGCGGCGAAGCCGTTGTTGTCCGTGCGCGGCTCGGGCTGAGGCAGGTCCACGACCGCGCTCAGGTTCAGGGACCGCGCGAACGGCGAGGGCATCGCGTCAGGGGGACGCATGGCGTGGAACGTGGAGCTCTCGGTCGTGCACTGGCCGGCCTCGAGCGCCGCGTAGGGCAGGGCGCGGCCCAGGAAGGCATGGGCCCGCGGCGGCTCCGCGTACACGGGCGGCGCCGGCGGCGGCCGCGACACAGGTGGCTCCGTCTCCGTGGAGAGGAACAGCGAGACCCCATAGTCATGCGCGAGGGCGTTGCCCCGGTTGCAGACCTTGTAGGTCGCGGTGAAGGCCTGGCCATCCGTGAGGTTCGCGGGCGCGCGCACGTCGGTGATGACGAGGTCCGCTTCCGGTCCCGTGCCCACCAGTCCCTGGATGAACGTGTTGTTGTCCTCGTTCAGCTCCTGGACGTGGCTGAACGTGTCGATGGCCGCGCCCAGGTACAGGGGCTGACCCGGCTGCGCCCCCTGGGGCAGGTGGCGGTCGGCGTTCACCGCCACCGTCTGGCACTGGCCGGCGGAGAGGGAGAACACCGTCGTCCCGCCCAGCGGGGCCTGGGTTTGAATGGGGTAGGGCCCGGACATCGGCGGGATTGTCAGCTCGGCTTCCGTGGCGAGGAAGAGCTCCAGGTAGGCGGAGCCATACAGGTCCCCCGTGCCCACGTTGCAGACCTGCGCCTCGGCGGGGAACGAATAGGAATCCGGGAGGTTGGTGGGGCCCTTCATCGACCGCACCACCAGGTCGGGGCCATGGCCCTCGCCCACGGCGCCCTTGATGAAGGTGTTGTTGTCCACGCGCAGCTCCGGGGCGGACTGCGCCCAGTCCACGCGCGCGCCCAGGTACAGCGGCGTACCCTCGGACGTGCCCTGCGCCTCCGTAGGCGTGGCCGCGTGCAGCGCCGAGATGAGCTCCGCCGTGGCGATGCCCGTGGGGAACGGCAGGGCCTCCTGCTCCAGCAGGCGCCGCCGCAGCAGTCCCGCCACCAGCACGCCCACCACTCCCAGCACCAGGCCCCAGGCCGCGATGCCCCAGCCCGGCACGCCCGTGCCCAGCAGGGCCAGCGCCGGCAGCGCGCCCAGCAGTCCCGCCGACGCGGGCATCGCGCCCACCGCCGACGCGGCCGTCTGCGTGAGGTTGTTCTCCAGCGGCGTGTACGGCACGCCGCGCCTGCGCCCATAGGCCGCCAGGCCGCTGAACCCCAGCACCGTCGCGGTGATGGAACCCGAGTCCCACCAGCCCGTCTTCATCCCCATGTAGAGGTTGGTGACGGCCAGCAGCGCGCCGATGAGCAACCCCATCCCCAGCGACCGGGCCGTCCACTCCCGGCCCTGGGAGGCCGCCGCGGCCGCGAGCCCCAGCCCGGCCTCCGTCACGGGCACCGGCTCCACCGGCCCCACCGCGACCTCGGGAGGAGCCGCGGGGTGGCCGGAGGAGGCACTCATCGAGACGCCTCCGCCGAGCGTCCTACCAGCTCACGCAGCTGCGTCAGGTCCAGCGGCTTGCTCAGCTTGAGGTTCGGCACGTCGCGCAGGAACGACATCGTGCGCGGCGTGAACGCGCCCCCCGTCATGAACACCATGCGCCCCGCCTGTTCCGGCGCCGAGCGCCCCAGCTCGAAGTACAGGTCCATGCCCGTCATCCCCGGCATCATCACGTCGCAGAGGATGAGGTCGAAGCGGCTGCCTTCAGCCACCAGCCGGAGCGCCGCCTGCGCGCTGTTCGCCGTGGCCACCTCGTGCTCCGTCGCCAGCGAGCGCTGCAGCGCCACCGTCACGTTGGGCTCGTCATCCACCACCAGGATGCGCGCCCGCGCCCCCGCCGGCGCCGTCGCCGACAGCCGGGGGTAGAGGTCCGGCTCGTGCGCCGCCGAGCGCAGCACCACGCGGAAGGTGCTGCCCTGGCCCGGCGTGCTCTCCGCGTGGATGGAGCCGCCCATGGACTCCACGATGCCGTGGCAGATGGACAGCCCCAGCCCCGTGCCCACGCCCACCGCCTTCGTGGTGAAGAACGGATCGAAGATGCGCCCCAGCACCTCCGGCGTCATGCCCACGCCGGTGTCGCGCACCTCCACCACCACCTTGCCCGGCTCGCCCGGACGGATGATGGCGCGAATCTCATGCTCGGTGACGGAGGACGGGTCCTCCGGGATGGCCTGCGCCGCGTTGAGCAGCAGGTTGAGGAACACCTGGCACAGCCGCGCCTCGCTCGCCTCCACCGCGGGGACGGGTTCGAACTCCGTCACCAGCCGCGCGCGGTGGCGGATGACGTTGTCCGCCATCTTGCACGCCAGCTCCACCGAGCGGCGCACGTCCACCGGCATGGGGCGCGACTCCTGCTCGCCGCGCGCGAAGACCTTCAAATCCCGCACGATGGTCGCGATTCTCTCCGCGCCCTCGGTCGTCTCGCGCACCAGCTGCTGGATGGAGGCCACCGGCTGCGACGGGGCGCCCTGGGCCTCCAGCTTCTCCAGCCCCTCGCGGATGAGGTGCAGGTTCACCAGCATGTACGCCAGCGGGTTGTTGATTTCGTGCGCCACGCCCGCGCCCAGCGTGCCCACGCTGGCCAGCCGGTCCGCCACCACCAGCCGCGCCTGGAGCTGCCGGCGCTCGCTCAGGTCGCGGTGCACCATGATGTTCGCGATGATGCGCCCTTCCGCGTCGCGCAGCGGCACCACCACGGACTCGCAGACGCACGCCATCCCGTCCGCGCGGCGGAACTCCAATTCCCCGCTCCAGCGCCCGTGCACCTCCAGCGCGGTGAGGATGGCGCCCGTCAGCCGGTCCGGCTCACCGGGGTGCAGCACGCTGAAGAGCGTCTGCCCCATGGCCTCCTTGCGGCTTCGGCCGAACATCCGCTCCGCGCTGGTGTTCCAGTCGATGACCCCGCCCGCCAGGTCCGTGATGACGACGCCGTCGGAGATGCTCTCGAAGATGAGCGCCTGGCGGTGCAGCTCCTGCTCCGCCTGCTTGCGCGCGGTGATGTCCATCACCGTGCCCGTCACCCGCGCGGGCTGTCCCGCCGCGTCCAGCAGCACGTCGCCCTTGCACGAAATCCAGCGGTAGCCGCTGCCCGCGGGCTCGATGCGGTACTCCACGTCCACCTGCGAGCGCTGCTGGAGCGCCGTGGCCAGCCCCGCGCGAAGCCGGGGCAGGTCCGCCGGGTGCACCACCTCCTCCAGGTCCATGGCGCGGCCGGACAGCTTGCCCACGGCCAGGCCCAGGAGCCGGTCCACGTGCTCGCTCCACGTCACCTGCCCGCTCTTCGCGTTCCAGTCCCAGATGCCCACGCGCGCGGCGGACAGCGCCTGCCGGAGCTGCTCCTCGCGCTGCTCCAGCACCTCGCGCCGGGAGAAGCGGAACACCGTCACCGTGCCCACCTGGAGCCGGTCGCCCTCCTGCAACTCCGCGGTGGACACCGGCAGCCCGTTGAGGAACGTGCCGTTGGTGGACTCCAGGTCGGTGACGAGGCACGAGCCGTCCGGCTTGCGCAGGATGCGCGCGTGCTTGCGCGACACCCCGTGGTCGTCGATGCGCACCTCCGCCTCCGAGCCGCGCCCGATGACGTGCTCGCCTGGCTCCAGCCGGTACGCCTTGCCGATGGCCGCCGGCGTGGTGGTGCTGATGAGGATGAGGCACGCCCCGGTCGAGGACGGGGCCGTCATCGACTGGCCCGCGCAGGTCGTGAGCTCGTCCACCAACGTCATCATGTATGCCAGCCCCCGAGCGTTCCCCTGCGCTCGGGCCGGCAATCTCCTCGCCGCCTGTCGTGCATGACGCCGCGCTCCGTGTGGGGCCCAAAGCCTTGGCCCGGACCGCAACCATACCCCAACGGCTTCCAATGAACGTCCCTACACCTTCAGGATGGGGAGCGTGACTCCTGGTGAACGGGCAGACAGGCAAGCAGGGCAGCCAACCCGGCACGGGTACTCGCGACCCACCCCGTGGATGGTAGGGTGCGGGATATTCATGGCGGCGGACTCCGAGAGCACCTTCCGCATCCAGGCGCGCGCGGCCGCGAACGCCACGGACAAGGGGCACGACACACCCAGCCGTCCCGAGCGCGGGCCGGGCACGCTCGCGGGCGAGTACGTGCTCAAGGGCATGCTGGCCGCCGGCGGCCACGGCAGCGTCTACGAAGCGGAGCACCGCATCCTGGGACGGCTCGCCGCGGTGAAGGTGCTGCACTCGCACCTGGCGGACCAGGGGGAGATGCTCCAGCGCTTCGTGCGCGAGGCGCGCGTCGTCAATCAGATCCACCACCCGAACATCGTGGACGTCTACGACTTCGGGCTGATGCCGGACGGCAGCCCCTACTACGTGATGGAGCTGCTCTCCGGGCGCACCCTGAGCCAGGTGGTGCAGGAGCGCGGGCGGCTGTCCGCGTCCCGCGCGCTGGCGTACCTGGAGCCCATCTGCGGCGCGCTGGAGGCGGCGCACCGCGCGGGCGTCGTGCACCGCGACCTCAAGTCCAGCAACATCCTCGTCGTGGAGGAGGGGGAGAAGCCCCGGCTGAAGCTGCTCGACTTCGGCATCGCGAAGCTGATCCAGCAGGAGCCCGGCCAGGAGGGGCTCACCACCGCGGGCCAGCGCCTGGGCACCGCGCATGCGATGGCGCCCGAGCAGTTCCGGGGTGGGCGCATCGGTCCGCCCACGGACGTGTACGCGCTGGGCGTGCTGCTCTACCAGCTGCTCACCGGCCGCTACCCGTTCCAGTCCGATGACCGGCTGGAGCTGGAGCGGATGCACCTGGAGGCCCCGCCGCCGCGCCCCAGCGTGCGCGCGCCGGTGTCACCCGCCATGGACGCGGTGGTGCTGCGCTGCATGGACAAGGACGCCACGCGCCGCTACCCCAGCGTGAACGCCTTCCTCACCGCCCTGCGCGAGGCCGCCGAGGAGCCCGGCCAGGTGGAGGGCCAGACGCGCGCCGTGCTCGCGGTGAACGCGGAGGTGGTGCTGCCCTCCACGGACCAGGACGACGACACCGCGTACGCCGCGCTCGCGAGCGTGCTGGACACACTGGAGCAGGGCCTGCGCGCGGAGGGCTTCCTCCTGGCGCTCCAGACGGGCACCACGCTCCTGGGCGTGCAGCCCCTGTCCGCGGACACCGCACCCGCCCAGACCCTTCATGCCCTGCGCGACCTGCACGCGGAGGCCCAGCGGCTGGCGGAGTCCGCCCACGCCCGCGTCCACCTCTGCATCCATCATGGTGAGGCGGAGACACGCGGCGAGGCCGGTGAGGCCGAGGTGGTAGGCGGCCCGGTCACGCATGTGGCAACCTGGAACGTAAGGGACCCCGGTGGCTTCGCCATCACCCGTCCCGCAGCACAGTTCCTTGACTGTCTCTAATACACATCTGACGCTGCCGACGATAAAGCTC
>NZ_RAVW01000395.1 GCF_003611585.1 Corallococcus exercitus | reverse complement strand
CATCGAGCCTTATCGTCGGCAGCGTCAGAGGTGTATAAGAGACAGGGAGAAGGCGCCCGCCCCGCCCGGCAAGAAGCCGGACTGGATGAGCGACTTCGAGGACTGACCCCGCTCTGTTTGCGGTGCTCGCACTCCGGGCGATAGCGTTTTCACCCTCCAGAAAGGCAGACCATGGGACACGAGAAGCCGATCGAGCCGTTTTCGGACCTGCACCGCGAAGGGGACCGCGTGCGCGCGGTGCTGCTGCACGACCCCACGGTGGAAGGTCTGGACATGGCCATCTACATGGACGCGTCCGGCAGCATGCGGGAGGAGTACGCCTACAAGACCGAGCAGCGCTCGTTCCTGGAGTGGCTGCGCGGGGCGCCCATGAAGGAGGCCTCCAACCAGGTGGAGCCGCAGGTGCGGTGGATGCTGGAGTACCTGGCCACCAAGGACCGCAACGGCCTGCTTCGCGTGGCCTACTGGGCCTGTGGCACCAACGGCCGGCAGGTGGAGGTCGTGGGCGAGCTCAAGGGCACCGACGTGAAGCAGTACAAGTTCCCCGGCGCGAAGCAGCTGGGCGGCTTCACGTACCTGGAGCCCGCGCTGCGCGACTACGTGAAGTACTTGGAGGAGCAGGTGAAGGTGGGCGCCAAGCGCGGCTGCGCCATCGTCGTCACCGACGGCCGCCTCCACGACGCGGAAGCGGTGGAGAAGTTCTCCGAGGAGGTGGCGAAGAAGATCGCCGCCGGGCGCCTGCCGCGCATCAACTTCGTGCTGGTGGGCGTGGGCGACGACATCGACGAGGAGCAGCTGGAGCACATCGCCCATGCGGAGTTCCCGGGCGTGGGGCACCTGTGGTGCCACCGCATCGCGAAGGAGATCACCCAGGTCGCGGAGCTGGTCGCCGTGCTGGTGGACGAGAACATGACCGTCGCCGCCGGCGGCACCATCTACGACGACAAGGGCAAGGTGCTGAAGACGTACGAGGGCCGCCTGCCCGCGGTGCTGGAGTTCGACGTGCCGGAAGAGGCGAAGAGCTTCACGCTGGAGGTCAACGGCCAGCGCTACACCCAGCCGCTCCCCGACGAAGAGCACCACGACGAGGACGAAGACGAGGACCACCACTGATGGCCGGCCACGAAGTCATCAACCGCCCCTTCTCCGACGTCCACCGGATGGGCAACAAGGTCGTCGCGACGCTCTTGCACGACCCCACCGTGGAGGGCCTGGACGTGGCCCTCTACATGGACGGCTCCGCGAGCATGGAGAACGCGTACGGGCCGCGCGGCATCCTGGCGAAGCTCGCCCCGGTGAAGAACCAGGTCGAGCCGCAGATGCAGTGGATGCTGGAGTACCTGGCCAACAAGGACCGGGACGGCAAGGTGCGCGTCACCTACTGGGCCGCGGGCGACGGCACCCAGCTGGAGGTGGTGGGCGACCTCACCGGCCCCGAGGCCAAGGGCTACCGCTTCCCCGGGCCGCGCTCCTACGGCAAGGCCACGGTGATGCTGCCGGTGCTGCGCGACTTCGTGGCGCACATCAAGCAGCAGGTGGGCGAAGGCGCCAAGCGGGGCCTGGCGGTCATCATCACGGACTCGCAGATCAACGACGCCCATGACGTGACGGCCTACGCCACCCAGGTGGCCAAGGAGATCGCCTCCGGCCGCCTGCCGCGCATCAACTTCGTCTTCATGGGCGTGGGCGAGCAGGTGGACGAGGAGCAGATGGAGGAGATCTCCCACACCACCTATCCGGGCGTGGGCCACCTGTGGTGCCACCGCATCGCGGACCGCATGGAGGAGATGGCGGAGCTGGTCGCCGTGCTGGTGGACGAGACCATGACCGTCGCCGCGGGCGGCACCATCTACGACGAGCAGGGCAAGGTGCTGAAGGTCTACGAGGGCCGCCTGCCCGCGGTGCTGGAGTTCGAGGTGCCCCCGGCGTGCAAGCGCTTCACGCTGGAGGTCGCCGGCCAGCGCTTCGACCAGCCCGTCCCCGAGGAGCATGGGGACGAGGACCACGAGGACGAGGACGACGACCACAAGGCGGAAGCCCCGCCCCCGGCCGCCGAGCCCTCGCACTCACGCCGCGGACACCGCCACTAGGGCGACAGGAAGAACAGCCATGTCGGAGCAGAAGAAGAGCGGGTCGCGGTTCGGTGCGTTGAACATCAAGGGCCTCAAGGAGGCGCAGCCCGCCGGCAACGCCGTGCAGCGCCACGTCCACGGCCCGGGGTGCGACCACGACCACGGCGACGGCCATGACCACCACGGTCATGATCATCACGACCACGACCACGGGCACGCGCACGGCGAGCCCCACGTGCACGGCCCTTCCTGCTCCCATGGCCACGATGGGCATGACCACCATGGGCATGATCACCATGGACATGCCCACTCCCAGCGCGTCATCCGTCCGCCGGCCCACCGTCCGGCGGAAGGAGGCGGCGCCGCGCTCCAGCTGGACCTGGAGGGCACGCTGCCGGGAGAGACGGACGACCAGGGCCGCTTCGAGCGGCTGGAGGCGGCCCTGGAAGCGCAGCACGGCATCACCGACGTGCACCTGCGCCGCGACGCGGGCCACGCGGAGGTGTGCATCCACTACCAGCCGTCGCTCGTGAGTGTCTCGAAGCTGGTGACGCTCGCGCAGAAGACGGGGGCGCAGGTGGCCGCGCGCTACCTGCACCACACCTGGTTCGTGCGCGGAATGGACTCCGCGGACGCGGCCCAGGTCATCGAGCACGCGGTGTCCCGGATGAAGGGCGTGCTCACCGCCAGCGTCGCGTACGCCAGCGAGCGGCTGGTCATCGAATACGACAAGGAGGAGCTGAAGCTGCCGGACGTGGAGGCCCGGGTGAAGGCGCTCGGGTACGGGCTGGAAGTGCCCATGGCGGGCCACGCCTGTTCGCACCACGCGCACGGTGGAGGCCTGGCGCCGCTGCTGGAGCTGCCCCTGGTGGTCGCCTCCGGCGTGCTGCTGGCGGCGGGCTTCGTGGTGGAGCACTTCGCGCTGGCATCGCCGCTGGTGGCCACGGTGCTCTGGGCGCTGTCCATGGCCAGCGGCGGCTTCTTCGCCATCCGGGGCTCGGTGCAGTCCATCGCGCAGCTGCGCATCGACATCGAGACGATGATGGTCGTCGCGGCGGTGGGCGCGGCGGTGCTGGGCGCGTGGTTCGAGGGCGCGTTCCTGCTCTTCCTCTTCAGCGCGGGCCACGCGCTGGAGCACCGGGCCATGGACAAGGCGCGCCGCTCCATCGAAGCGCTGGGCCAGCTGCGCCCGGAGGTGGCGCGCGTGCGCCGGGGCGCGGAGGTGGTGGAGGTGCCGGTGGCGGACGTGGCGCGCGGCGAGCGCATCGTCGTGCGTCCGGGCGACCGGGTGCCGCTGGACGGCATCATCCGCGAGGGCAAGAGCTCCCTGGACCAGGCGGCCATCACCGGCGAGTCCATGCCGGTGGCGCGCAAGCCGGGCGACGAGGTGTTCTCCGGCACCATCAACTGCGAGGCGGCGCTGGAGGTGGAGGTGACGCGCCTGTCGTCGGAGTCCGTGCTGGCGCGCGTGGTGGACATGGTGGCGCAGGCGGAGGCGCAGAAGGGCAAGCGGCAGCGCTTCGCCCAGCGCCTGGAGCGCACCGTGGCGCCGCTCGTCATGGCGGCGGCGGTGCTGTTCCCGGTGGTGCTGGTGCTGACGGGCACGCCGTTCAAGGAAGCGGTGCTGCGCGCGGTGGGGCTGCTCGTGGCCGCGTCGCCGTGCGCGCTCGCCATCTCCACGCCGTCCGCCGTGCTCTCCGCGGTGGCGTCGGCCGCGCGCGGCGGCGTGCTCATCAAGGGCGGCATCTACCTGGAGCTCCTGAGCGGCATCCGCGCGGTTGCCTTCGACAAGACGGGCACGCTCACCGTGGGCCGCCCCCGGCTGCTCACGACGTGGGCCGCGCCGGGCGTGACGCGCGAGGAGTTGCTGGGCACCGCCGCGAGCGTGGAGGCGCTGTCCGCGCACCCGCTGGCCAGGGCGGTGGTGGACGGCGCCACCGAGGCGCGCGTCACCGTGCCCGTGGGCCGCGACCTGGAGGCCATCCACGGTCAGGGCATCCGCGCGAAGGTGGGTGACGACGCGGTGGAGGTGGGCAGCACGGCCCTCTTCGCGGGCGAGGCCCTTCCTCCCGAAGTCACCGCCGAGGTGACGCGGCTGGAGGAGGCGGGCCAGACGACGATGGTGGTGCGCCGCGCGGGCCGCTACCTGGGCGTGCTGGGCGTGGCGGACACGCTGCGCGGCGGCGCCCGGCAGGTGGTGCAGGCGCTCAAGGCGGGCGGCATCGAGCGCACGGTGATGCTGTCCGGCGACAACGCGCTCGTGGCCCGCTCCATCGCGCAGCAGGTGGGCCTGGACGAGGCGAAGGCGCCGCTGATGCCCGCGGACAAGGTGACGGCGGTGAAGGACCTGGGCCGCACGCACCCGGTGGCCATGGTGGGCGACGGCGTCAACGACGCGCCCGCGCTGGCCGCCGCCGCGGTGGGCGTGGCCATGGGCGGCGCCGGCAGCGACGCGGCGCTGGAGACCGCGGACGTGGTGTTGATGAGCGACGACCTGGCCAAGCTGCCCTTCGCGCTGGAGCTGTCCCGGCGCGCCACCGCCGTGATGAAGCAGAACCTGGTCATCGCGCTGGGCGTGAGCGCGGTGCTCGTCGTCGCCGCCGTGCTGGGCCTCACGCGCATCAGCCAGGCGGTGGTGCTCCACGAGGGCAGCACGCTGCTCGTCGTGTTCAACGGCCTGCGGCTGCTCGCCTTCCGGCCGAAGGCCCCCGCCTCGCCGCCCCAGCCCGCCACGGGCCCGCAGCCCGCCGCCAGTTAGCCCGGACGCGTCATGCTTGGGATGGCAACTTCCCCCACGCACGGAGGGACGAGCGCACGCGCGATGTCCCGCCTTGCGGCCTACATGACTTGAACTGGATGCATGCAGCGCGTCGTGAGCGGGGTGTCACAGGCGGCGCGGGTTGGACATGGCATGGTGGCAAGCATGTCTGTCAGCGTCTTCGACCTCTTCAAGATTGGGATTGGCCCCTCCAGCTCGCACACGGTGGGGCCCATGCGCGCGGCCCGCATGTTCGTGGTGGGGCTGTCGGACGCGGGGCTCCTGGAGCGCGTGACGCGGCTCAAGGTGGAGCTGTTCGGTTCGCTGGGCGCGACGGGCAAGGGGCACGGCAGCGACAAGGCGGTGCTGCTGGGCCTGCGCGGCGACACGCCCGAGGACGTGGACGTGGAGCTGGTGCCGTCCATCGTCGCGCACTGGCGCTCGGAGGGGCGCGTGTCGCTGCTCCAGCGGCTGGTGCTCCCCTTCCGGGACGGCGAGCACCTGGTGATGCACAAGCGCAAGGTGCTGCCCTACCACCCGAACGGCATGCGCTTCAGCGCGTTCGGCGAAGGCGGGGAGTCGCTCGCCTGCCGCATCTACTATTCGGTGGGCGGCGGCTTCGTGGTGGACGAGCAGGCGACGGCGGGCGCGGATCCGCTGCGCGCGCAAGATGCATCCGTGCCCCTGCCCTTCAAGTCCGCGGCGGAGCTGCTGGAGCACTGTGAGCGGGAGCGGCTGCCCATCAGCTCGGTGATGCTGCGCAACGAGCTGGCGACGCGGAGCGAGGAGGAGATCCGCTCGGGGCTCTTGCGCATCTGGGGGGTGATGCAGACGTGCGTGACGCGCGGGTGCACCACGGGCGGCATCCTGCCCGGCGGCCTGAAGGTGGAGCGGCGCGCGGCGGCGATGTACCAGCGGCTCCTCAGCCGACCGGAGGCGGGGCTCACCAATCCGCTGACGGTGCTGGACTGGGTGAACCTGTACGCGCTCGCGGTGAACGAGGAGAACGCGGCGGGCGGGCGCGTCGTCACCGCGCCCACCAACGGCGCGGCGGGCATCATCCCAGCGGTGCTGCACTACTACTGGCGCTTCGTGCCGGGAGCGAACGCGGACGGAGTGGTGCGCTTCCTCCTCACCGCGGGGGCCATTGGCGCGCTCTACAAGGAGAACGCGTCCATCAGCGGCGCGGAGGTGGGCTGCCAGGGCGAGGTGGGCAGCGCGTGCTCGATGGCGGCGGGGGCGCTCGCGGAAGTGCTGGGCGGCACGCCGTTGCAGGTGGAGAACGCGGCGGAGATCGCCATGGAGCACAACCTGGGGCTCACCTGCGACCCGATTGGCGGACTGGTGCAGGTGCCCTGCATCGAGCGCAACGCGATGGCGTCCGTGAAGGCCATCAACGCCGTGCGCATGGCGCTGTCCGGCGACGGGCGGCACTTCGTGAGCCTGGACAAGGTCATCAAGACGATGCGCGACACCGGCCGCGACATGAAGGACAAGTACAAGGAGACCGCGCGCGGCGGCCTCGCGGTCAACGTCCTGGAGGTCGCGAACCTCAGCGTCGGCCTGCCGGAGTGCTGAAGCCTCCGGCGGACTGAAGCGCAGTCGCCCGCGCCTGCCGCCGCGCACCGCGAATGCCGGGGCCACCGGCGAGGGCCGGGCAGAGACGGCCCTTCGTACCGGACACCTCTCGCCCGACGCGGCCCTAACCTGTCCGACTGCCGGACAGGTTCGTGCGGTGCGCCGCCGACGGGGGCGCCAGGTGGGGGATTCCCTCCGGACTGACCTCCATCCGGAGGCCTACCGCTTGCGCTTGCCGCCGCGCACGCCGGACACCTGCACGGCCTTCACCGCCGGAGCGGGCCGGGCGGAGAGCCAGGCCTCCACCTCCTTCGACTGCACCGTGCGCCCCGCGGACGTGAAGCGCGCCATCGCCTGCGACGCCGCGGCGCGCGCCTCCGCCTCCTCGCCTTCCTTCCAGAGCGCCTGCGCCAGCGCGAAGCCGGACTCGCCCAGCGAGTCCTCCTGCGCGTCCTTGAATGACAGCGCCTGCTTCAGCGGAGCAATCGCGTCGCGCGTGCGGCCCAGGCCCAGCAGCGCCTGCCCCACGCCGTCCAGCGAGTAGTAGACCAGCTCGTCGTCCGGCCCCAGCTTCTCCTGCTTCACCTTCAGCGCCTCTTCGTAGTCCCGCAGCGCGTCCGGGTAGCGCTTGAGCGCGAGCAGGCTCATGCCCTCCTCATCCAGCGCCTCCGCCAGCTTCACGCTCTGGTTCCCCAGCAACGTGCGGTGCAGCGACACCGACACCCTCGCGTGCTCCAGCGCGCCGGTGAAGTCCTTCTGCTCGCGCAGCGCCATGGACAGCGCCTGATGCCGGCGCGCCGTGTCCAGGTGCACGGGCCCCACCGCCTTCTCCGTCTGGAGGAGCGCGTCCTTCAGCACCGTCACCGCCTGCGCGCTCTTGCCCGTCTCCAGCAGCGTGCGCCCCAGCGTGAACGCCACCCGTGCCCGCTTGGGATGGCCCTCCGGCAACGCCTTCGCCAGCAGCCCCGATGCCTCTTCCAGCAGCTTCAGCGCTTCGTCCGGGCGCTCCTGCATCAGCGCGAGGTTGGCCTCGTTCACCTTGAGGTCGCTCTCCAGCACCGCGTCGCCGCCCACGCGCTTCAGCGTCGCCTCGCCCAGCCGGCCCCAGCGCTGCGCGAGCGCGAACTGCTCCTGCTCGCCGTCCACGTAGAGCAGCTTGTTCATCACCGACACCGCCAGCCGGTCCGCCCGGCCAGCCTCCGCGTCGTAGACGGCCTGCTCCAGCACCGCGCCGCCCGCGGCCTTGTCGCCCAGCGCCGCCTGCGCCCAGCCCAGGTGGAAGCGCAGCTCCGCCATCAACGGCAGGTAGCCCGTGGCCAGCACGCGCGCCTCCGCCCCCTTCGCCAGCTCCAGCGCCTTGGGCATCCGGCTTAGGTCCACGCGCGCCTTCACCTCCGCCAGCTGTCCCTCCAGCGCCTCCAGCTCCGCGCGCTTGGCGGGGTCCGCAGGCCGGGGCTGCAGCTCCGTCAGCGCCTCCACGTCCGCGCAGTCGCCCGGCGCGGGCAGCGCGTAGGCCGCGTCCAGCGACTTGTCCACCAGCGCCACGTCCGCCGTCTGGAGCGTGGCCACCAGCGCGCCCAGGTCCTTGCGCCGCCGCTCCAGGCACACGAAGCGCTGCGACAAGAGCGCCTCCGTCTGCACCTCGCGCACGCGCGTGTCCTCGCACGCCACCGTGTGCTGCTTCGCCCACTCCGCGCCGTAGCCGTCCAGCACCTCGCCCACCCGGCGCGCCATGTCCTGCGCCACCGGGCTCTTCGTCGCGAGGAACGCCTGCGTCACCTTCTCCCGCGCGTCCGGGCTCCAGCGCTCCGCCACCAGGTCCGCCGCGCCCTCGCACACCCGCGAGCGCGACCACGCCACCCCGCCCGCCACGCCCAGCACCACCGTGGCCGCCACCGCGGCGCCCGCGCGGCGCTGCAGCAGGGCCCGCCGCTCCCGCTGCCCCAGCACCGTCAGCAGCTCCGCCATGGAGCGGAAGCGGTCGCGCGGCTCCAGCGACAGCCCCTTCATCAGCGCGCGGCGCACCCAGGCCGGCACCTTCGAGTCGCGCGGCGGCTCCAGGATGGGCGACGGCGGCAGCACCTGCACCGCCGCGGCCTCCGTCACGCCCGGCTCGTCATCCGCCCCTCCCCGGGCCCGCAGCTGGGAGGCCACCCGCGACAGCTCGTCCGGGTCGAACGGGCGGATGCCGTACAGCGCGCGGTACAGCGCCGCGCAGAAGCTGAACTGGTCCGACCTCGAGTCCAGGAGCTCGCCCCGGAACTGCTCCGGCGACATATAGGCGGGCGTGCCCATCACCAGCCCCGCCTGCGTGAGCTGCGAGTTCAGCGGCGAGTCATCGCCCACCGGCCGCGTGCGCTCGCCGGCGTCCTCGTCGTCCTCCACCTCGCCCATGGGCCGCGCCAGCCCGAAGTCCGTGACGTAGACGCGCCCGTCCTTGCCCACCAGCACGTTGGCCGGCTTGAAGTCGCGGTGCACCAGCCCCGCCACGTGCGCCGCCTCCAGGCCCCGGCCCGCCGCCAGGTACTTGTCCAGCAGCTCCTGCCACGTGCGGGGCTTCGCCTTCGTCCAGTCGCGCAGCGTGCCGCCGTCCACCAGCGCCATCGCCACGTAGATCTGCTGCTCCCACTGCCCCACCTCGAAGACGGGGATGACGTTGGGGTGGGAGATGCGCGCCATGGCCTGCGCCTCGCGCAACAGCCGCGCCCGCCCCTGCTCCAGGTCCTCGTGGCCGCCCTTCACCCGCAGGAGCTTCAGCGCCACCTTGCGGTCCAGGTCCGGGTCATAGGCGGCGTACACCACCCCCATGC
>NZ_RAVW01000394.1 GCF_003611585.1 Corallococcus exercitus | reverse complement strand
CTCTTCAACCACTACGGGCCCACCGAGAGCACCGTCGTCGCCACCTTCACTCCCGTCACTGCTTCCACGCGCGACGACGGCACGCGGCCTCCCATTGGCCGCCCCATCGCCAACACCCGCACCTACGTCCTCGACGCCCACCTGCAGCCGGTGCCCATTGGCGTCCCGGGCGAACTCTTCCTCGCCAGCGAAGGCCTTGCCTGGGGCTACCTCGGCCAGCCCGCCCTGAGTGCCGAGCGCTTCATCCCTCACCCCTTCTCCTCCACCCCGGGCGCCCGCCTCTACCGCACCGGCGACGTCGTGCGCTGGCGCGCCGACGGCCAGCTGGACTACCTCCAGCGGCTCGACTTCCAGGTGAAGGTGCGTGGCTTCCGCATCGAGTTGGGCGAAATCGAAGCCTCCCTCCTCGCCCATGCCTCCGTGCATGAGGCCGTCGTCCTCGCTCGTGAAGACGCTCCGGGCGACAAGCGACTCGTGGCTTACGTCGTGGGAGAAGCGCTCGACGTCTCCGCCCTCCGTGCTCACCTCAAGCAGCACCTGCCCGAGTACATGGTGCCCTCCGCCTTCCTCGTCCTGGAGGCGCTCCCCCTCAACGCCAACGGCAAGGTGGACAGGAAGGCCCTTCCTGTCCCTGACGCTTCGCCCCTCGCGGACTTCGTTGCCCCGCGCGACTCCACCGAAGAGAAGCTCGCCGAAGTCTTCGCCCAGGTCCTGCGCGTGGAGCGCGTGGGCATCCACTCCGACTTCTTCTCCCTCGGTGGTCACTCGCTGCTGGCCACCCAGCTCGTCTCCCGCGTGCGCGCCACCTTCCGGCGTGAACTTCCCGTGCGTGCGCTGTTCGAGGCCCCGACCGTGGCCGGGCTTGCCCAGCGCATCGACTCCGCACGGTCCTCCGGGGTGCAGGCTCCGCCGAGCATCCCCAGGGTGAATGCCACCACGGCGCCCCTGTCCTTCGCGCAGCAGCGGCTCTGGTTCCTGGATCAGCTCACTCCGGGGGATGCGTCGTACAACATCTCCAGTGCGCTGAGCTTGAAGGGCCAGGTGGACGTGGAGTCCCTGCGCCGTGCCTTCGAGTCGCTCGTCCAGCGCCACGAGGCCCTGCGCACCACCTTCCGCGAGCACCAGGGGCAGGCCACCCAGTCCATCCATCCTCCGGGCACCTGGACCCTGCCGCTGCATGACCTGTCCGCCCTGCCCGAAGCGCGGCGTGAAGCCGAAGCACGACGGCTGGTCACCGAGGACGCTCGACAGCCATTCCAGCTGGAGGAAGGGCCGCTCCTGCGCACCGCCCTGGTGCGGCTGGGAGTGGAAGACCACCTGTTGCTCGTGACGATGCACCACATCGTCTCCGACGGTTGGTCCATGGGCGTCCTCGTCCGCGAACTGGTGGCCCTCTACGAGGCTTTCAGTGCGGGCCGGAGCCCTTCGCTCGTGCCACTGCCCATCCAGTACGCGGACTTCGCGGCATGGCAGCGCCAGTGGCTCCAGGGCGAGACGTTGGACGCGCACCTCGGGTACTGGAAGCAGCAGCTCGCGGGTGCGCCAGCCGCGCTGGAGCTGCCCACGGACCGGCCGCGTCCGCCCGTGCAGTCGCACCGCGGCGCCAAGGTGGACGTACGCATTCCCGGGGAGGTCGCCCACGCACTCAAGGCACTGGCGGGCCGCGAGGGTGCCACGCCCTTCATGGTGCTGCTCGCGGCCTTCCAGGTGCTGCTGTCGCGCTACGCCGCCCAGGACGACGTCAGCGTCGGCACGCCCATCGCGGGACGCACGCAGGCGGAGACCGAAAGCCTCATCGGCTTCTTCGTCAACACCCTGGTCCTGCGCGCCCATGTCGAGCCGCGCGCGACGTTCCGCCAACTGCTCGCCCAGGTGCGCGGCAAGACGCTCACGGCCTACGAGCACCAGCACGTGCCTTTCGAGAAGCTGGTGGAAGCGCTCCAGCCCGTACGGGACTCCAGCCGCAGCCCCCTCTTCCAGGTGATGTTCGCCCTGCAGAACACGCCCTCCGAGGCGCTCCAGCTCCCGGGCCTCTCCCTGCGGCCCCTGCCCCTGGAGGCCCACTTCGCGAAGTTCGATCTCACGCTCTCCCTGCAGGAGATCCAGGAGGGAATGTTCGGCACGCTGGAGTACGCGACGGACCTGTTCGACGCGGCGACCATCCAGCGCATGGCGGGCCACTTCGGCGTGCTGCTGGAGGCCATCGCGCAGAAGCCGGACACGAGGCTGGGCGACCTGCCCCTGCTCCCCCCCCCTGAGCGCCAGCAGCTTCTTGTCGAGTGGAATCCTCCTGCCTCACAGATGCCGCAGGAGCCCAGCATCCCTGCGATGGTGGAAGCCCAGGTGCGCCGCACGCCGGATGCGCTGGCCGTCATCACGCCGGAGCGGCGGTTGACCTACCGGGAGGTGGACACGAAGGCGAATCAGCTCGCCCACCGCCTGCGCAACCTGGGCGTCGGCCCCGAAGTCCGCGTGGGTTTGTGCGTTGAGCGCACCGAGGACTTGGTCATCGGTGCCCTCGGCATTCTCAAGGCCGGTGGCGCGTATGTGCCCCTCGACCCCAGCTACCCGCGTGAGCGCCTGGCCTGGCTCCTGGAGGATGCACAAGGCCCTGCTCTCGTCGCCCACTCGCATCTGCTCGCTGCGCTGCCTGAAACGGCTGCCACGCCCGTGTGCCTCGACTCGGACACGGAATTGGCGAAGCAGCCCACCACGGCACCTGAGGTGGGCATCCACGCCGGGCACCTCGCCTACCTCATCTACACCTCCGGCAGCACCGGCCGTCCCAAGGGCGTCGCCATCTCCCATGGCAACGCTGTCTCCTTCCTCCACTGGGCGCTCGCGACGTTCTCTCCGGAGGAACTGAAGGGCACGCTCGCCGCGACGAGCCTCAACTTCGACCTCTCCGTCTTTGAACTCTTCGCCCCGTTGAGCAGCGGCGGCGCGGTGGTGGTGGCACGCAACGCCCTGCACCTGGCGGAACTGCCCACCGCTTCGCACGTCACCCTCGTCAACACGGTGCCCTCCGCCATGGCGCAACTGCTGCGCCTGGGCGCCGTGCCTCCGGGAGTACGCGTCGTCAACCTCGCGGGCGAAGCGCTACCGGAGACGTTGGCCAAGCAGGTCTACGCCGTCTCGACGGTGCAGAAGCTCTTCAACCTCTACGGGCCTTCCGAGGACACCACCTACTCCACGGCCTCCCTCGTCGGCCGTGACGAGGTGCCTCTCATCGGCAGGCCTCTGCCGGCGACGCGCGCCTACGTGCTGGACGCTTCGTTGCAGCCGGTGCCCGTGGGCGTCGCAGGCGAGCTGTACCTCGCGGGTGAAGGACAGGCGCGGGGCTACCTGCTGCGCCCGGAACTCACCGCGGAGCGCTTCGTGCCCGAGCCGTACGGCCCTCCGGGCGGCCGCATGTACCGCACCGGCGACCGCGTCCGTTACCGCATGGACGGGCGCCTGGAGTACCTGGGCCGCATCGACTTCCAGGTGAAGGTCCGCGGCTTCCGCATCGAGTTGGGTGAAATCGAAGCGGCGCTTCGCCGCGCTCCTGGCCTCAAGGACGCCGTCGTCGTCGCGAAGGGCGAAGCCGCCGACAAGCGGCTGGTCGCCTACGTCACCGCGCGCGACGGCCACGCTCTGGACTCCGAGTCTCTCAAGGCCCACCTCCGGCAGCAGCTGCCCGAGTACATGGTGCCTTCCGCGCTCCTCGTCCTGGAGGCCCTGCCGCTCAACTCCAACGGCAAGGTGGACCGCAAGGCCCTGCCCGAACCGGGCCACCTCGCGCGCTCGTCCGACTTCGTCGCCCCACGGAACAGCACCGAGGAACAGCTGGCCGCCCTCTTCACGGAAGTGCTGCGCGTGGAGCGCATCGGCATCCAGGACGACTTCTTCGCGCTGGGTGGCCACTCCCTGCTGGCCACCCAGCTCGTCTCGCGCGTGCGGTCCACCTTCGGCGTGGAGCTGCCCCTCCGCGTGTTCTTCGAAGCGCCTACGGTGGAGGCGCTCGCGACGAAGCTTGATGGCGCCCAGCGCTCCGAACATCGCCCACCGCCGCTGCGTCCTTCCTCGCACGAAGGCGCCCTGCCCCTGTCGTTCGCCCAGCAGCGGCTCTGGTTCCTGGATCAGCTCACCCCGGGTGACGCGTCGTACAACATCCCCACGGCGCTGCGCCTGACGGGCCGCGTGGATGTGGAGTCCCTGCGCCGCGCCTTCGAAGCGCTGGTCGCCCGTCACGAGTCCCTGCGCACCACCTTCCATGAGCACCAGGGCCAGGCCACCCAGTCCATCCATCCTCCGAACACCTGGACCCTGCCGCTCATCGACGTGTCCGGCCTGCCCGAAGCGCAGCGCGAAGCCGAGGCCCAGCGCTGCGTCGCGGAGGACGCCCGTCAGCCGTTCCACCTGGAACGTGGCCCGCTGCTGCGCACGGCCCTCGTGCGGCTGACCGCCGAAGAGCACCTGCTGCTGGTGACGATGCACCACATCGTCTCCGACGGCTGGTCCATGGGCGTCCTCGTGCGCGAACTCGTGACGCTCTACGCGGCCTTCACCCAGGGCGCTGCGCCGGCCCTCAGCCCCCTGCCCCTGCAGTACGCGGACTTCGCGGCCTGGCAGCGCCAGTGGCTCCAGGGAGAGACGCTGGAGGCGCAGCTCGGCTACTGGAAGCAGCAGCTCGCGGGAGCGCCCGCCGCGCTGGAGCTGCTGACGGACCATCCTCGGCCGTCCGTGCAATCCCATGCGGGCGCGGCCCTCTCCATCCAGCTCCCGCCCGAAGCCTCCCAGGCCCTCAAGGCCCTGGCCCGACGTGAAGGCGCCACGCCCTTCATGGTGCTGCTCGCGGGCTTCCAGCTCCTGCTGTCGCGCTACGCCGGCCAGGACGACGTCAGCGTGGGCACTCCCATCGCGGGCCGCACGCAGGCGGAGACCGAAGGCCTTATCGGCTTCTTCGTCAACACGCTCGTCCTGCGCGCTCACGTCCAGCCGAAGGCGACCTTCCGGCAGCTGCTCGCCCAGGTGCGCGGCACGACGCTCGCGGCCTACGAGCACCAGCACCTGCCCTTCGAGAAGCTGGTGGAGGTCCTCCAGCCCGTACGCGACACAAGCCGCAGTCCGCTCTTCCAGGTGATGTTCGCCCTGCAGAACGCGCCCACCGGGGACCTGCGAGTCCCCGGCCTGACCTTCCAGCAGGTCGCCTCCGACGCACGCTCCGCCAAGTTCGACCTCACCCTGACGCTGCAGGATTCACCGCAGGGGTTCACCGGCTGGCTGGAGTACAGCACCGCCCTCTTCGAGCGGAGCACCGTGGAGCGGATGGGCAGCCACCTGCGCACGCTGCTGGAGGCCGTGGCAGCGAAGCCCGAGCAGGCCCTGTCCGAGCTGTCGCTGCTCTCCCGTGAGGAGCGCCAGCGCATCCTCGTCGACTGGAACGACACCACGGTCGCGAGTCCCATGGACGTCCCCGTCCACGTCCACTTCTCCCAGCAGGCCCGGCGCACGCCCGACGCGGTGGCCCTGGTCCTGGGGGATGCGACGCTGACGTACGCCCGGCTTGAAGCCCGCGCGAACCAGCTGGCCCATCACCTGGGCTCGCTGGGCATCGCCCCCGGCGCGCGAGTCGGCCTCGCCGTCGAGCGCTCGTTCGAGATGGTCATCGCCCTGCTCGCCATCCTCAAGGCAGGCGCGGCCTTCGTCCCCGTGGACCGCAATGCCCCGGTGGAACGCATCGCGATGCTGCTGGAGGACGCCGACGTCGGCGTGGTGCTCACCCATCAGCCCTTCGCCTCCAAGCTGCCCGCGTCCGGTACCCGCGTCTGGCTGGACGCGCAGCAGGACGTCCTGGCCACGCTGCCCACGCACGCGCCCGACGTCCGCGTGGACGGGGAGTCCCTCGCCTACGTGATGTTCACGTCAGGCTCCACGGGCCGTCCCAAGGGCGTCAGCGTGCCCCACCGGGGCATCACCCGCCTGGTGCTCGGCAGCACCTTCATGCGCTTCGGGCCCGACGAGGTGTGGCTGCAGATCGCGCCCATCGCCTTCGACGCGTCCACCCTGGAGCTCTGGGGCGCGCTGCTGCACGGCGCGAAGCTCGTCCTCGCTCCGCCCCATGCCCTCTCGCTGGAAGAGCTGGCGGAGCAGGTGCGGCGCCACCGCGTGACGACGCTGTGGCTGACGACCGCGCTCTTCGAGCAGATGGCCCTGCACCAGGGAGAAGTCCTGGCCCAGGTGAGCCAGGCCCTCACGGGAGGAGACGTGATGCCCTGGTCCCGCCTGCGCGAGCACCTCCCCCGTCTCGTCGAAGGCGCGACGCTGATCAATGCCTACGGCCCGACGGAGAACACGACCTTCTCCACCACGCTGCCGTTGAACCGCGACACGCGCGTGGACGGGCCCGTCTCCATCGGCCGTCCCATCCCGAACTCCACGGCCTATGTGTTCGATGCGAACCTGCACCCCGTGCCCGTGGGCGTCGCGGGCGAGGTGTACGTCGGCGGCCCGGGCCTCGCGTGGGGCTACTTCCACCGCCCCGAGCTGACCGCGGAGCGCTTCGTCCCCCACCCCTTCGCCTCCACGCCCGGCGAGCGCCTCTACCGCACGGGCGACAAGGCCCGCTGGCGGGAGGACGGCACGCTCGACTTCCTGGGCCGCGTCGACTTCCAGGTGAAGGTGCGCGGCTTCCGCATCGAGCTGGGTGAAATTGAAGCGGCCCTGCGTGCCTTCCCGGGCGTCAACGAGGCCGTCGTGGTGGCCCGGGGCGCGGACGCGGACAAGCACCTCGTGGGTTACGTCACCGCGCGCGAAGGCCACGCGCTGGACTCCGACGCGCTCAAGGCCCATCTCCGGCGGAACCTGCCGGAGTACATGGTGCCCTCCGCGTTCCTCGTCCTGGAGGCGCTGCCACTCAATGCCAACGGCAAGGTGGACAGAGGAGCCCTCCCGGAACCGGGAGAAGCCTCGCGCGCCGTCGCCTTCGTCGCACCGCGCACCCCCACCGAGGAGCAACTGGCCGCCCTCTTCGCCGAGGTCCTCCGGGTGGAGCGCGTGGGCGTCCACGAAGACTTCTTCACATTGGGAGGCCACTCGCTCCTGGCCACCCAGGTCGTCTCGCGCGTGCGGGCCACGCTGGGGGTGGAGCTGCCCCTGCGGACCCTCTTCGAGGCCTCCACCGTGGAGGCCCTCGCGCTGAAGCTCGCGGACGCGCGGCCCACTGCGCTCCGTGCTCCTCCGCTGCGACCCGTGTCCCAAGCAGGAGCCGTTCCGCTCTCCTTCGCGCAGCAGCGGCTCTGGTTCCTGGATCAGCTCACTCCGGGGGATGCGTCGTACAACATCCCCACGGCGCTGAGCTTGAAGGGCCGGGTGGACGTGGAGTCCCTGCGCCGCGCTTTCGAAGCGCTGGTCTCCCGCCACGAGTCCCTGCGCACCACCTTCCGCGAGCACCAGGGCCAGGCCACCCAGGTCATCCACGCGCCCGGCGCATGGACCCTGCCGCTCATCGACGTGTCCGGCCTGCCCGAAGCGCAGCGCGAAGCCGAGGCCCAGCGCCGCGTCGCGGAGGATGCCCGTCAGCCGTTCCACCTGGAACGGGGGCCACTCCTGCGCACGGCCCTCGTGCGGCTGACTGCCGAAGAGCACCTGCTGCTGGTGACGATGCACCACATCGTCTCCGACGGTTGGTCCATGGGCGTCCTCGTCCGCGAACTGGTGGCCCTCTACGAGGCTTTCAGTGCGGGCCGGAGCCCCTCACTCGCGCCACTGCCCATGCAGTACGCGGACTTCGCGGCCTGGCAGCGCCAGTGGCTCCAGGGCGAGACGTTGGACGCGCACCTCGGGTACTGGAAGCAGCAGCTCGAGGGTGCGCCAGCCGCGCTGGAGCTGCCCACGGACCGGCCGCGTCCGCCCGTGCAGTCGCACCGGGGTGCCACGGTGGACGTACGCATTCCCGCGGAGGTCGCCCACGCACTCAAGGCACTGGCGGGCCGCGAGGGTGCCACGCCCTTCATGGTGCTGCTCGCGGCCTTCCAGCTCCTGCTGTCGCGCTACACCGGCCAGGACGACGTCAGCGTGGGCACTCCCATCGCGGGCCGCACGCAAGCGGAGACCGAAGGCCTCATCGGCTTCTTCGTCAACACGCTCGTCCTGCGCACCCAACTGAACCCACGCGCGACGTTCCGTGAGTTGCTCGCCCAGGTGCGCGGCACGACGCTCGCGGCCTACGAGCACCAGCACCTGCCCTTCGAGAAGCTGGTGGAGGTCCTCCAGCCCGTACGGGACGCAAGCCGCAGTCCGCTCTTCCAGGTGATGTTCACCCTGCAGAACGCGCCCACCGGGGACCTGCGGGTCCCCGGCCTCAGCTTCCAGCAGCTCGCCTCCGACGCGCGCTCCGCCAAGTTCGACCTCACTCTGATGATGCAGGACTCGGCCCAGGGCTTCGTCGGTTCGCTGGAGTACAGCACCGCCCTCTTCAACCGGAGCACCGTGGAGCGGCTGGGCAGCCATCTGCGCACGCTGCTGGAGGCCGTGGCCCTGAGGCCTGAGCAGCCCGTGGCCGAGCTGCCCTTGCTGCCGGCGGAAGAGCGTCAGCGGCTGCTCGTGGAGTGGAACGACACCACCGTCGCCAGTCCGACGGACGTCCCCGTCCACGCCCACTTCGCCCAGCAGGCACAGCGCACACCCGATGCCGTCGCCCTGGTGCTGGGGGCTGACTCGCTGACCTATGCCCAGCTGGACGCACGCGCGAACCAGTTGGCGCACCACCTGAGTGCCCTGGGCGTCGTCCCGGGTGCGCGCGTCGGCCTCGCCATCGAGCGTTCCTTCGAAATGGTGACGGCGCTGCTCGCCATCCTCAAGGTGGGCGCGGCCTTCGTTCCCGTGGACCGCAATGCTCCCGTGGAGCGCATCGCCGCCCTGCTGGAGGACGCCGACGTCAGCGTGACGCTCACGCATCAACCCTTCGCGTCGTTGCTGCCCGCTTCCGGCGAACGTATCTGGCTGGACGCACAGGCCCATGACATCGCCAAGGGTCCCGCCCACGCCCCCGACATCCGCGTGGACGGCGAGGCCGTGGCCTACGTCATGTTCACCTCTGGGAGCACCGGGCGCCCCAAGGGGGTCTGCGTGCCCCACCGGGGCATCACCCGCCTGGTGCTCGGCAATTCCTTCATGCGCTTCGGGCCTGACGAGGTCTGGCTCCAGGCAGCCCCGGTCGCCTTCGACGCCTCCACGCTCGAAATCTGGGGCGCCCTGCTGC
>NZ_RAVW01000393.1 GCF_003611585.1 Corallococcus exercitus | reverse complement strand
GTACCGAAGAGCCCCCATGGACCCCACCTCCGACGACGCCTCCTTCGCCTGGTTCCGGGATGCCGCCCCCTTCGCGCAGGCCTGGAGGCTGGCGTGCCTGATGCTCCTGGCGCTGCTTCCGCTCGGGGCCTCCGCCGCTCCGGCGCTGCGCTACCAGACGGATCAGCGGGGCGACTTCGTGCTGTTCGGCAACACGCTGTCGCAGGAGTGCCGCGCGGGGACGCCAGCGCCGCTGGTGGGCACGGTGGGCGCCTGCGGCAACAACATCGACGACCAGGCGGCGGACGTGCACTGGACGACCGACGGCAGCACGGCGTCCGCGGACACGTCAGTGGCACCGGGTAGCGCGAAGAGCCAGGCCGTGCTCGCGCTGCCTTCGGGGGCGGTGGTGACGTACGCGCGGCTGTACTGGGGCGCGGTGCGCTCGGTGGCGAGCCGCACGGGCACCACGTCCCCGGGCACGTCCGTGACGCTGGCGCGGGTGGGCACGTTCTCCACGGCCATCACCGCGGACTCCAGCAAGGGCTACACGAACGGCAGCAACTACGCGTACCAGTCCACGGCGGACGTGACGGCGCTGGTGCAGCAGTACGGCACGGGGGCGTACCTGCTCTCCGGCGCGGACGTGATGGACTTCCGCAACGTCAACGACACCTTCCCCTACTCCGGCTGGGCGATGGTCGTCTTCTACCGGCTCGCCAGCGAGCCCCTGCGCAACCTCACCCTCTTCGACGGGCTGGACGGGGTGAGCAGCGGCGTCAGCGCGACGGCCACCCTGTCCGGCTTCCTGGTGCCGGCCTCTGGCTACACGGCGAAGCTGGGCGTCATCGCCTACGAGGGCGAGACCTCGCTCACGGGCGACGCGCTGAACTTCAACGGCGTGGCCCTGTCGGACGCGCAGAACCCGGCGAACAACTTCTTCAACGGCACGCGCAGCCGGCTGGGCGTGGCGCAGAGCAGTCCCGGGGACCTGCCGCGCTTCGCGGGCACGCCGGCCACCAGCGAAGGCATGGACCTGGACGTCGTGGACATCACCGCGCGCGTCTCCGCGGGCCAGACCTCCGCCACGGTGTCCGCTACCTCCACGGCGGACCAGTACCTGCTGGGCGCGTTCATCACGTCCATCTCCACGCAGAAGCCGGACTTCATCCAGACGGTGAAGAGCGTGGCGCCCGTGTCGCCGCGTCCGGACGGCAGCCTGCGCGGCGGCGACGTGCTGGAGTACACCGTGCAGACGACGAACACGGGCGATGACTCCGGCATCCTCACCGTGCTCACGGACACGCTGCCCGCCAACGTCACCTACGTGCCGGGCTCGCTGCGGGTGACGGCCGGCGCCAACACCGGCGCGAAGACGGACGCGACGGGCGACGACCAGGGCGACTACGACGCGGCGAACCGCCGGCTCACGGTGCGCCTGGGCACGGGCGCCAGCGCCACGCAGGGCGGCGTCGTCAACATCGGAGAGAGCACGACCCTCGTCTTCCGGGTGACCATCAACGTGGGAGCCTCGGGGAGCATCGACAACCAGGCCATCGTGCGCAGCACCGGGCAGCAGGGCGCGCCGGAGACGTCGTTCCCGTCCTCGCCGCCGGTGGGGACCGGCCCCACGATGACGCCGGTGGGGGGGCCGCCCGCGCCGGCCGTGACGGTGCCCGCGGCCAACGCCACGCTGACGACGCGCACGCCCACCTTCAGCGGCACGGGAGAAGCCGGCAACACCGTCACCGTGCGTGAGGGCACCACGGTGCTGTGCACCGCCACGGTGAGCGCATCCGGTGCTTGGAGTTGCGCCTCCACCGTGCAGCTCACGGATGGCGCGCACACCGTGACCACGCAGGCGGCGGACCCCAGCGGCAACCTCAGCCCGACGACGTCCGTCGGATTCAGCGTGGACACGACGGCGCCGGTGGCTCCGGTCATCTCCACGCCCGCCCAGGACGCGCAGCTCAACACGACGACGCCGACGTTCACGGGTACGGCGGAGGCGGGCAGCACCGTCACGGTACGCGAGGGCACCACGGTCCTCTGCACCACCACGGCCAATGCCGCGACGGGCGCCTGGAGCTGTGTGTCCAGCGTGACGCTGGCTTCCGGCTCGCACACCGTGACGGCGACGGCGCAGGACGCGGTGGGCAACACCGGCCCTGCTTCCGGCGGGCGCACGTTCGGGGTGGACGTGACGGCTCCGACGGCGCCGGTCATCGTCGCGCCCGCGAACGGAGCGGCGGTGAGCAGCACGACGCCCACGTTCAATGGCTTCGCGGAGGCGGGCAGCACCGTCACCGTCGTCGTGGGGGGCATCACGGTCTGCACCGCGACGGCCAATGCGTCCGGCGCCTGGGCCTGTACGTCCGGCACGACGCTGGGCCAGGGTGCCCAGGCGGCGACCGTTACCGCCACCGACGCCGCGGGCAACACGGGCCCGGCGAGCACGACCTCCTTCACCGTGGACACGGTGGCTCCCTCGGCCCCGGTGGTCACGGCCCCCACGGCCAACCAGACCGTGACGACCCAGACTCCGACGCTGTCCGGCACGGCGGAGGCGAACAGCACCGTCACCGTGCGCGAGGGCACCACCGTGCTCTGCACCACCACGGCGAATGGGTCTGGCGCCTGGTCCTGCACGTCGGCCTCGCTCGCGCAGGGGGCGCACACGATCTCCGCCACGGCGCGGGACGCGGCGGGCAACACCGGTCCGGCCAGCACCTCCGTTCCCTTCACGGTGGACTCGGTGGCGCCGGTGGCGCCGGTGATTACGGCGCCGACCTCGGGTCAGACCGTGGCCACGCAGACGCCGACGCTGTCCGGTACGGCGGAGGCCAACAGCACCGTGACCGTGCGGGACGGCACGACGGTGGTGTGCAGCGCGACGGCCAATGCGTCAGGTGCCTGGTCCTGCACGTCCGCGACGCTCGCGGAAGGTGCGCACACGCTCTCCGCGACGGCTCGGGATGCCGCGGGCAACACGGGTCCGGCGAGCACCTCCGTTCCCTTCACGGTGGACTCCGTGGCACCGGCAGCGCCCGTCATCGCGTCGCCCACGTCCGGCCAGCTCGTCGCCACCCGGACGCCAACGCTGTCTGGCACGGCGGAGGCGAACAGCACCGTCACCGTACGCGAGGGCACCACCGTGCTCTGCACCACCACGGCGAGTGCCTCCGGTGCCTGGTCCTGCACGCCGGCGTCCCTGGCCGACGGGGCGCACACCATCGCCGCCACGGCACGCGATACGGCGGGCAACACCGGCCCGGCGAGCACGTCCGTCCCCTTCACCGTGGATGCCACCGCCCCGGCGGCGCCCGTCGTCACCGCCCCCACGGCCAACCAGACCGTCACCACCCAGACGCCGGTGCTGTCCGGTACGGCCGAGGCCAACAGCACCGTGACCGTGCGCGAGGGCACCACCGTCCTGTGCACCGCGACGGCCAATGGCTCCGGCGCGTGGTCCTGCACGTCCTCCACGCTCGCGGACGGCGCCCACACTGTCTCCGCGACGGCGCGCGATGCGGCGGGCAACACGGGCCCTGCGAGCACCTCCGTTCCGTTCACCGTGGACACCACTGCTCCGGCGGCTCCGGTCATCGCTTCGCCCACGTCCGGCCAGGTGGTCGCCACGCAGACGCCGACGCTCAGCGGAACGGCGGAGGCGAACAGCACCGTCACCGTTCGTGAGGGCACCACCGTGCTCTGCACCGCGACGACCAATGCCTCCGGCGCGTGGGCGTGCACGTCCTCGACGCTCACTCAGGGGGCGCACACGATCTCCGCCACCGCGCGGGATGTGGCGGGCAACACCGGCCCGGCCAGCACCTCCGTTCCCTTCACCGTGGACACGGTCGCTCCCGCGGCACCTGTCGTCACCGCGCCCACGGCCAACCAGACGATGACCACGAAGACGCCGGTCCTGTCAGGCACGGCGGAAGCCAACAGCACCGTCACCGTTCGCGAGGGCACGACCGTCCTCTGCACGGCCACGGCGAATGGTTCCGGCGCGTGGTCCTGCACCTCGGCTTCGCTCTCGGAAGGCGCGCATACGGTTTCCGCCACCGCTCGCGACGCGGCGGGCAACACCGGTCCGGCCAGCACGTCCGTTCCCTTCACGGTGGACTCCGTCGCCCCCGTGGCTCCGGTCATCACGTCGCCCACGTCCGGTCAGCTCGTCGCCACGCAAACTCCGACGCTCTCCGGTACCGCCGAGGCGAACAGCACCGTGACCGTTCGTGAGGGCACGACGGTGTTGTGCACCACCACCGCGAACGGCTCCGGTGCGTGGTCCTGCACCTCGTCGCAGCTGGCGGAGGGCTCGCACACGATCTCCGCCACGGCGCGGGACTCGGCGGGCAACACCGGTCCGGCCAGCACCTCCGTCCCCTTCATCGTGGACAGCATCGCTCCCGGTGCTCCGGTCATCGCATCGCCCACCTCCGGTCAGACGGTGGCTACGCAGACGCCGACGCTGTCCGGCACGGCCGAGGCCAACAGCACCGTCACGGTTCGCGAGGGCACCACCGTGCTCTGCACCGCCACCGCGAACAGCTCCGGTGCGTGGTCCTGCGTGTCCTCCACGCTCGCCGACGGTTCGCACACCGTCTCCGCGACCGCTCGGGACGCGGCGGGCAACACGGGCCCGGTCAGCACCTCCGTTCCCTTCAGCGTGGACACCACCGCCCCGGCGATCCCCGTCGTCACGGCCCCCACGTCCGGACAGGCGGTCTCCACCTCGACGCCCTCCATCACGGGCACGGCCGAAGCGGGCAGCACCGTGACGGTGCGCGAAGGCACCACCGTGCTGTGCACCGCGACGGCGGATGAATCCGGCGCATGGTCCTGCACGTCCTCCACGCTCACGGATGGCCCCCACACGCTGTCCGTCACGGCCCGCGACGCGGTGGGCAACACCAGCCCCGCGCGCACGGTGTCCTTCACCGTCGACGCCACCCGGCCGGACGCGCCGGTCATTGTCACGCCCGCGAACGGCGCGGCGCTGGGGGCGTCCCCCGTCACCTACAGCGGCACGGCCGAGCCCGGCAGCCGCGTCACGGCGACGCTGGATGGCACGTCCCTGGGCACCGTCACCGCCAACGGCTCGGGCGAGTGGAGCTTCACGCCCGGCATCGTGCTCGAGGACGGCGGCCACACCCTCACGGTCGTCGCCCGGGACGGCGCGGGCAACGACAGTCCCGTCGCCACCTCCACCTTCACCGTGGACACCACCGCGCCGGACGCGCCGGTCTTCACCGCCCCGGCCCTGAACGCGACCGTCATCACCGCGCGGCCGGCCATCAACGGCACCGCCGACGTCGGCACGCTTGTGACACTGGTCATCGGGGGGGACACCTTCGGTCCGCTCACCGTGGATGCCTCCGGCACCTGGAGCTTCACGCCGGCCACCGACCTGCCCCAGGGGCCCATCACCGTCAGCGCCACCACGGCCGACGCGGCGGGCAACGTCAGCGACGCGGCCGTGCTGACGTTCACCGTGGACTCGGTGTCGCCCGACACCGTCATCACCTCTCGGCCCCCGGTCGCGAGCAACAGCACGTCCGCCACGTTCACCTTCCGTGGCACGGACGCGGATGTCGCGGGCTTCGTCTGCACCCTGGACACCACCAGCGTGGCGTGCGCCTCGCCGTACACGGCGACGGACCTGGACGCGGGTTCGCACACGTTCACCGTCGCCGCCGTCGATGCGTCGGGCAACGTGGACCCCACGCCCGCCAGCTACACCTGGACCGTGGACGTCACACCTCCCGACGCGCCCGTCGTCCTCCAGCCCACGAGCGGCGAGGTGCTCACCTCCGCCTCGCCCGTCATCACCGGCACCGCGGAGCCGGGCAGCACCGTGTACCTGGTCCTCGACAACGGCGCGCCGCTGGGCCCCGTCCTCGTCAACGGCCAGGGAGCGTGGAGCTACCCCGTGCAGGCCACGCTCGCGGACGGTTCGCACATGCTGAGCGCCACCTCCACGGACGCGGCGGGCAACACCAGCGAGCCCGTGTCGCTCACCTTCTTCATCGACACCGACGCGCCGGACACCACCATCGAGTCGGGCCCCGCCCAGCCCTCGAACAGCGCCAGCGCCACGTTCGCGTTCAGCTCCACCGGCGGCGGCATCGGCTACGAGTGCAGCGTGGATGACGAGCCGTTCACCTCCTGCGACAGCCCCTTCACGATCGACTCCCTCGCGGAGGGCGAGCACACCCTCGCCGTGCGCGCCGTGGACGCGGCGGGCAACGTCGATCCGACTCCGGCCGGGTACTCGTGGACGGTGGACCTGGGCGCTCCCGAGGCCCCGGCCATCACCTCGCCCGCGAATGGCGCCCTCTTCAACACCGGTGCGGTGTCCTACGCCGGCACCGCGGAAGCTGGCACCACCGTGCGCGTGACGGTGGATGGCAGCTTCGTGGGCACCGCCGTCGTCTCCGACACGGGCACGTGGACCTTCACCACCGGTCCGGTGCTGGACACCGGGGCGCACACCGTCTCCGCGACCTCGGTGGACGCGGCCGGCAACAGCAGCCAGGCCACGAGCGTCACCTTCATCGTGGACCTCGTGGCGCCGGACACGGTCCTCACCGCGTCCGTCCCCACCGTCACTTCCAACCGTGACGCCTCCTTCGAGTTCACCTCGAACGACGCCACCGCGACCTTCGAGTGCCGCTTCGGCACGGGGGCCTTCGTCCCCTGCACCAGCCCCCAGGCGCGCACGGCGCTCGCGGACGGCACGTACAGCGTGCAGGTGCGCGCGGTGGACGCGGCCGGCAACGTGGACCCCACGCCCGCCACCTTTTCGTGGACCGTGGACACCATCGCGCCGGAGACCTTCATCCGCTCCGGCCCCATCGCGACCGACGCGCCGAACCCCGCCACGTTCGACCTGGACTCCGACGAGTCCGGCGTCACCTACGCGTGCAGCCTGGATGAGGGCCCGTTCACGCCGTGCGCGGACCCGGCCCTCTTCACCGTGACGCCCGGCCCCCACACCCTCGCCGTGCGCGCCACGGACGCGGCGGGCAACGTGGATGACTCGCCCGCCACCTGGTCCTGGTCCGCGACCGATGACGCAGACAACGACGGCCTCACCGACGTGGAGGAGGCCCAGGCCGGCACCGACCCGCGCAACGCCGATACCGACGGCGACGGCCTGTCCGACGGGGTGGAGGTCCACTCCGGCCGCACCGACCCGCTGGATGATGACTCCGATGACGACGGCGTGCTCGACGGCAACGAAGACGCCAACCACGACGGCGCCACCCAGGCCACCGAGACCGACCCCACCCTCGCCGACTCCGACGCCGATGGCCTCACCGACGGCGTGGAGCGGGGCCTCACCGCGCCCCAGGGCAATGGCACCGACCCTGCCCGATTCGTCGCGGATGCGGACCCGGCCACCACCACGGATCCGCTCAAGGCCGATACCGACGGCGGCGGCGTCTGGGACGGCATCGAGGACAAGAACCACAACGGCAAGGTGGACCCGGGCGAGACGGATCCGCTCAACGCGGCCGACGACGTGGACGCGGACGGCGACGGCGTGGACAACGCGACCGAGCTGGAGCTGGGGCTCGACCCGTTCAACGCCGACAGCGACGGCGACGGACTGATGGATGGCATGGATGGTCTGGTCGACACCGACGGCGACGGGCTCATCGACGCGCGGGACACCGACAGCGACAATGACGGGCTCACGGATGGCGAGGAAGACGTGAACCACGACGGCATCACCCAGGCCACCGAGACCGACCGCCGCCAGGCCGACACGGACGCGGACGGCCTGAAGGATGGCATCGAGGTGCACGGACAGAACCCCACCGACCCGCTGGCCCGCGACACGGACGGCGATGGCCTGTCGGACGGTGAAGAGGACACCAACGCCAACGGCACCCGCGACGCCAACGAGACCGACCCCAACCGCGTGGACAGCGACGAGGGCGGCATCTCCGATGGCGTCGAGGTGAAGGGCGGCACCAACCCGCTCGACGCCGATGACGATTTCTCCGTGCTGGGCCGGGGCTGCTCGACGGGCGGTGCTGGGAGCCTGCTCCCGCTGGCGCTGGGGCTGCTGGCGGTGCCGTTCCTCGGGCGTCGCCGCCGGGCCCTCCCTGCCCGGAGCATGGCGTTGACGGTGGCGGTAGGCCTGGCGCTGGGCGCCGCGTCGCGAGCGGAGGCTCAGGCGTCGGTGTCGCAGGCCATCGACGTGCAGCAGTACAAGCCGGGGCCGGGCGCGTATGACGTGCTCGGGCTCCACAGCGCCCGCGTCGCGCCGCACCTGACGTGGAACGTGGGCGCGTCGCTCAACTACGCGCACCAGCCGCTCAACTTCTACGACCCGCGCGTGGAGACGTTCGTCTACCGCATCGTGCGGGAGCAGGTGTCCCTGGACCTGATGGGCGCGGTGTCCCTCTTCGACCGGCTGGAGGTGGGCCTGGTGCTGCCGCTGACGGTCACCGGCTCGCAGTCCGCGGGCGCCGTGTCCGAGCAGTTCGCGGACGGCGTGGGCTCCGCGGGCCTGGGCGACCTGCGCGTGGTGCCCAAGCTGGCGCTGCTGTCGAAGGGCGCGCTGAACCTGGCGGTGCTCGCGCCCTTCACCCTGCCCACCGGCGGCGCGGATCACTTCCTGGGCGCGGACGGGCCCACCTTCCAGCCGCGCGTGGCCGGCGAGTGGGCCACGCCGTCGCTGCGGTTGCTCGCCAACGTGGGCGTCAACCTGCGCAAGGCACAGGACCTGCGCAACCTGCGCGTGGGCAACGAGCTCGCGTTCGGCGTGGGCGCGGAGGTGCCGCTCACGCAGGCGCTGTCCGCGCAGGCCACGCTCGTGGGCGCGGTGGGCCTGTCGGAGTCCGACACGGAGGAGTTCCCCCTGGAGCTGCTGGGCGCGGTGAAGTACCGCTTCGCCCGGGGCTTCACCGCGCACGTGGGCGCGGGGCCGGGCCTCACGCGCGGCTACGGCACGCCCGCCTTCCGCGTCCTCGCGGGGCTGGCCTACACGCCGGGAGGTGCCCCGGCCCCGGTGGCCGCCCCGCGTGCGCCCGCCTGCACGCGGGGCCCCGAGGACTTCGACGGCTTCCAGGACGACGACGGCTGCCTGGATCCGGACGACGACAACGACGGCATCCCCGACGTGAACGACACCTGCCCCACCGAGCCGGAGACGGTGAACGGCGAGCGCGACGAGGACGGCTGCCCGGACACGGCTCCGGAGGCGAAGTCCGCCACGGGCAACACGCCCCCGGCCCCGCTCGCC
>NZ_RAVW01000392.1 GCF_003611585.1 Corallococcus exercitus | reverse complement strand
CGCCAGGAGCGCGACCGCGCGCTGGCGGAGGCGCGGGGGGAGCGCGCTGCGGTGGCGCGGTGTCCTGCGCGAGGACCGGCAGGGATTGTCCGGAGCCGGGCTGTGCTGTCGCCGCGCCGGGGAGTCCGGCGGGGACCAGCAGGGCTGCGAACACGAGCGCGTTCATAAGGGAAGCTCCCCAGGTAGGGGCGAAGCCAGCCCCCCGCCACGGTTCGCGCCCCTGGCGCGCCAATGGACAACACAGCCGGGCGAGGAAGTGCTCAGCAGACAATGGACAGACCTCCCGCGAGGGGCTGGAGATCTGGGATTGCCCTTACGGACGCAAGGGCAGACAGGGCTTTGGGATTGGGAGGGACATGGCGCGTCCAGGGGCGGGCTCTGGCAAGGGAAGAGCCAACCTGCGTCGCGAGCGCCGTGCGGGCGTCTGTCTTGAAGGGAGGGCGCGCGTTCAGCACGCCACGGCGTTCATGACCGCCAGGCCTGGGAGGGGCTGGTTACTCGTGGCTCTGGATGAACGGCAACGGAACGGAGCCATCGGGTGGGTCGAAGGACCGGCCGACTTCCGACGTGGGGACCGGGATGCCGGGGCCCGCATCCGTTGGCACCCGCGACCCATCCGGTTCGCCATCCCGGAGGCGGCGGAGGATGCGGCCATCACTCCCGACCGCGTACTGCGCGCCTGAATCCAGTGCAGGAGCACTCAAGCCACAGGCCCGGGGATCCTCATCGATCCGGATGAAGAGGATGCCTTGCTGCTGCATGACCCTGTACCGGTGTGACTCGCGCCGGTCGACGCACGGGGTGTTGGCATCTTGTGGGCCCAGGAAGTCAGCGGCGGCGACGTCGAGCGCACGCAGGACATTGCCACCCAATTCGACCATGCCTCCATCCGCGGCTGCTTCCACGGCAGGCTGCTCGAAGAAGCGGGGGAACTCGATGGACGTGTCGTTCGTCCAGGCCTCACGCGTAGGCGTAGGCCGCAGGCAGCCCGCCAGGAGCAGCACCGCCGGAAGCATGAAGCGCTTGATCGCCATGAGCCCTCTTCGTGGATGCTCCGACCTCGCGCCTAGTGGCGGTCGATCCGATAGTGCTGCGCGTCGATCCAGGTCACGCTGCCAATGGATTGGCGGCGCCACTGATTCCGCTCCTGCGTCCACTTCGACAGGTCGCCGCTGGCGGGCGTGTACTGGAAGAAGCCGTCGCAGGTGGGATTCGCGAGGTCATTCGATGCCGAGAAGAAGGCAACGAGGGACAGCCGCAGCATCCCCGCCTTCGTCTTCACCTCCCAGCCGTGCTCCAGCCCCATGGTGACGATGTAGCGGATATCCTGCTCCGTGAGCTCACCTTCGTAAGGATGCGTGTGAAGCAGATACACGTAGCCCAGGCTCTCGGGAGGATAGCGGGCGTCGTCCACCTTGGGGGGCAGGCGGCAGCTCCGTTTGCCTCGCGCGTCCTGGATCGTGGTCACGGACATCATGCTCATCTCGAATCGCTCGTCGGGCGTGTAGTAGATCCAGGCGCAGTACTCCTGCGACAGGTCCCACCTGAGCCGGAAGTTCATGTCCGACTTCCGCCCTGCCGTGGCATGCGGCTGCTTCAGCATCATCGAGCAGGCTGAGATGAGCGCGTCCGAGTACGTGTCGAATGGCCCGAAGCCCGACATGGGGCCCGGGATGCGCTCGGGAATGTCGCGCGCGTTGATCTGGACGACTCCGGGTGTCGCCGCAGGCTGCGCGCAGGCCAGCGCGAGGAGCAGCGACGATGCACCCAGAAGTCTTGCTCCTCCGCCCATCCTCACTGCGCCGGCAGCATGCCCAGGCGCTGCTTGGCGGAGCGGTTCTGTGGATCGAACCGGAGCGCTTCCTGCAGCCGGTCGCGGCCCTTCTGCTCGTTGCCCTGCACCACGTACAGGTCCGCCAGCCGCACCAGCACGTCCGCGTTGTAGGGCTGCAGGTCCAAGGCCTGCTCGAACTCACGCGTCGCGGTGACGACGTCGCGCTTGCGCATGGCCAGCTGCCCCAGCATCACGTGCGGCTGCACCAGCCCGCGCGTCTCCGGGTCCGTCGCCAGGGCCTGCAACGCCGGCATCGCCCGCGTGTCCCCGAACGCCGCCAGCGTCAGCGCCGCGCCCTGCCGCACCCACAGCGAGCCGTCCTGGAGCAGCGGCACCAGGTCCTCCGTCGCCTCGCGCGCGTTCGCCGCGCCCAGCCCGTCGATGATGTCCGAACGCAACGTGCTGTCCGTCGTGCCCTTCAACGCCGCCCGCAGCGCCGGCACCGCGTCGTGCTTGAACCGGCGCGCCAGGAACTTCGCCGCCGCGCCCCGCAGCGTGCCCGCCTCCGACGTGTCCGCCAGCACCGCCTCCAGCGCCCCACGGCTCTGCGCCGCCGTCTTCTCGTCGAACGCGTCCGCCAGCCGCATGCGCCGCTGCTGCCGCGCCTCCGCCTTCGGCCACCACTTCGTCAGCGAGGCCTGCATCGCGTCCGGCGTCTCCTTCGCATGACAGGAATTGCACGCGTTGGGCACGTCGTGGCGCGCCGTGTTCCGCGGCACCGGCACGTCCAGCGCGTGGTCCGCGAAGTGGTCCAGCACGCCCGACACCACCGGCGGCATGTGACACGCCAGGCAGTCCTGCGCCGCCGCCGCCTTGTGGTGCGTGTGCTTCTCCCCCTGCGCCACCACCTCCTGGTGACAGCCCTGGCACGTCGCCGCGTTCACCGTTGTGCGCGCAGCCACCGGCTTCTGCTTCTTCACCTCGTTGGGCGCGCTCGGGTCGTGCGGCGCCGCGTGGCACGTCAGGCACGTGGCCCCGCCCTGCAGGTGGCACTTGGACTGGATGAGCGCCTGGTACTCGAAGCTGGAGGTGCTGGGACGCCCGTCGGCGAAGAAGTCCCCGGAGCGGTCGTTGCCCACCAGCAGCACCATGGGCTGATAGCTTGCGTCATAGCGCTGGCCGGGCTGGAAGCGGTGCCGCGCGTCCAGCATGGGGAACAGCGTGCGGCGCGGCCCGTGGCACTGCGCGCACACCGCGAAGCCCTCGTCCTTCGACAGCTTCGCCGGCTGGATGATGTCCGCCGGCAGCTGCGACTCCGCGTGCCGCCCGCCGGGCCCGTGGCAGGACTCGCACGCCACGCCCGCGTCCGCGAACTTCGTCTCCCACTGGTGGCTCGCCCGGTCATAGCGCGCGTCCAGCCCCGTCACGTGGCAGTCCAGGCACGCGTGCTGCGCGCTGCGGCGGAAGTTCGCCCAGAAGAACGGGTGGTCCGGCGCCAGCGCCCCCTGCTTCTTCTCCGAGTAGTCCACCCACTCGCCCTTGCCCGTCACGTGGAAGTACACCGGCAGCACCTGCCAGCGGCCGTCCGGCATCAGCGTGATGGGGTCCTGCATCCGCTTGCCGCCCACCAGCCACTGCACCGGCCACTCGCCCAGGTTCCCGTCCGCGCCCTTGGTGCGCATGAGGTACTTGCCACCGTCGCGGCGCATCCACGCCTCGCTGGACTCGCCCTGGAAGTGCGTGCCCGCCGTGAACGTGCCCACCACGTACGGCTTCGTCGCGGGCGACAGCGCTCGCGCGTGCCAGTCATGCTTCCAGCCGGCGTGCTGCTCCTCGTGGCAGTCCGCGCACACCTGCGAGCCCACGAAGTGGTTCGCCGGCTTCGCGGGCGGCGCCTCCACCGTCTTCACCGGCACGGGCGCGGCCACGCTCCCCGCGTCCAGGGGCGTTGCCGGAGCCGGCGCCCGGGCCACCGGCGCGGACACCGCGGGCGCGGGCGGCGCGGAGGGGCGCAGCATGAAGAACAGACCCACCGCGAGAACCACCACCGCGAGGGCGACAAGGACAGGGCGAGAGGAGCGCATCCGGAAGGTGCCGCCCATGCTCCTCCCAAGCGCCGGGCGGCACAAGCGGCGCTCCGAGCAAGCCTGTCTCCTCCAGTGGACAACGACCTCCCAGGGAGGGCTGCGGTCCTGGCGAGGCCTGGATTAGGGTCGCCTCCTAGCGAAGGGAGGCCGTGCCCATGCCCATGCGGTCCGTGAATGGAACCCGGCTGTATTACGAGGACACCGAAGGCCCCGGAGACGTGGTCGTCTTCAGCCACGGCCTCCTCTGGAGCACCCGGCTGTTCGACCCGCAGGTGGAGGCCCTGCGCGGCCGCTTCCGCTGCATCGCGTACGACCACCGGGGGCAGGGCCAGAGCGACGTGCCGCCCGAGTCCGTCATCGACATGGAGACGGTGTACGCGGACGCGGTGGCGTTCCTCGAGTCCCTGCGCGTGGGGCCCGTCCACTTCGTGGGCCTGTCCATGGGTGGCTTCGTGGGCATGCGGCTCGCGGCGCGCCGGCCGGACCTGCTGCGCTCGCTGGTGCTGCTGGAGACGTCCGCCGACCCGGAGCCCCCCGCCAACGTGCCGCGCTACACCGCGCTCAACCTCGTCGCGCGCTACGTGGGCCTGGCCCCCGTCACCGCGCCGGTGATGCGCATCATGTTCGGCACGTCGTTCCTCACCGACCCGGGCCGCTCGGAGGAGCGGGCGCTGTGGCGCGCGCGCCTGAAGGGCAACCGCCGCGACATCTACCGCGCCGTCAACGGCGTCATCAAACGCAAGCCCATCGCGGACGAGCTGCCGCGCATCCGCACGCCCACGCTCGTCATCGTGGGAGAGGAGGATCGCGCCACGGTGCCCGCGAAGGCGGAGCGCATCCATTCCCTCATCCCGGGCTCCACGCTGGTGCGCCTGTCGCGCGGGGGCCACTCGTCCTCGGTGGAGGAGCCGGCGCTCGTCAACGCGGAGCTCGCCCCCTTCCTCACGCAGCACGCATCCAGCCAGGCCGCGCGCGCGGGCTGACGCGCCGTTACCCCACACGCATCAGGAGGCTTTCCCATGCCAGTCGCGAAATGGAACGGAGTGGTGCTCGCGAAGAGCGACACCTACGAGACGGTGGAGGGCAACATCTACTTTCCGCCGGACAGCCTGGTGCGCGAGCACTTCAAGCCCAGCGCCACGCACACCCACTGTCCGTGGAAGGGCGAGGCGAGCTACTACTCCGTGGAGGTGGACGGGAAGACGAACGCCGACGCCGCCTGGTACTACCCGGAGCCCAAGTCGGCCGCGGCCAACATCCAGGGCTACGTGGCCTTCTGGAAGGGCGTGACGGTGGAGCGCTGAGGCGCTCCGGACGCCCTGGCGCCTCGCTCGGAAGATGTCCTGGGGGTGACGGACGGAGGTGAGCGGGCTTCGCGCAGGGACGGGAGCGGCGATGCTGGGGCTTTTCGCGGGGCGTGGCCCGCGCGGAGGTGCGGAGCCTTGGCGACGGTGTCCCTGCAGGACGTGCGCAAGGTGTACCGGGGTGGGGTGGCGGCGGTGAAGGGCGTGACGCTGGACATCGCGGACGGCGAGTTCGTGTCGCTGGTGGGCCCCTCTGGCTGCGGCAAGTCCACGACGTTGAACCTCATCGCCGGGCTGGAGGAGCTGTCCGGCGGCGAGCTGCGCATCGACGGGCAGTTGGTGAACGACCTGTCCCCGCGCGAGCGCGACATCGCGATGGTGTTCCAGAGCTACGCGCTCTACCCGCACCTGGACGTGGCGGGGAACCTGGCGTTCCCGCTGAAGGTGGCGGGCATGGACGCGAAGGACGTCGAGGCGCGCGTGCGCGAGGTGTCCGGCGTGCTGGGGCTGGAGGCGCTCCTGGCGCGCCGGCCGAAGGAGCTGTCGGGCGGACAGCGGCAGCGGGTGGCGCTGGGGCGCGCGCTGGTGCGCAGGCCCAAGGTGTTCCTCTTCGACGAGCCCCTGTCCAACCTGGATGCGGCCCTGCGCACGCAGATGCGCGGCGAAATCAAGAAGCTGCACGAACAGCTCAAGGCCACGTTCATCTACGTCACGCACGACCAGGCGGAGGCGATGACGCTGTCGGACCGCGTGGTGGTGATGAGCCAGGGCGAGGTGCAGCAGGTGGCCCCGCCGCGCGAGCTGTACGACGCGCCGGCGAACCTCTTCGTGGCGGGCTTCTTCGGCTCTCCGCGCATCAACCTGGTGAAGCCGTCCACGCTGGGAATGTCGGATGGTGACGCGGTGCTGGGCCTGCGGCCGGAGCACCTGCAAATCGGCCAGGGCCCGTGCCCACCGGACGCGCGCGAAGGGCGCGTGTACCTGGTGGAGCCCATGGGCGCGGAGGTCTGGGTGACGGTGGAGACGGGCGGCGAGCGCCTGGTGGCGCGGGCGCCCGGAGACTTCCGCGCGGCGAGCGGGGATACGGTGTGGCTGCGCCACGACGCGCGGTTCCTGCGCCGGTTCGACGCGAGGACGGGCCTCGCGGTGTGAGTCAGGCGTAGACCTGTTCGCTCTCCACGATGGGCTCCAGGCGGTGTTGGAGCGCGGCCAGCCGGTCGTAGCGCTGGCGCAGCGCTTCCTTGAACTCGCGTTGATCCGCGTGGGCGATTTCATCCAGCAGCGTGTGCAGCGAGGAGTCCACGGCGTCCTTCAGCACGCGCGATTCGTCGTTCGACAGTTCCAGCAACATGGGGGCCTCCTGCGTCAACGTTAGGCACCGCGCAACGGGGCCGCGCGCGGGGCCGGCCCCCCGCCTTGGAGGCGGCCCGTGGGCCCACCGGGCTGCCTGGCATGGCGCGCACGACGGCGGGAGCGACCCCACTCTTGGTGAGGACCCCATGAGCGCGAGGAGCGACACGATGATTCACGCGGGAGAGGTTCGCGAGGGCATGTCGGTGCGCACCGCCGACGGACACCCCTTGGGCAGGGTGGCGGGCGTGGGCGACACGCACTTCGAATTGGAGCAGGGACTGGTGCCCATTCCCCGGCGCGACTACCTGGTCGAGTACAGCGACGTGGAGGCCGTGACCGGGGACGAGGTCCTGCTCAAGCCGGCGGACCATTCCCAGCTCACGCTGGAGGTGGACGACGATGGGAGCGCCCTGCCGCCGCGCAACAGCGAGGGCATGGACACCGAGCCCACGAACGACCCCGTGGGTCCCACCCGGCACTGACGCGTCCAACCCGGAGGGCAAGGCCCTGGAATCACAGGGTCTTGCGCGGGCTGGAGTGTCAGACCGGCGCGTTAGACGAACCCCTCGGCCAGGCGTCCCGGTGGGGTCATGCGACGGTTCTCGACATCTTGCGTCACGATGCTGTGGTTGGGGGTGGTGCTCGCCTGCGGTCCCGCGCCTCGAGCGGATGCGGGCAGCGTGGAGTCGCCGGTGCCGGGCGTGCTGTCCACGCCCCGGCGGCTGTTGCCCTACGTCGCGCTGGAGGACGGGCGGGTGCTGGCGGCGGGGGGGCATGACGGCAGCCGCACGCTGGGCAGCTGCGAGGTCTTCGACCCGGACACGGGGCGGTGGCGGTCCACGGGGGCGCTGCGCACGGCGCGGCGCAACCACGCGGCGGTGCGGCTGCTGGATGGGCGCGTGCTGGTGGTGGGCGGCTCCAACGGCGTGACGGTGGGCGCGTTGGCGAGCGCGGAGCTGTACGCGCCGGACACAGGCGTGTGGACGCCAGCGGCGCCCATGGCCGAGGCGCGCAACGACCCGGCGGCGGTGGTGTTGCCGGACGGGCGCGTGCTGGTGGCGGGCGGAACGGACGTGGACCTGCGGCCGGTGCGTTCGGCGGAGCTGTTCGACCCGGTGGCGGGGACGTGGAGCGCGGTGGAGGCGCCGGGCTTCGTGCGAGGCGGCGCGGGCACGGCGGTGGTGCTGCGCACGGGCAAGGTGCTCTTCGTCAGCGGCCTGCAATCGGAGCTGTACGACCCGGCGACGGGCCACTGGGAGAAGGCGGGAGCGGTGGGAGGCGCGGCGGGCACGCACCGGCTGGGGCACACCGTGACGCTGCTCCCGGACGGGCGCGTGCTGGTGGTGGGCGGCACGACGACGCAGGCGGCGAGGACGGCGGAGGTCTACGTGCCGGAGCGCAACGCCTGGGAGTTGGTGGAGGCCCCGGCGGTGCCGCGAGAGCACCACGCGGCGCTGGTGACGGCGGAGGGCGCGGTGCTGGTGGTGGGCGGCGAGCACTCGTCGCGAGGCACGCTGGCCTCCGCGGAGCGTTTCGACCCGGTCCCCGGCACCTGGACGCAGGCGCCCACGCTGCATGAGCCGCGAGGCGAAGCCGGAGCGCTGTGGCTGCGCCGGGGCACGGTGCTGGTGGTGGGCGGAGTGAACGAGCTGGGCACCCTGGCCACGAGCGAGGAGTACGTCCCCGCCCCGGCCGTGGCCCAGGCCACGCCGGGAGAATAGGTGGTCTCACGGCGAACAGATGGGTCGGACGGGAGGGTGATGCCGGTCCAGTGAGGGGGCAGAGACGATGCCGCATGCATCGAGGATCGCCAGACATCGCTCCCGGCCTCTGGGTGTTCGTGATGCTGCTTGGCGGAGGTGGATGCGCCTCCACGCCTTCCACCGAACTTCGAGCGGATCATTCACGCGGTCCCGGAAGCTTCTGCGCGCTGAACCCCGAAGGCTGCGCCCCACCGGCCGCATCCGCCCCTGGAGCGTTCGACCTGGACTCCTGCTTCAAGGCCTGTGATGCGGGAGGCGCGGCCCTGGAGTCATACTGTCGGGGCCTCTCCGAGACGTGGCAGCGGCAGCTCTGCTGGTCCGTCGTCCAGGGCTCGAAGGCGGCATGCAAGGGCATGTGCTCGCGCATCAACGCATGCGTCTCCCATTCCACTGCTTGCCCTGACGATGCAGGGTAAGGAGCCGTCCATGAACCCTGGCCCTCCGCACCACGCGTCCATCAGCGACCCCGTGGCCGATGACTTCTGGTCCTTCGAGGACGACCACGGGCGCAAGCACGTCTCCCGCGTCACCCTGGGCCGGCCCGTGCCCATCCCGCAGGATGCCAACGGGGACTGGTACTGCCCCGTGGTCATCGGCCACGCGGTGCCCATCACCGTGAGCATGGTGGGCGTGGGCCCCGTGGATGCCCTGCTCAACGCCGCGCGGTTCGTGCGCGAGCACTTCCACGAGCTGCGCAAGGTCAGCCCCCGCGCCACGCCACCCGGCTCCACGGATTCGAAGTGAAGCCAGGACAGCGTGTCTGGCTTTCCCGCGAATGACTGACAACGGCGGTTCCGGAAGGTCGTTCCGCCGCGCGGCGTGCCAGGGCGCGTGACAGACTGCGCGCCCATGCGCTCCTGGAAACACCTGCTCGTCGTCCCGCTCGTCTGTTCCTCCGCCTGCGCCACCGCGCCCGCCGCCCCCGCGAAGCCCGAGGCCCCGGTCGCCGCCGCGCCGGCCGCTCCCGC
>NZ_RAVW01000391.1 GCF_003611585.1 Corallococcus exercitus | reverse complement strand
CCCCCTGCCCCACCGTCATGCCCCGCGACAGCCGCTGCTCCAGTGCCGCCACCAGCGCGCGCGCCGCCACCAGCAGCGGAGCCCGGTTCTGGCCGTGGCGCGGTCCGGGCACCAGCTTGCCCAGCACGCCGCGAGCGGTGCTCGACACCACCCCCGCCTGCCAGTTGCGGCTCAAGCCCTCCGCCGCGTTCACGTCATCCGCGGCCGCGAGCGTCGTCGCCTCGCGCTCCACGCCGCCGCCCAGCTCCTGGCGCACCTTGCCCAGCACCTCGTCGAAGGTGCGCTGCTCCAACCGGACGATCTCCAGCTGCGCCCGCTCGCGCGGGTCCACCGCCGCCTTGAGCAGCGCGTCCGCCTCCGCCGCGGGCGGTCCGCCCAGCAGGAAGAACCAGCGCAGCGCGTCCAGGTCCTCCACCGTCGCCTCGAGCGGCCGGTCCGGACGGCGGTAGATCTGATCGCGCACCACCGCCGCCTTCAGCGTCCAGAGCGCCTTCACCACCGAGCGCTGGGAGAAGTACTTCGTGGGCACGTAGTCCGGCAGCTTCGACACCTGCGCCACGAGCGCGCGCTCCAGCGCGTCCGTCAGCATCTCCACGCCCTCCAGCACGTGGCCGGGCACCTTCACCTGGGCCACCGCGTCCTGGAGCAGGTCCAGCTGCTGGAGCGTCAGCGTGGCGCGCAGGTCCGGCCGCGTCCCGTGCACGAAGCGGTGCAGCATGGCGGCCCGGCTCTCCCTCCGGGCGAAGGCCTTGGGCACGAAGCTGATGAAGCTCAACCGGTCCGCGAAGGCCAGGAGCAGCTCCGGCGAGCGCGCGAGCACCTCCGTGAGGTACCGGTTGCTCGTCATCACCACGCACTCGGTGCGGCCGGTCGTCACCTTGCGGCCGTGCTTCAGCTCCCGCTCGTACATCACGTTGAGGATGGAGCGCAGCAACATGTCCCGGCCGTCGAAGACCTCGTCCAGGAACGCGTGCACCGACCCCAGCATGCCCTCGTCGGTGAGGTACTCGGTGCGGCCGGTCTCCGTGAGTACCTTGAAGTCCACCGGGCCGATGAGGTCCGTCTGCAGCGTCGTCTCCGCGATCTGCTTGGAGAACAGCGACGGCAGCCCGGACACCTCGTCGGTGATGCGCCCCAGGACGGCGCTGGCGACCGCGCTCTTCGCCGTCCCGGGCGGCCCCACCACCAGCACGTGCTCGCGGCAGAGCAGCGCCAGCTCAATCTGCGTGAACAGCGTTTCGCGCTCCAGGTACGTCTCCCGCAGCTCCCCGAAGAAGCGGCGAAAGGACTGGGCGGCCTGCAGGTTCGGAGGAGGCGAAGTCACGAAGGAGCCAGGAGAATGCGGGGAAGGCCGCATGCTACCCGCGCCCCTCCCCCTATTTGAAGTGCACCGCGCAGGCCCCGTCGGGGCAGTCGCGACCCGCGATGCGGAAGCGGTAGCGGGCCACCACCCCATACACCGCGTCCGCCAGCTGCTTTAAGCCCGGGACGTAGTACACGTAGAGCAGCCGCCCCAATGGCCGCCGGCCCAGCGCGCGGACGATGGCCTCCGCTCCCTCCAGGACCCGGCCATCCGCCTGGATGAGCTGCATGGCCTTCTCGCAGCGCTCGAAGCTCACGCCCGGGAAGGCGTCCAGGACACCCTCGTCACGGAACGAGAGCAGCTGCGTGCCCTGCCCCCCCACCAGCTTGCGCATCTCCCGCGCGGCGCCACTGCACACGCGGCAGTGGCTGTCGTAGAGGACCACGTCATGTCCCGGCGGTGTCGTCTGGAGCGTCGTCATGCGTCACCTCCCCCAGGGCCCAGTATGTCAACGCGGCTTGAGCATCTCATGCAGTTGTCCGTGCACGCTGCGCCAGATGTCGTGCTGCCGTTCAATAGGATCCATCAGCACGAGGCCCACCGACGTCGCCGGAGAGCTGCCCTGGAATGCAGAGTACTGTCGGATGCGCGTGCCTCCGCTGCCGTCGTCGTCGAAGACGAACTGGTTGGTGCCCCGCAGCGGGTGTCCGTCCAGGGTGGTGATGTGGACGACGCGCTCCGTCTCGTTGAGCTTCACCGTGATGGGCGCCCACACTGGCGGCGGCCCCTGCTCCTCCAGGAACAGCCGGGCGCCGTCCGTCAGCGCGCTCGCCGCCGGGCGCAGTGAGATGCCCGCCGCGCCGAAGAGCAGCTCCGGGTTGCTGACGAAGGCCTCGAAGGCCGCCTTCGCGGACACGCCGGGGATGGTGCTCGTGTAGTCCGTGAGCGCCGTGGGCGCGCCCGCGATGGGCGGGCTCGGGTCCAGGTGCCCCAGCTGCTTGCGCGCGTAGGCATCCATCGCGGGCCCCTGCTCGAACGTCACGCTGAAGGCCGCGGCCTGGGTCTGCTCCATCAGCCGTGCCCCCTGCTTCACCTGCTCCTGCAGGGAGCCCGTGGGCTTCGGCGGGAACGCGCCCCCCACGCCGAAGTCGAAGCCATTGCCCTCCCGCGTCCGGGGCGCCACCTGCGCTGCCCGCGCGGGACTCGCGGCCGGCGCACCGGCGCCCCGAAACACCTCCACGGAGTTGGCCGGAGCGGCCGTCGTCCGTGAAGGCGCCTCCGAGCGCGTGGCCGAGGGAAGGGATGTGACGTCGGGGGCGGCGACGTCCGGGAGGACGGCGGACAGCAGCGAGTCGATGCGGGACATGGGCGGACACCTTGGTGCGGGACAGCGAGGAACCCGCCCGCCCCTTGCAGTGCCTTCGCCACCCGCGCCCGCGTGAAATCGCGGGGTTGATCCTTAGCCCTCATCCCGCTTCCGGCACACCCGTCCGAAAAGACGAAGGCCGGCGCCCCTCGTCGGAGCACCGGCCCTCGGACTTCAGCCCCCGCCAGGCGGCGGGTGGCTCACGGCCTTACGACTGGCGGAACTCGGCGTCCACCACGTCGTCCTTCGCGGACGGCTGGGCGCTGGAGCCCGGAGCCGCGGAGGGCTCGGCGCCCGGAGGAGGCGTGGCACCCGGCGCGCCGCCGGTGGCGCGGTACATCTCCTCCGCCGCCTTGTAGCTGGCCTGCTGGAGCTTCTCGAGGGCCGCCTTGATGGCGTCCTTGTCCTGCCCCTCGCGGACCTTGTTGAGCTCCGCGACACCGTCCTCGATGGCCTTCGCCACGTCGGGGGTGAGCTTGTCCTTGTTCTCCTTGACCATCTTCTCCGCGGCGTAGGCCTGGCTCTCCGCCTGGTTCTTCACCTCGACCAGCTCGCGGCGCGCCTTGTCGGCGGCCTCGTTGCTGCGCGCGTCGGTGACCATCTTCTCCACTTCGTCCTTCGACAGACCGGACGAGTGGCTGATGGTGACCTTCTGCTCCTTGCCGGTCGCCTTGTCCTTCGCGCTCACGTTGAGGATGCCGTTCGCGTCGATGTCGAACGTCACCTCGATCTGCGGCACGCCGCGCGGCGCCGGGGGCATGCCCGTCAGGTGGAAGCGGCCGAGGCTGCGGTTGTCGCCCGCCATCTCGCGCTCACCCTGCAGCACGTGGATCTCCACCTGCGTCTGGCCGTCCGCCGCCGTGGAGAAGGTCTCCGACTTGCGCGTGGGGATGGTCGTGTTGCGCTCGATGAGCTTCGTCATCACGCCGCCCAGCGTCTCCACGCCCAGCGACAGCGGCGTCACGTCCAGCAGGAGGATGTCCTTCACCTCGCCGGAGAGCACGCCCGCCTGCACCGCGGCGCCCACCGCCACGACCTCGTCCGGGTTCACCGTGCGGTTCGGCTCCTTGCCGAACAGCCGCTTCACCGCCTCCTGCACCATGGGGATGCGCGTGGTCCCGCCCACGAGCACGACCTCGTTGAGGTCCTTGGGCTCCAGGCCCGCGTCCTTGAGGCACTTGCGGCACGGCTCCAGCGAACGCTCCACCAGCGGGCCAATCATCTGCTCGAACTTGGCGCGCGTGAGCTTCACGTTCAGGTGCTTCGGACCGGACGCATCCGCCGTGAGGAACGGCAGGTTGATGTCCGTCTGCATCGCGCTGGACAGCTCGATCTTGGCCTTCTCCGCCGCCTCCTTCAGGCGCTGGATGACCATCTTGTCCTTGCTGACGTCGAGCCCGGTGTCCTTCTTGAACTCGCTGATCAGCCAGTTCATGATCTCCAGGTCGATGTTGTCGCCGCCCAGGTGCGTGTCGCCGTTGGTCGCGAGCACGTCCACGACGCTCTCACCCACCTCCAGGATGGACACGTCGAAGGTGCCGCCGCCGAAGTCGTAGACGGCGATCTTCTCATCCTTCTTCTTGTCCATGCCGTACGCGAGCGCGGCGGCGGTGGGCTCGTTCACGATGCGGCGCACCGTGAGGCCGGCGATCTCACCGGCGTCCTTGGTGGCCTGGCGCTGGGCGTCGTTGAAGTACGCGGGGACGGTGATGACCGCCTCCGTCACCTTCTCACCCAGGTAGTTCTCCGCGGCGCGCTTGAGCTTCAGCAGCACCTGCGCGCTGATCTCCGGCGCGCTGTACTGCTTGCCCGCGATGTCCACGCGCGCGTCGCCGTTGGGGCCCCGGGCCACCTTGTAGGGGACGAGCTTCGCTTCCTCGGTCGTCTCCTCGAAACGGCGGCCCATGAAGCGCTTCACCGAGTAGACGGTCTGCTCCGGGTTGGTGATGGCCTGGCGCTTCGCCACCTGGCCGACCAGGCGCTCCCCGTCCTTCGTGAAGGCGACCACCGAAGGCGTGGTGGGGGCTCCCTCTTCGTTGACGATGACCTTGGGCTCGCGACCCTCCATGATCGCCACCACGCTGTTCGTGGTGCCCAGGTCGATTCCGATAATCTTGCCCACGGTTCCCATCCTCTGGAAATAACTGCGTTTTTCCTGCGAAATCCCGATGTATGCCCAACGTAACCACCCCCCCCGGTGTGTCAAACGCGAGGACGGGTTTCCCCGTAGGCCCGGGCACCCAGCGCAAAGGTGATGACGGCCGCTGCGTAGCGCAGTGCGCAGGCCCCCTTGCCCAAGCAGGAGGCGCCGCGTCACAGGAACGCCATCCGGGCGCCACGGGTGCGTAACGCGCTCTACACCGCCGTCACCCCGCGGTAGCAACCGGGCGGGCATTTTGGACACCAGCGGACCGTTCAACCCCTCGAAATTCCATCAGGGCGCCTGGCTAACGCCTCGCGTCAGGGGTTGGCGAGAAAAGTGCACAGTCCGAACCGCGTCATCGCTGTCATACCGCTCCCCGCCCCTCTGGAGTCGTCCATGCTGGTTCAGCCCCTCCGTTCCACGGACTTCCGCCGCTCGCCCGCGGCGCAGCCGTCCGCCGAACCGAAGGTCGCGGTGCTGCTGAACGCGAACGCCCGCAAGGTGGATGCCCGGGTCGTCAAGCTGCTGTCGCACGTGGTGCCAGAAGAGGACCTGTTCCTGTCGCGCTCGCCGCTGGACGCGCGCCGCATCGCGCAGACGGTGCTGGAGCGGGGCTACCCCACCGTCTTCACGGGCGGCGGCGACGGCACCTTCATGGGCTTCGTCAACGAGGTGCTGCAGCAGGTGGGCCCGCGCGGGAAGTTCGCCGGCCAGGCCGCGCCGCGCTTCGGCATCCTCAAGCTGGGCACGGGCAATGGCATCGCGGCGTTCGTCAACGCGTCCAGCACCCGGGGCGACGGCATCCTCAACGACGTGGTGCGCGCCCGCGCGGCGGAAGTGCCCGGCGTGCGCACCATGGACCTGGTGCAGGTGGACGGCCAGCGCGCGCCCTTCGCGGGCCTGGGCGTGGATGGCAAGGTGCTCAACGACTACATCTCCGTGAAGGAGTCGCTGGGCAAGGGCATGCTCAAGCGGGTCATGTCCGGCGGTGGCGGCTACTTCTCCGCGGTGGCCTTCAAGACGGTGCCGCACTACCTCACCAGCTCCGTGCTGGTGGAGTGCGAAGTCGTCAATGGCCCGTCGGAGGCCTACCGGCTGGGCGCGGAAGGCCAGGCCGTGGGCGGGCCGCTGGCGCCGGGCTCGGTGCTCTTCCGGGGCAAGCTGATGATGGCCGCCGCGGGCACCATGCCCTTCTACGGCTACGGCTTCCGCATGTTCCCCCACGCGAATGATCGCCGGGGCTTCCTGCAGCTGCGCCTGGGACAGGTGTCGCCCACGCAGGTGCTGGCGAACCTGCCCCGCCTGTGGAACGGCCGCTGGGCTCCGGAAGGCCTGCACGACTTCCACGCCCGCGAGGTCACCATCCGCTTCGCGCGCCCCATGCCCTTCCAGGTCGGCGGCGACGCGGCCGGCTACCGCGAGCAGGTCACGCTGTCCGTGGCGCCCGAGTCCATCGAGCTGCTCGACTTCAACGGCGTGCAGTAGGTCCCAGCGGTTGAAGGGTCCGGAAGCCTCCGGGCCCTCCCCCACGCTTCAAGCCCCCTGCTGCTTTCAGCCGCGATCGCGCGACGCCGGGGGCTTCTCACCCGGCTCCTTGCGCCGTCCCACGGCGAACGCGTAGCTGACGCCCGGCCGCTGGTTGTGCTCGCGGTGCAGGGCCAGCTCCTCGCGGAAGCCAGCGCTCTCCGGCGAGGCCCCTTCCGGCAGGTGCGCCTCCATGTCCTTGTAGAGCGCGTCCAGCTCCGTGTCGTGCAGCGACTCCACGGACTCCGGCTCGAAGCCGGCGGTCTCCAGCGCCTGGAGCAGCTCGCGCGGCAGCAGCAGCGGCGCGCCCAGGCGCTTCTCCCAGAAGTCCAGCACGGGCTTGGGCGTGAAGCGGCCCACGCGCGCCGGGAAGGTGAAGCCCACGCGGCCGCGCTTGCCCAACAGCGGGCGGAACACGCGCAGCGACACGTCCAGCGGGTAGTGCACGCGCCCCGGCACGAGGATGCCGTGGAAGGGGCCGTCCAGCATGCCCAGCGCGTCCGGCGCCACGCGGCGCACCTCGATGCGGTCCGACAGGCCCTGGGAGCGCACGCGCTCGCGCACGGGGGACACCAGGGCCTCCTCCGTGTCCACGGCCACCACGGAGCACTTCAGCTCCTGGGCCAGCAGCACGGCGGCGCCGCCCTCCGGACCACAGCCGAGCACCAGCACGCGCGAGCCCGGTTCGAGCTGGGCCACCTTGGCGAAGCGGCGCGTGGCGTCGTCTGATCCGAACGCGCGCTGCGCCCCCGGCGGGTGGTACAGCGGGAAGTGCTCGGCGGGACTCATTCCACCCTCATATACGCACCCTGGCCGGACTTCCAGCCGCCGGCGGGCCCCGGGCCCCCTGGGGCATCCGCCCGCGCACCGCCTGCTTCACAGGTAGTAGACGATGCGCGGATCCTGGTGCAGCGCCTCGTAGATGCCCCGGCGCTGCTCCTCGGAGAGCAGCAGCACGGACACGCTCAGGGACACGAACTTCCCCTTGCGGCTGTGCTGCACGTGGATGGAGTCCGGGGACACCTCCATCCCCATCTTCCGCCGGAAGAGCGAGCGCACGTGCTCCTCGAACTCGGGCGTCTCCTCGACCGTCGCCTTGCCCATCACCTTGTACTCGTAGACGGAGGGGTACTCGACGAGGGGCTTCTTCTCCTCGCCGGGGGTGTCGGGCTTGTCGGTGCCGTCCTGGGTCATGGCTTGTCTCTAGCAGGCACGGGCTTCGGGCGCCTCACAGCAGGTTGGCCGCCAACTCGGCCAGCATGCTGCGCTCGCCCTTGGCCATGGTGATGTGGCCGGCGATCTTCTCGTTCTTGAAGCGGTTGACCACGTGCACGAGCCCGTTGTTCGTCGAGTCCACGTACGGATTGTCGATCTGGAACGGGTCGCCGGTGAGGATGATCTTCGTGTTGTCGCCCACGCGGGTGAGGATGGTCTTCACCTCGTGTGGCGTGAGGTTCTGCGCCTCGTCCACGATGATGAACTGGTTGGGGATGCTGCGCCCGCGGATGTACGTGAGCGGTTCGATCTCCATCAGCCCCAGGTCGATGAGCTCATGGTGGCCGCGCCCGGCCTTCTTGTCCGCGCGGCTCAGGTTCATGAGGAACTCGACGTTGTCGAAAATGGGCTGCATCCAGGGGTTGAGCTTCTCCTCGACGCTGCCCGGCAGGTAGCCGATGTCCCGGCCCAGGGGGAAGATGGGACGGCTGACCAGCAGCTTGTGGTACAGCCCCTCCTCCGTCACCTTCTGCAGGCCCGCGGCGATGGCGAGCAGCGTCTTGCCCGTGCCCGCCTTGCCGACAATCGTGACGAGCTTGATCTCGTCGTTGAGCAGCAGGTCCAGGCAGAAGGCCTGCTCCATGTTGCGCGGCCGGATGCCCCAGGTGCCTTCCTTGCTGCTGCGCGCCAGCGGCACCAGCCGCGCCTTGGCGCCGTTGAAGCGGGCCATGGCGGTGTGGGACGGGTTGAGCTCGTCCTTGAGCAGCACCAGCTGGTTGGGAAAGAGCCGGTCCTGGGCCGGCACCTCCACCTCGCCGCCGGGCTTGTAGAGCTGATCCACCATCTCCGTGGGGACGAGCAGCTCCGTGAAGCCGGTGTAGAGGTCGGTGATCTCCACGCGCTCCGTGTCGAAGTCCTGGGCGGACAGGCCCAGGGCGTCGGCGCGGATGCGCAGGTTGGTGTCCTTGGTGATGAAGACGGCCTGGGTGTCCGGCTCGGTCTCCATCATGTCCAGGGCCACCGCGAGGATGCGGTTGTCCACCAGGTTGCCGTCCGCCATGGAGGACGGCAGCGAACGGTCGGTGAAGGCCACGCGGAGCATCCCGCCGTGCGGCAGCGGGACGCCTTCCTTCAGGGAGCCTTCCGCGCGGAAGGAGTCCAGGTAGCGCGCCACCAGTCGCGCATTGCGCCCCAGCTCGGAGAGATCGCGCTTGAACTGATCAATCTCCTCGATGACGTAGATGGGGATGATGACGTTGTTGTCCTTGAACCCGTAGATGCTGCGGGGGTCATGGAGGAGGACATTCGTGTCGAGGATGAAGTTCTTTCGCATCGTGGGCTTCGCGACCTGACCTGGTTCGGGTGCGATTGCTGACGGCGAGCGACGGTGGATGACCAACGGCTCTCAATATAGGCACCGAACGAGGGGCCACCAGCCGCATTCCCGTCTGAAAGCGCGAAGGTCCGTCCGAAAGAGCACGGCCCATTCCCGACGGAACAGGGCGCTACAGCGGCCCTCAGGACGTCGCGGCGGTGCGCGGCGGAGCGGCCGCCGGCTCGCAGGCGTCCTGGTACGGCGACGCGGGCGCCAGCGGATCATACCCGAGCACCTCCACCACCCTTTCGGGCGGGGGGCCGGGGGGCGTGCGCTGTGTCTTATACACATGTCAGAGCCCACGTGACAAGCGCAGTTCTCGTATGCCCTGTTTTGCTTGAACAAAAAGAGCTAAAGTCGATGTTGTA
>NZ_RAVW01000390.1 GCF_003611585.1 Corallococcus exercitus | reverse complement strand
ACGCGACGTACTTCGCCGGACGCGTGCAGGGCGTGGAGGCGGGCGGGGCGGCGGGCCCAGCCCACCTCCACGCCCTGCACGCGTCCGGCGAAGTACGTCGCGTCGAGCCGGGCGTGGACGGCCTTGAGGTCGAAGCAGCGGCCGCGCGTGCGCAGGGGAGCGCCGGGCCTGCGTTCCCGGCGCACCTGGCCGTGGTGGGCGTGGCTGAAGGCCTCCAGCACCTCCCGGGCGGCGGTGTCGCCGGCCACGTAGAGGGCCAGGGCGCGCACCACGGGGTCCGGTGCGTCCAGGAAGAGGTGGTGCAGGCGCAGGCGCACGCCGTCGGCGAGGCGGCGAAAGCTCACCAGGGTGGCGCGGTTGTCGGTGAGGCGCAGGTGGACGGGCAGGCCCAGGAGGGCGGACACCCGCCGGGCGAGGTCCGCGGCCCGGGGCAGCGCGTCCTCGCGGGAGGGCAGCCGCGAGCGCGCCGGGTCCCGCCCGGGCGCCGGGGCGTTGAACATCGCCAGTTGTCCGGGCGGCGGACGCATGCAGGGAAGGTAAGCCCTGCCCCCGCCCGCTGGCCAGGAGGATGCGGACCGCCGTGTCCAGCGTCCTACGTGGCACGTGGGCTGATCGGCCGTCACGCCTTCGGGAGCGTCTGGTACCGGCCCGCGAGCGACGCGAGCACGGCGAGCAGCTCCCCGGGCTCCACGGGCTTGGGCACGTGGCTCTGGAAGCCGGCGCGCAGCACGCGGGTGCGGTCCTCCGAGCGGGCGTACGCGGTGATGGCCACCGCCGGGACGCGGCCTCCCCGTTCGTCGGGCAGCGCGCGCACCTGCTCGATGAAGCCATAGCCATCCGTCCCCGGCATTCCGATGTCGGAGACGAGCACGTCCGGGCGCTCCGCCTGGAGCACCTGGAGCCCCTCCGCCGCGGAGCCCGCCGTCGCCACGTGGGCGCCGCTGTCCTCCAGGAGCGTGCGCAACAGCTCGCGCGCGTCCTCCTCGTCGTCCACCACGAGCACCCGCACCCCGCCCAGCTCCGGAAGGGGCGTGGGCACCCGGCCGGGCACCGGAGGCCGTGGCGACGGCGGCATGGCCGGGTCGCGCCGCTGGGTGACGGACAGGGGCAGCCGCACGGTGAAGGTGGCGCCCCGGCCCTCGCCCTCGCTGGCGGCGGAGACGGTGCCGCCGTGCATCTCCACGATGTGGCGCACGATGGACAACCCCAGCCCCAAGCCCCCCGTCTTGCGCGTGGTGCCGCTGTCGGCCTGGCGGAAGCGCTCGAAGACGTGGGGGAGGAAGGCCGCGGAGATGCCCTGGCCGGTGTCCTCCACGGTGAGCTCCACCGAGGAGTCCCGCCGCGCCACCACCAGCCGCACGTAGCCGCCCCTGGGCGTGAACTTCACCGCGTTGGACAGCAGGTTCCACACCACCTGCTGGAGCCGGTGCGTGTCGCCCATGACGCTGCTGGAGGTGTCCACCGTGGCCTGCACCTGGATGCCGCGCGCGTCCGCCGCGGGCCGCACGGACTCCAGCGCCTGCTGCACCACCGTGGACAGGTCCACCGGCGCCACGTCCAGCTTGAGCTTGCCGGACACGATGCGGCTGACGTCGAGCAGGTCCTCGATGAGCTGTCCCTGCGCGCGCGCGTTGCGCTCCATGGTCTCCAGCGCGCGCTCGCGGCGGGACTCGGGCAGGTGGCCGGTGCGCAGGAGCTGCACCCAGCCCAGGATGGCCGTAAGCGGCGTGCGCAGCTCATGGCTGACGGTGGCGAGGAACTCGTCCTTGAGCTGGTTGGCCTCCTCCGCCTCCTTGCGCGCGGCGCTCTCGCGGGAGAGCAGGGCCTCGCGCTCCATCTCCGCCTTCTTGCGGTCGCTGATGTCGATGACGCTGCCGATGTAGCCCAGGAACTGCCCCTCCGTGTCGAAGCGGGGCGAGCCGGTGTCCACGGCCCAGCGGTACTGGCCGTCCGCGCCGCGCAGCCGGTAGTCCAGCCGGAAGGGCCGTCGGTCGAGGCTGGAGTCCACGAAGGTCCGCCGCGTGCGCTCCAGGTCATCCGGGTGGATGGCGTCGAGCCAGCCGAAGCCCAGCCCCGTGGCCTCCGTCTGGCCGGTGAAGGCATACCAGCCCCGGTTCATGTAGGTCGTGGAGCCCTGCATGTCCGTCACCCAGAGCATGACGGGGGCATGGTCCGCCATGTTGCGGAAGCGGGCCTCGCTCTCGCGCACCGCTTCCAGCAGGCGTTCGCGCTCGTGGGCGACGGCCTTCTGTTCGGTGATGTCGCGCGCGGCGGCGTAGATGAGGCCCAGCTCGGGCACGGGGCGCGAGGCCCACGCGAGCCACCGGTAGTGGCCGTCGCGGGCGCGGAAGCGGTTCTCGAAGCGCAGGGTGGGGATTCCCCGGGACAGCTTGGTCATCTCCGCGCGGGTGGACTCCTGGTCGTCGGGGTGGACGAACTCCATGAGGGGGCGCTCGTAGAGCTCCAGCTCGCTCCACCCGAGCACGTGGACGAAGTACGTGTTCACGCGCTTGAAGTACCCGTCCATGCCCGCGACGCTGAACATGTCCGGGGACAGCTGGAAGAAGCGTTCGCGCTCCTCGGCCTCCGCGTGGTGGCGCTCGGCGCTGTCGAGCGCGAAGGGGACCGCGGCCAGGGCCAGCGCCTCGTCGATGGAGGTGCCGAGCACGCGCAGCTGCGACAGCGGCACGTCGAGGTCCGCGAGCTCGGCCCGCGCCAGGATGCAGTCGTGCAGGAGGGCGTATTCGCGCGCGACCAGGGTCACATCGGCGCCCAGGCGCAGGCGCTGACGGCCATGGGCTCCGGCGGCCTCGCTGTGTTGGAGCGGTGCGCTGTGGGGCTCCTCCTCCGCGTGCACGAGCGCGGCGTGCAGCTCATCGAGGAAGGCGGGCAGGGCGTCGATGATCTGCTCGCGTGACAGGCGCAGGGTCTTGAAGAGGGGAGCCACCCGTGCGACCCAATCCGCCATGAGCGCTTCGCGGTCGGTGTCCAGCAACTCCGCCAGGGATGAGGGAGACCTGCCCTTCATGGGCGCGCGCCCCTCCTGAGCAGGGCCCCGCTCCTGTGAATCCGACGAAGACATGAATGCCTTTAGAGGTGAGGCGGCCCGGCGCGCATGGGCAGGGGCGGAAAGCCCGGCGCTTCCCTCCTTGCCTGTTCGCTTGTCAGGGACACGGCTTCAGCGCACGGCCACGATACGGCCCTGGGCATCGACGCAGTAGACGGCGCCGCCATCCAGGATCTCCGCATCCAGACCACAGCGCGACAGGTCCGGGATGAAGGAGATGAAGAACAGTCCGTCCTCGGAGCGGAGCACGCGCGTCTCGTAGGTGTCGCGACGCGACAGGCACTCCGCGATGCGCGGGTCGCGAGCATTGGTCTGGACCTTCCGGCCCGGCGGCAGGAAGTCGTTCAGGGCCAGGCTCAGGGCCTCCAGCATGGGACCCGGAAGATGGGTGGCGTTGTCGAAGGACTCCGGGAAGCGCACCCGGGCGGCTTCTTCTTCGGACGCACGCGGAGCCACGGGGAGCTTGTGGTAGCCGAGCAGACCGCACCCACTCAGTCCAAGACCCAGGAGCCCGAGTCCGAGCGTGCGGAACCCATGCAGCGTCATGGCAGCCAGTCCTTTCCCTCGAAAGCCTTGAACGCGCCCCAGTGTCCTTCGGCCTTCCCGATGGGAATCCAATGGCCTGCTCTCAGCGCGGACACGACGCGGGTCGCGTAGTTGTAGCTGTAGGCGCTGCAGTGCCCCAGCTTGTCCTTGTGGAAGATGTACAGCTCACGCTCCCAGATGCGCCCTGTTTCCTGTTCGAGGAACCGGGACGTGCCCAGGGGAGACCAGCCCGCGGGCCTCAACGCGCCCATGTCCCGCTCGGAAGGGAGCGGATTGTGGGGATGGTTGTGGGCCGGGCCCAGCAGCACGACACGCCGGTGTTCCAGGTCCTGGAGCTTTCGGGGAACCAGGCAGTACTTGCGGCCGTCCGGGCCGTCTCCGCCGATGTCGGAGAGGAAGCTGAGGAAATAGCCCTGCTCCTGTTCGGAGTAGTAGTGCAGCGCGCAGTACTCCTTGCCCCTGCTGCCGTGAGTCGCGTCCGCGCCAGGTTGGGCGGTCATCAACTCACATGCGGCGGATGCCAGCTCCTCGGTGGTCTTGAAGGGACCCGCCAGCGGTCCCTCGACCTGGAGCGAGCCGTCTTCCAGTTCCTGCACCCGGACGGCGGGGTTGGGCGTCGTGCAGCCCCAGAGCTGGAGCAGGCTGCACAGCCAGAGGAGGTGGAGCCGCATCACAGCCCCAGATACGTGAGCAGCGCGCCCAGGTCCGCGTCGGACAGGGCCTCCGTGCTGTAGGGCGGCATGTTGCCTCCCACGCCGAAGAACTGCCCGTGCCGCACCTTCTCGATGACGACCTGCGCGTGCGGGATGCCCGGGAAGAGCCGGTCGTAGTCCTGCGTCACCTCGGGCAGCAGCGACGCCAGCTCCGTCAGCCGTCCCTCTCCCGTGTGCGTCGCGCCGTGGCAGCTCTGGCACGCCGCCCGGTACACCGCTTCTCCTCGCGCGACGTCCCCCCGGGGCACGTCCTGGATGTCCTTCACCACCGTGAACGGCAGCGCGGGCGCCTGCGCGTCCGGACTGATCCGCGACAGGTACTCATACAGCGCGCGGGAGCGCGGATCCTCCGCCTCCAGCTTCGTCACCCCGCGCATGAAGTTCACGTAGCAGAAGTTCACCGCGTCCAGCAGGTGCGTCTCGTAGCCGCCCCACCAGCCAGGCCGCGCCGCCACGTTGTAGAGCGAGTGGCCGGAGTCCATGCGCCCCGCCGGCGCCTCCGGCGTCGTCACGTGGCACGTCGCGCACGAGAAGCGGTTGAACGAGCTCTCCGACAGCCGCGCGTCCTGGAACAACTCCTCCCCGAAGTCCGCCGCGGCCCGGGGCTCCGCTTCTCCGCCGCACCCGGCCAGCACGCCCACGAGCAGCGCCGCCACACCCCCACGCAGGCCCCTCATGGCTGCCCCCGCAGCAGGCTCACCGAGTCCGGGAAGATGCCCATCTCCACCGTGGACACCACCGTGCCCTCCGCCAGGTCCACCACGTGCAGCGTGCCCGGGCCGATGTGGTCCCCCTCGCAGACCGCCAGCCCGTGGCGCTCGTCCGGCGTCAGCATGAGCTGGTGCACGTTGAGACAGCCCGCCTGCGACAGCGGCACCGTGCGCAGCACCGTGGACGTCGCCGCGTCGATGACCGCCACCGCGTCCTCCTGCTGATAGGGCAGGTACAGCGTGCGCCCATCCTTCGTGAACGCGCCGAACATGGGCGCGCCGCGCAGGTACACCGTGCGCTCCGGGTTCATCGTGCGCGTCCCGGGCTCCAGCACCTGCACCTGCTTGCTCGCCAGCGAGCTGACCCACACGTCTCCCGTCGTGGGCGACACCGTCAGCGCGTACGGCTGATGGCGCGGGTTCGTCGCCGTGCCGGAGCCCGACGCCACCTTCACGCGCGTCACCGGCATGCCCTGCGCCGCCAGGTCCACCACCGCGACCTCGTCCGACCAGCAGGCCACGTACGCCGTGCGCTCGTCCGCGGACAGGCGCACCGCGTGCGGCGCGGGACACACCTTCACCCGCGCCTTCACCGTCATCGTCTCCGCGTCGAGGATGACCAGGCGCGCGACCATGTCCTCCTCCGTCCCGCCCTGCCGCGCCACGTCCGCGATGCGCAAGAGGTCGAAGTGCGTCTGGTACAGCGTGCGCCCATCCGCGCTGACGATGACGTCCCCGGGGTTGCGGTCCACGCGCGCGGACGCCACCAGCCGGTTGTCCTTCGCGCTCAGCTTCAGGCAGTAGCCGTCCGCCGTGCCCGTGCCGTGCGCGCCGTGCGGACCGGAGCCGCCACCGGGCACGTAGTTGGAGATGCCCACGTAATAGAAGTCCCCGGCGGGCGACACCGCCGTGTGGTGCGGCCCCTCCAGCTCCACCGGGTTGAGCCCTACCGGCACGCGCGCCAGCTCGCCCCAGCCCGGCGTGCCCAGCCCGTCCATCTCCAGCAGGCTCACGGAGTCATCCAGGCTGTTCGTCACGAGCAGCCGCCCGGAAGGCCCCGGAGCCGGCACCGTCGAGCCTCCCCGCGTCCACGGAGTCGCATCCGCGTACGTCAGCGTGGGCACCTCCAGCGTGCCCTCCGCCTTCAGCGCGCCGTCGTTGCACGCCGCCAGCGCCAGCGCGCAGAGCCAGACTCCGAGCCTCGCGCGGCGCCTCACTTGACGAGCCCCACCGTGAAGGGCACCGCCGTCTCCAGCGTGTAGGGCCCCTCCGTGATGCGGTTCTGCACCAGGTACGCGCTCTCCACCTGCACCGACAGCGCCTTGCCCGCCGCGTCCTTGAGCGTCCGCCAGGAGCCGTCATCCAGCTGCCACTGCAACTCGGACGTCAACACCTGCGCGATGGGACACTCGCGCCCCTGCACGGAGACCTTCACCCAGTACAGGTCGCCCGTGTACGGCGGCAGGTGGGCCTCCGCGGTGGGCAGCACCCAATTGCCCAGCCACGCGAGGACGGAGCGCTTCGACTCGCGCGGGTGGCCCTCCAGCGAGGGCACCGTGCGGCCGGGCCGCTCCCGCGACGCGCGCAGCGGGGACGTCCACTGCCACAGCGGCGCGGCCTGGTCCGCGAGGTACACCTGCCCGGACTCGGGCGACACGAGCGTCACCGCGCGCGAGCTGTCCTGGGGCTGGTTCCGGGCATCCACCAGCGTGCGCCACGCCTCGTCCGTGGCGGCGCCCGCGTACAGCGGCTCGTCGCAGGCCGTGGCTTCGGTGTCGTCGTCGCCGTTGCATGCGCTCAGGGTGAGCAGCGCGACGGCGGCGATGCTCCACGGCAGGGACGTCTTCATCGGCTTCATGGGCATGGGTCCTCGCGCCGCCGGCCGCGACGCAACAGGGGAAGGAGGAACAGGGGAAGCAGCGTGCCCGCGGGCGCGGCGGCGCAGCCGGAAGGCTTCGGCTTCGGGTCGGCGGGCGTGCCCGCGTCTTCAGTGGGCTGCGTCCCGGCATCCGGCACGCCCGCGTCCGGCACGCCGTCCGGATAGAGCGGTGCGCCAATCGTCTCCGCGACCTGCGGCCAGCGCGACGGGCACAGCTCCCGCACGGGCGTGCCCGCCGGGCACTGATGGCTGCCTTGAATCTGCTCCAGGCTGAAGAGGGGCTCCCAGGTGGTGCCCTCGTCGCTGCTGCGCGCCAGCGACCAGTCATGGAGCCACGGCGAGCCGCAGCCGTAGAGGACGTCCCCCACGCGCGTCACGCACGCGTTGCCCGTGGGCAGCTCCAGCTTGGAGAAGGCGCCGCCCTGCTGGCTGCGGAAGAAGGAGTTGTACGTGGACACCCACGCGGTGCCGCCGTCGGCGGAGAGGTCCATGTTGACGAAGACGTCGTCGATGCCCGCGCCCGAGCGCGCGATGAAGGTGCGGCCGCCGTCCGTGCTGTGGAGGATGTGCGTGGAGCCCTGCGCGGACACGCGCGCCCAGACGCCGTGCGCCTCCGTCGGGTCCGTGGCCGTCACCACGAAGTCGAACGGGCGCACCAGGTCCGGGAACGTCTGCGGCAGCTCCTCCCACGTCTCGCCCGCGTCGTCGCTGCGGAACAGGTACATGTGCGCCGTGTCCGACGCGGACACGTAGAGCGTGCGCGGATCCGCGGTGGACACGCGCACGGAGGAGAAGAGGACGCCCGCGCGCTGGAGCGGCAGGGGCCGCCACGTCTCCCCGCCGTCCTCCGAACGGAACACCCCGTTCGTCGCCGACGTGGAGCGGCCCGTGGCCACGTACAGCACCGCGTCATCCGTGGGGTGCACGGCGAGCCCCGTCACCCAGGTGTCCTTGAACGCCGGGTGCGACGACCACGAACACGCGCCGTCCTTGGATGACAACAGCGCGTTGCCGGTGGCCGCCAGCAGCGTTCCCGACTCGCGCCAGACGAAGGACTCCGGGCGCCAGCCGCCATACCCCATGGCATCCGGACACACCCAGCGCCACGTCCTCCCACTGTCGCGCGAGATGACCGCGCCGAACGTGGCGCCGACGAAGTAGTCCTCGGGGTGGCCCTTGCGCAGCGTGACGTTGGACGTCTCCGGCAGGCCCGCGTGCGCCCAGGCCGCACCGGACCCCAGGAGGCCGGCCACCGCCGCCCCCCTCCAAACCCCCGTGATTCGTGGCATTCGCATCTGGCGCTCCGGGGCAGGCCTCATCGCCCCCCCACGATAACGCCAGCCCCGCGCCTGGATAGCGGTGCGGAGGGCCTGCTCAGCCGCGGAGCAACCGCCCGCTCACGGCTCCCGTCACGGTTCCCGTTCCGGCTCGGAGCCCGGACGGTCCAGGAGGGTGAGGGTGGCGACCCCCACGTTCGCCGTGAGGCCTGACGGCTGGACGCAGGCCGCCAGCGTGGTGAGGGTGGGCACGGCGGTGACCAGGCGCACCCCGTGGCCCGTGTGGCGCCCGGAGCCGATGGTCCCCTCAAACGTGAAGACCTGCATGGCGCCATCCGCGCGTGCCTCCACGGGGTCCAAACGCACGGAGGACCTCTCCCCGTTGGACCACGTCACCGTAGCGATAGAGGCCCCTGCCGTGTTGCCGATGCACGTCGCGCGCTTCAGGTGCAGGGGCTCCAGCCCCACGGCCGTCATCACCACGCCGTCGTTGACGGGGCAGCCGTTGAACTGGAGCGACTCGCGCTGCACGGTGTCCCGGGGCGTGGTGAGCAGCAGGCCGGGACGGTAGGCCTGCTGGAGCGCCCCCGAGCACACCACCACCGGCGCCTCCCCCAGCGTCCGCGCCGCGTCCTCCATGGACGCCGGCAGCTCCGACGCGAGCAGCAGCAGGCAGCCCGCTCGCGCGGCGGAGGCCCATGCGCGGTGGAGGTGGGACGACTCCAGGACCTTGAGGGAACGGAAGGGGGTGGGGCGTGCCGTCATGGGGGAAGACACCTTGGGTAGGAGTCCTGGGGAAGGGAGACCGGAAGATGGGGAATCCCTCTCATTCATGACAGCCACCCTGAAGCGCAGGGGTGTTGCGGCCCCCAACCTCTCAGGTTCCGCGCAAACAATCCGAGCGGTGGACAGTGCGTCCAATGCCTGCCCCATCTACCCGTGATGACTGGCTTTCCCTGTTTCAGGATGCTACGGAATCAAGGTCCCGGACCCAGGCGTGGCATCCATTGTCCGCCAGGGGGTCCGGGGGGAACGACAAGGCCGTGACTCCAGACGATTCGAAGGCGGGCGACGTGGCCGTGGGCCCTGGCTCCAGCGTCACGCGCGGGGTGTGGGCGCGGGTGCTGAAGGGCGCGGT
>NZ_RAVW01000038.1 GCF_003611585.1 Corallococcus exercitus | reverse complement strand
CCTCGGGAACTCCCGAAGACAGCGGCCGCACCGGGCTCGACGCGGCCAGCGTCCGTCGCGGCTTCTTCGAACACGTGCGGTATTCGCGCGGCAAGAACCCGGAGACGGCCACTCCGCATGACCGTTTCATGGCCCTGTCCCTGGCCGTCCGCGACCGCCTCACGGACCGCTGGGTGAAGACGGCGCGCACCTACTACGAGCAGGACGTCAAGCGCGCCTATTACCTCTCCGCGGAGTACCTGTTGGGTCGGGCGCTGGGCAACAACCTGCTCAACCTCAACATGTACGACGCCGCGGCCGCCGCCATGCAGGAAGTCGGCGTGGACCTGACGCAGCTCTTGGAGATGGAGCCGGACGCGGGCCTGGGCAACGGCGGCCTGGGCCGGCTGGCGGCGTGCTTCCTGGATTCGCTGGCCACCCTGGGCTACCCGGGCATGGGCTACGGCATCCGCTACGAGTTCGGCATCTTCTCCCAGGACCTGGTGGAGGGACACCAGGTGGAGCGCGCGGACGAGTGGCTGAAGTTCGGCAACCCGTGGGAGATCGTCCGGCCGGAGAAGGCGGTGCCGGTGCGCTTCTTCGGGCGCGTGGAGCACCACCAGGGTCCGGATGGCCGGCCCGTGGCGCGCTGGGTGGGCGGCAAGACCGTGATTGGCGTGCCGTACGACACACCCATCGCGGGCTACGGCAACAACACCGTCAACACGCTGCGGCTGTGGCAGGCGCGCGCGAGCGCCGAGTTCGACCTGCTGCTGTTCAACGCGGGCGACTACGAGCGGTCGGTGGTGGAGAAGAACGACTCGGAGGTCATCTCCAAGGTCCTCTACCCCAACGACGCGTTCCAGGCGGGCAAGGAGCTGCGCCTCAAGCAGCAGTATTTCTTCGTGGCGTGCTCCATCGCGGACATCGTCCGGCGCTACCTGAAGAACCACAACGACTTCCGTGACTTCAGCCGGAAGTGCGCCATCCAGCTCAACGACACGCACCCGGCCATTGGTGTGGCGGAGCTGATGCGCGTGCTGGTGGACGAGAAGCGCCTGCTCTGGGACGAGGCCTGGTCCATCACCCAGGAGACGTTCGGCTACACCAACCACACGCTCCTGGCGGAGGCCATGGAGCGCTGGCCGGTGTCGCTGTTCGAGCGCCTCTTGCCCCGTCACCTCGAAATCATCTTCGAGATCAACCAGCGCTTCATGCGCCAGGTGCAGATCCGCTACCCGTTCGACGTGGAGAAGCAGCAGCGGATGAGCCTGGTGGAGGAGGGCCCGGAGAAGAAGATCCGCATGGCCCACCTGGCCGTCGTGGGCAGCCACAGCATCAACGGCGTGGCCGCGCTGCACACGGACCTCCTGCGCCGGGACGTGCTGCCGGACTTCGCGCAGATGTACCCGGAGCGCTTCAACAACAAGACCAACGGCGTGACGCCTCGCCGGTGGCTGGCGTGGTGCAACCCGCGCCTGTCCAAGCTCATCACCAGCCGCATCGGCGAGGGCTGGGCCACGGACCTGGACCAGCTGCAGAAGCTGGAGCCGTTCGCGGAGGACCCGGAGTTCCGCAAGGCCTTCCGCGAGGTGAAGCGCGCCAACAAGGAGGAGCTGGCCCAGCACGTGCGCGACCTGCGCTGGGTGCAGCTCAACCCGGACGCCATCTTCGACGTGCAGATCAAGCGCCTGCACGAGTACAAGCGGCAGCTGCTGGACGCCGTCCACATCGTGGCGCTGTGGATGAAGGCGCGGCGCGACCCGGCGAGCGTCATCACGCCGCGCGCGTTCCTCTTCGGCGCGAAAGCGGCGCCGGGCTACCACCTGGCGAAGCTGACCATCCGGCTCATCAACGGCATCGCGGAGGTGGTCAACAGCGACGCGGGCGCCACGGGGTTGCAGGTGGTGTTCCTGCCCAACTACCGCGTGAGCCTGGCGGAGCGCATCATCCCCGCGGCGGACGTGTCCGAGCAGATCTCCACGGCGGGCTGGGAGGCCTCCGGCACGGGCAACATGAAGCTGATGCTCAACGGCGCGCTGACGCTGGGCACGCTGGACGGCGCCAACGTCGAAATCCGGGACGCGGTGGGCGACGAGAACTTCTTCCTCTTCGGGCTCACGGCGGATGAGGTCATCGCGCGCAAGAAGGCCGGCTACCGGCCGCGCGAGGTGTACGAGGCCAACACGGAGCTGCGCGAGGCGTTGGACCTCATCCGCTCCGGCTTCTTCTCCCCGGAGGACCGCAACCTCTTCCAGCCGCTGGTGGACAGCCTGCTCAACGAGGACCGCTACCTCGTGCTGGCGGACTTCGCGTCCTACGCGGCGAAGCAGGAGGACGTGGCGCGCGCCTACAGGGATCAGGAGTCCTGGACGAAGAAGTGCATCATCAACGTCGCCCGCGCGGGCATCTTCTCCTCCGACCGCACCATCAAGCAGTACGCGGAGGAGATCTGGAAGGTGCAGCGGACGGACGTGGAGTGACGCACGCGCCATGAGCACCGGCCCCTCACCGTCCGCGGACAGTGCCCCCGCCAGCCGCGAGCAATTGGAGCGGTGGGTGCTGGACTTCACCGACGCGTTCAACCGCGACGACCTGGACGCGGTGATGGGCTGGTTCCACCCGGACGCCGTCTACGAGACGTATGACGGCGTCCACTGCCGGGGGCTGGAGGCCATCCGCGCCGCCTTCGCCCCGCAGTTCCGGGGCGACTTCGGGCGCATCCGCTTCCTCACCGAGGACATGGTGGTGGACGTCCCCGCGGGCAAGGTGGTGCTGCGCTGGCGGTGCCAGCACGACCTGTCCGGCCCGGGCGCGCTCAAGCCCTGGCTGTACCGGCTGCTGTATGGCCGGGACTTCGGCTGGTACGGGCTGGACGTGCTGCACTGGGAGAACGGCCGCCTGCGCGAGAAGCGGACCTACGCGCAGGCGGGGCTCCCGAAGGTGCGGCGCGGGCGGGCGTGAGGCTCCGGCCCGCGCCGGGGCCTACGCGGCCTTGTTGAGCCAGGCCTCGTAGGCGCGGAAGTCGTAGTCGCGGCCGAGGAACTGGTGCACCAGTCGGGCGGCGTCGTCGGAACCGCCCGGCTCCAGCACCGCGCGGCGGTAGGCCTGCGCGGGCTCCGGGTTGAGCAGGCCCTTCGTCTGGAACACCGTGAAGAGGTCCTTCGCGATGACGAGCGACCACATGTACGTGTAGTAGTTGGACGAGTACCCGTCCAGGTGCCCGAAGGTGAGGTGGAAGTACGTGCCCTCCAGGTACGGGAAGGGGATGTACTGGCCCTGCAGCTCGCGCACGAGCGCGGTGGCGTCCAGGTTCTTCGGGTCGCGCCGGTACAGCTCCAGGCTGAGCGCCGCGTAGAACATCTGCTGGCGCACGAAGAGGCCCTTGCCGAACTCGTCCGCGGCGAGCATGCGCTCCACCAGCTCCGCGGGCAGCGCTTCGCCCGTCTGGTAGTGCTTCGCGAAGGTCTGGAGGCACGTCACGTCGCGCGCCCACTCCTCCAGCATCTGCGACGGGGCCTCCACGAAGTCCCACTCCGTGCGCACGCCGGACAGGCCCGCCCACTGCGTGTGGCCGCCGAAGATGTGGTGCAAGAGGTGGCCGAACTCGTGGAAGAACGTCTCCACGTCGCCGTGCTGCATGAGCGCGGGCTCTGTTCCGGGCTTGGGGAAGTTGCAGATGAGCGCGCCTTCCGGAAGCCGCCGCCCCGCCTTGCCGCTGGTCAGCGTGAACTGGGCCGCGTGCTTGTACTTGTCCGCGCGCGGGTGCATGTCCAGGAAGAAGCGGCCCTTGAGCGTCTGGCCTTCATAGACGTCGTAGGCCTCCACGTCCGGGTGCCATACGGGCACGTCCTTCACCGGCTTGTAGGTGACGCCGAAGAGGCGCGCGGTGAGCTCCAGCACGCCCTGCTTCACGCGCGTGTATTCGAAGTAGGGGCGCACCGTCTGCGAGTCGAAGGCGTACTGCTCCGCCTTCACGCGGTCATCCAGGTAGCCGGAGTCCCACGGGTTCACCTTGTCGGCCTTCGGGTCGTCCTTGCGCTTGCGCTCCAGGAGCACCGCGTAGTCGCGCTTCATGCGCTCTTCCGACGCGTCGGCGATCTTCCGGATGAAGGTGCTCGCGGCGTCCGCGGTGCGCACCATCTTGTCCTCGGTGGCGTAGGCGGCCCAGTGCGGGTAGCCCAGGAGCGTGGCCAGTTCGTGGCGCTTCTGGACCAGCTTCTGGAGCACGTCCACGTTGGCGGGGTAGCCGCGCTGGCGGTTGGCGCGCCAGAGCTCCTCGCGGGCCTTGCCGTCGCGCGCGTAGGTGAGGAAGGGCACCAGGTCCGGGTAGTCCGTGGAGATGCGCACCTGGCCGTCCTCGCCGGGGGCGTGCGCGCGCACGTAGTCCTGCGGCAGGCCGTCCAGCGCGGCCGGGGGCAGGGCCACCTTGCGGGTGTCCTGGCTGATGTTGCGGCTGAACTCCTGGCCAATGCGGACCAGCTCCTCCTGGAGCGCCTTCACCTTCGCGCGGGTGGCGTCGTCGCGGTCCACGCCGGCGCGGCGGAAGTCGCGCAGCACCTTCTCCATCCACTTGCGCGTGGCGGCGTCCTGCTGGGACAGGTCCACGCGCGCCAGGACGTCGTAGACGCCCCGGTCCATGCGGATGTCGTTGGCCAGGTTCTCGATGGCCTGCTCGGCGTTCTCCGCGGCCTCGCGCAGGGCGGCCTCCGGGTGCGTGTGGCGCACGACGCTGGCGCGCGCGGCGGCGTCATCGAGCGCGGCGGAGGACTCGTCGAACAGCTCCAGCACCTCCCTGGGAGGCGTGGAGGCGGGCAGCGTCTTCAGGCGCGCGATGCCGTCGCGGGCCTTGGCCAGGGCCTCCTCGCTCGCGCGGCGGAACTCCTCCGGCGGGCAGGTGACATGGCGGGCGGCGTCGGGGACCAGGGGCTCGGACACGGGAAGGGCTCCTCTCAAGCCGTGGGTGTGCGGCGAAGGGCCCAAAGCTAATGCGCCCCGCACGCCCTGGCAGCATCCGTGTGGCCCGGGGCAAGCGGTTGCCGGGCAGTGGACGCCCTCCCCTGCCCCGTCCGTCGGGCGGCGGACGGGCGGGCCTCCGGCAGTCCTCCCCCGCCGGCACGGGGGGAGGAGGTCACCGGAACTCGATCGTCACCTCGTTGAGGTAGACCCGCACTCCATTCAGCTCGTTTGCCGACACGGACAGCGTCTTGGTGCCCGGTGTGGTGGCCCGCACCTCCACGCGGTTGCGGCCCTGGTTGTCCGTGAGGCTCTTTTCCTGCAAGAGGGTGAAGCCCTCGCCGGAGCCCACCTGCACGTTGACGGCGCGTCCGGACAGCGGCGTGGCGTCCTCGTTGCGCAGCGTGACCGTGACGACCAGGGTGTCCTGACCATTCGCCATCAACGGCTCCGTGCTCGGGGAGAGCTCCACCGAGCATTGCGACGGGGCCACCAGGGTGGAGGGAGCCTCCGGGTCCTCTCCACAGCCCACCGGGAATCCCAGGGCCAGCAGCCCCACCACCAGACACCGGGACAGTGCGCGACGCGAAGACATGGGTATTCCTTCCCAGACAGCCCGCGCCCGGAGTGGGCATGCGGCGGGCGGAGTCTGTCATGGGCATGGATGCGCCAGGAACGGCGGAAGGCCGCCCCGGCGTGAGTGCCGGAGGCGGCCTTCCTGGGACTACGGGGGTGAGACAGGAGCGTCAGTAGAACTCGAGCGGGCTTGAGGCGTTCTGCGGCTCCCTGTTCGTACGGGTCACGAAATCCACCGAGTTGTTGTCTGAGTCATAGGCGTTGCCCCGCGAGGCATCCGCGCCCCCAAGCCCCAGGGTCGTGGAGGTGGAGGTCGACACGGCCTTGCGCTCGATGCTGCCGCTGGTGGAGGGCTGCACTGGAGCCGGCGAGCCTTCCGGAAGGGTGCGGCCTGTTCCGTAGGACAGCGTGTCCGCGACCCCTGTGGTGGTAGTGGGAACCAGCGTTGAAGTCGGGTCTCCCAGCCGGATGTTGCCCCCGCCTTGGGCCAGGTCCACACCGCCGCTCCAGACCGCATCCACCGCGATGGACGGATAGCTGGTGCTGAAGCGGCTGCTCGCGAACAGGAAATACCCATGCGCCTTGATGACCTTCCTAGGCGTGGTGGTCGCCACGGTCGCCGCGAGGGTGTAGTCCGTCGAGCTACCACCTGCTGAGCGATACATCAGCTTCCAGCCCGTCAGGTCGATGTCCGTGTTGGTCGGATTGTAGATCTCAATGAAATCATCCGTCGTGTTCGCCGCGCTCGCGGTGGAGACCTCGCTGATGACCACGTGGTTCGTCAGCGGAGCCTTCACCACCGTCACGGAGCCGTAGGTGCCCGCGGGCGGGACCGTCTTGCCGTTCTGATCGCAGTACACCCACGGTTCCCCCGCGTCGGTGAACCGGTAGCGGAAGCCGTAGCGGTACGTGCCAGCCGTGGGAATCTGCAGCGTCGCCTTCATCTCGTCGTTGTTCGAGCTTGGCGTGGTGAAGCCCGGGTTGAAGTCCGCCGGCTTCCACGTCCAGCCCGCCGGGTTGGTGGCGTCCGTGCCGTAGCCCAACTGCGCCTCGATGCGCGGATAGAAGTCGTTGCCCTTCTGGTTCCGCGTCGTGACGTCGTAGCTGTAGAACTGGCTGAAGATGTCGTAGCTGTCGGTGGTGAAGATGCTCGCCGGGTAGCTGCCGTCAGGGGACGGGAACGTCTTCGGGTACTGGATGGCGCAGTAATTGAGCGGCTTCTCCACGTTCAGCCCGCAGTCATCATTGGCTTGGCCGGGCGTGCCCCGGTCCCCGCCAGACAGGCTGCCGCTGGAGTCACACCAGTACCAGGCCTGCGCGCTGCCCTTCGTCCCCACGATGCTGGACGCGAGGCTCATGGCTCGGCCCGTCGTCTGCGGGAACGCGCTCGTGTACGTGAGGCTGTCCACCGTCACCGCGCCCTGCTTGAGGGTGATGGAGCCGGTGCTGTCCAGGGAGATGTCCGTGCCCCAGGCGTGGTTCGCTGCCACGCCGCCGTTGTTGGCGAAGTTGGCGTTCTGCGCGAGCACCGTGCGGCCCCCGGCCGGCACCAGCAGCGCGTGGCCGTGGTTCACCGTGATGGGCGTGGACGTGCCCGCGCCGTTCACCAGGTTCACCACCAGGCCGTTGGCATCCAGCAGCTTCGACGTGGTGTTGGTCAGCTCCAGGTACTCGGTGGTGCCCGCGGACGGTGAGTGCATCACCTCCGAGATGACCAGCTCGCCCGCGCCCGGGTGGGGCGCCGTGGTGCACGCGCCCGCGTAGCAGACCGCGTCCGCGCCAGGGCAGGCCTGGAGGGTCGTCTCGCCGTCCTGGCAGGTCGGCGCGCCGTTCTGCACCACGCACACCGACGCGTAGACCTCCAGCGACGTGCCGTCCTCCGCGCACTGGGACGCGGGCGGCGTGCACACGTAGCCGCTGCACGGGTCGGTGGTGGCGGTGCTCGCGGTGGCCAGCGCGCTGGCGTTGTCCGCGCCGTCGAAGGTCTTCAGCGCGAAGTGGTACGTCGTGCCCTCCGTCAGGCCGGTGACGGTGAAGGACTCCGCCGTGCCCGCCGTCTGGGGTGCGCCCACGCCCGTCACGAGCGTGGCCGAGTCGAAGGTGGCATCGGTGATGGCGGACGTGGCGTAGCGCAGCTCGTAGCGCGCGGCCGTGCCCAGCACGCCGTCATCACCCGGAGCCTGCCAGTCCAGCCGGATGCTGGCGCCGTCCACCGCCGTCGCGCTGAAGCCCGTAGCGGCGGCCGGCGCCTGCGTGTCGGAGATGATCAGGTCCGAGGACGTGATGTCCTGGAAGCCGTCCGCGCTCGCCTGGAGCTGGTACGTGCCCTCGTCATTGACGCTGAGGCCGCTGAAGGTGGCCACGCCATCCACGGTGGTGCGCGTGGGAAGGCCCTGGGCGAAGGTGCCGCCCACCAGCGCCAGCTGCACGTCCGCCGACGCGCCGGTGACGGTGTTGCCGAAGGAGTCCTGCACGGCCACCTGGATGTCCGCGAGCGACTGCCTCACCGAGCCCGTCGCGGGCGCGGAGGCGAGGGTCAACTGGACCGGGAGCGCCGGGACGATGTTGAAGGTGTGCGAGGCCCGGAGCGAGGAGTTCGCGACGTCCTCCGCGACGACCTCCTGCCCCCCGGCGGTGCGCAGCTCCACGTTGAAGGTGTGCCGGCCCTCGTCCAGCAGGGTGAACGTGTAGGCGCCGGGCAGCACCGCCTGCGCGTCCGTGGAGGAGAACGTCACCGTGGACGCGTACTCCTTCGCCACGTTGCCGTAGGCGTCACGCGCCACCAGTTCAAGGCTTATCAACCGACCCGCGGCGACGGGGCCATCGTACCCGAGGGCCTCGAAGGACGCGGCCGTGCTGGCGCGCACGTCGGCGTCCACCGTCGCGGTGAGGGCCGGGGTGACGGTGTCCGTGGCGGTGAGGGACTGCGTGCCCGCCGTCTTGAACACGAGGCCGGAGACGGTCTTCGCGCCCTGGTCCGCCGACGCGAAGACCGCGTCCGGAGGCAACACCGCCTGCGCGTCCGAGGACGTGAAGTGCACCGTGCCAGCGTAGTCCTTGAGGAGGTTGCCGAAGGCATCCGTCACGGACACGGTCACGTCGTTCTCGTCGCCCGCGTCGACCGGGTCCGCGAAGGTCGACAGCACGAGCTTCGCCGCGGCACCGGCGCCCACCGTGAAGGTCTCGCTCACCTTCGTGAGCGCACCCGCCGTGGCGGTGAACGTGAACGTGCCCGCCGTGTCCACGCGCAGGCCGGTGAAGGTCGCCACGCCATCCACCGCCGCCACCGGCACCGCCGTGAAGCCCGGCTGGCCGGTGAGGGTCAGCGTCACCACGGTGGTGGCCGTGGGGACGACGTCGCCCCGCGCGTCCAGCAGCGCCACCTTCACCGCCGCGAGCGCCGAGCCCGCGTTGCCGTTCGACGGCTGCACCGAGAACGCCAGCTGCGTCACCTGCGGATCCGCCGTGGACACCGCCAGGCTGTCCGACCGCGAGGAGTTGCCATGCGCGTCCGTGGCCTTCAGCGCCACGTGGTACGTCTTGCCCGCCGCGAGGCCGGAGAGGGTCGCGGACTGCACCGTGCCCGGAGGCACCGGGGCGCCGACGGTCACCGGCGTCGCCGCGTTGAAGGCCGCGTCCGTGGTGATGGCGGTCGTGGAGTAGCGCAGTTCCTGCGACGCCAGCTGCCCCTGCGCGCCGTCATCCCCCACACCCGTCCACTGCACGGTGAGGCCCGTCTCCGTGGCCCCGGTCTGCGTCAGCACCGGCTTCGCGGGCGCCACGTCGTCCACCACCTGCACGTCCGCGCTGTTCGCGTTCTGCAACCCCGGCGCGGAGGCCACCAGGTGCGTGGTGCCATGGCCCGCGATGCTCACCCCCGTGAACGTCGCCACGCCGTCCACCGGCGCCGCGGTCACGGTCCCCGACAGCGCGAAGGCCCCCGCCGGCAGCGACAGCGTCACCGAAGGCCCGGTCACCGGCGCCGTGTTTCCGAAGGCGTCCTGGAGCGTCACCTTCACGGTCCCCACGGAAGCGCGGGTCGAAACGGGCGTGGCCGGCTGCTGCGTGAAGGCCAGCTTCGAGGCCGAAGCGGCGGACACGACCACGGGAGACTCGAAGGAGAAGGCGCCTGCGCTGTCCGCGACCGTCATGAGCTGACGCCCGGCCGTGCGGAAGGTGATGCCCTGGAACTTGAACTTGCCCGCGTCCGCGGTGGTGAACGTGTGGGAGGGCAGCGTCGCGGCCGCGTCCGAGGACGTCAGCGTCACCGTGCCCGTGTAGTCGGTCACCGTGTTGGCATACGCGTCCGCGAGCGTGATCTCCTGGTCCTGCGGCACGCCCGCCGTGGCGGTATCCAGGGAGTGGTCCACCCCCAGCGCCGCCACCGGACCGGGCGCCACCTTGAAGAAGGTGCTCGCGGCCGGCTCGAAGCCCGGCGCGTTCGCGATGAAGTGGTAGCCCCCGCCCGCCTTCTTCAGCACCACGTCCGGGAAGGTCGCGACGCCATTCACCGCCGCCACCGTCACCAGCCCCTCCGGGAACACGATGCCGCCGGAGCCCAGCGACAGCGTCACCTCCGCCGTGCTGTCCGTCACCACCGCGCCAGCGCCGTCGCGCACCTCCACCACCAGGAGCTTGAGCGGCTCGCCCGCCACGCCGTCCGGCAGCGCCGAGCGGAACGCCAGCGTCTTCACGGTGTTGACGGCGGCGAACTCCACCGTGGCCGTCGCGGTGAGCTGCACCATCTTGCCCGTGTCGTCCTTCACGGACGCCTTCACCGTCTTCACGCCCGGCACCGTGGACGCCACCCACGCCTGAGCCGTGCCGGTGGTGTCCGTGGCCTCCGCGGGCTGCACGACGGAGGCGCCCTCCCCCTCCACCGTCACCGTCACCGCGCGCCCGGACAGCCGCGAGCCGTCCGCCTTGCGCAGCGCCGTCACCGTGACGACCGCCACGTCCTGGCCGTTCGCGAGCACCCCCGTGGGCCGGTCCACCGCCACCGTCGAGGCCGCCGCGTCCACCACGGCTTCCACCTCGGGCGGAGGCTTCGGGGTGGTTCCGGAATCATTGCAGCCAAGCGACAGGCCCAGACACAGCACGCTCAACCCCAGACAGCGGGCGAGCACAGCAATCCGTGGGGACATGGATGTCTCCGTCCAGCGAGCAGCCCCGCGCGGCAGCGAATGCTTCACGCGGGGTTGCATTGCCTTCTAGCAGACATTCCCCGGCCCCCGCTAAGCAGGGCCGGAACTTTGCACACCAACTGGAATCAGCCGTTCATCGCCTGGAGGAGCGCGGCGCCGCCCAGGAGGGACTGGCCGCCGTCGCACACCATGATGGCGCCGGTGATGAAGGACGCGGCGTCGGAGGACAGGAAGAGGGCCAGGCGGGCGATGTCGTCCGGGGTGCCGAAGCGCTGGAGCGGCAGGGCCTCCGCGAGCTTCTGGCGCGAGCCCTCCGAGGGGGCCAGGCGGCTCATGCCCTCCGTGCCCTCGATGGGGCCCGGGGTGATGGCGTTGATGCGCACGCCCGCGCCGCCCCACTCGATGGCGAGCACGCGGGTGAGCATGTCCACGCCGGCCTTGGCGGCGCACACGTGGGCCTGCATGGCCATGGGCAGGTAGGCCTGGGGCGCGGAGATGTTGATGACGGAGGCGCCCGGCTTGCGCAGGTGTTCGAAGGCGGCGCGGGACACGTTGAAGGTGCCCAGCACGTCGATGTCCATCACCGCCTTGAAGCCGTTGGAGGACATGCCCAGCGCGGGCGCGGGGAAGTTGCCGGCGGCGCCGCACACCAGCACGTCGATTTCCCCGTACGCGTCCTTCACCTGCTGCAACGCCTTCTCCACGGACGCGTAGTCGCGCACGTCGGCGGCCACGCCCATCGCGGTGCCGTGGGCCTGGAGGCCCTTCACCGCGCCCTCCAGCTTCTCCACGTTGCGGCCGTTGATGGCCACCTTCGCGCCCGCCTTCACGAACGCGGTCGCGATGCCGAGGTTGATGCCGCTGCTGCCGCCGGAGACGAACGCCGTCTTGCCCTTGAGCAGCCCGTCCTTGAACACGCTGTCCGCCATGGAGTCGCTCCCTTTCGCTGTCAGCCGAACTCCACGACCTTCTGCCCGAAGAGGCGGTCCACCGCGAGGAGCAAATCGTCGTTCACCTGCACCTTGAGGGTGGTGCCGGAGATGTGCGCCTCCGCTTCCCCTGGGAACAGCACGCTCACCGCCACCGGCGTCGCGCCCGCGTACTTCTTCGCCAGCTCGTTGAGCTTGGCCAGCCGCTCCTCCGTGACGACGTCCGCGGGCAGGCGCAGCTCCAGGCGCTTGGTGCGCTTCTCACGCACGGCCTTGAGGCTCTGGATGTCCTCGACGATGAGCTCCGCGGTGGGCGTGTTCTCATCGCGCTGCGAAATCTGCACGGTGCCGGTGACGAGGATGGGGTCGTCCGACTTGAGCAGGTGCTCCCAGTGCTCGTATCCCGGCTTGGGGCCCTGCTTGGACCACTTGCCGTCCTTGCCCATCACGTTGCGCGTGCCGTCCTTGCCCGGGAAGCACACCAGCTCTGTGGAGCCGGACAGGTCCTCGATGGTGACCCACGCCATGCGCTTGCCCGTCTTCGTGGGGCGCTCGCGCAGCACGGTGATGATGCCCGCCACGGTGAGCTTCTCGTCGCGGCGCGCGCGCTGCACGGCGGTGATGGGCCGCGCGTAGCGCTTGAGCTCCTTCTCGTACTGGTACAGCGGGTGGCCGGACACGTAGAAGCCGATGGCCTCCTTCTCGTAGGCCAGGCGCTCCTTCTCCGGCCACTCCTCCACCTGCGCGTAGTCGTCCTTGAGGCCGGTGCCGGCGGACGCGGGGCCCGTGAGCATGCCGAACAGCGAGCTCTGCCCCGCGGCCTTGTCCTTCTGGCTGGAGGAGCCGCGGTTCATCGCGCGCTCGATCGTTTCGAACAGCTGCGCGCGGGGGCGCTTCTCGAAGTCGAAGGCGCCCGCCTTCACCAGCGCTTCCAGCACCTTGCGGTTGACGCGGCGGCCGTCCACGCGCTCGCAGAAGTCGAAGAGGCTCTTGAAGGGGCCTTCCTTGCGCGCCTCCAGGATGGACTCGATGGCGCCCTCGCCCACGCCCTTGATGGCGCCCAGGCCGAAGCGGATCTTCCCCTCCACCGCGCCGAAGGCCATGTCGGACTGGTTCACGTCCGGCGGCAGCACCTGCGTGCCCGACTCGCGGGCCTCGCCGATGTGCTTCACCACCTTGTCGGTGTTGTCCTTCTCGCTGGTGAGAAGGGCGGCCATGAATTCGCACGGGTAGTGGGCCTTGAGCCACGCCGTGTGGATGGTGACCAGGCCGTACGCCGCGGAGTGGCTCTTGTTGAAGCCGTACTCGGCGAACTTCTCCATCAGGTCGAAGATTTCGCCCGCGACCTTCAGGTCCACGTTGTTGGTCTTGCAGCCCTCCAGGAAGCCGGCCCGCTCGGCCTGCATGACCTCGGCCTTCTTCTTGCCCATCGCGCGGCGAAGGAGGTCCGCGCGGCCCAGGGTGTAGCCTCCCAGCACCTGGGAGATCTGCATCACCTGTTCCTGGTAGACGATGACGCCGTAGGTGTCCTTGAGCACCGGCTCCAGGTTGGGGTGCGGGTAGGCCACCTTCTCCCGGCCGTGCTTGCGGTTGATGAAGACGTCCACCATGCCGGAGTCCAGCGGACCCGGGCGGTAGAGCGCGCCCGCGGCGATGACGTCTTCGAAGCAGGTGGGCTTCAGCTTCATCACCATTTCGGTGAAGCCGCTGGACTCCATCTGGAAGACGCCGGCGGTGTCGCCCTCCGCCATCAACTGCCACATCTTCTCGTCGTGAAGCGGGATCTCGTGCCGCTTGATGTCCTTGCCGTGGTTGCGGTTCACCAGGTCCAGCGCGTGCTGGATGACGGTGAGCGTCTTCAGACCCAGGAAGTCGAACTTCACCAGGCCCGCGGCCTCCACCTCGTCCTTGGCGAACTGGGTGATGAGGATCTTCTCACCCGGCGGCTGGTAGACGGGCACGAACTCCCAGAGCGGCTTGTCCGCGATGACCACGCCCGCGGCGTGCATGCCGGGCTGGCGGTGCAGGCCCTCCAGCGCGAGCGCGATTTCGAGCACGTCCTTGGTGGTGACGGGGTTGCCCTCCACCTCGCCGATGTTCTGGGGCTTTTCGATCATCTCCTTGAGGCGAGGCTCCATCTCGATGGCCTCCTTCAAGGTGATGTTGAGGACCTCGGGCACCAGCTTGGCGATGCGGTCGCCTTCGCTGAAGGGCAGGCCGAAGACGCGGCACACGTCGCGCAGCACGCTCTTGGCCTTGAGCGAGCCGAACGTGATGATCTGCCCCACGTTCATCTCGCCGTACTTGCGGCCCACGTACTTGATGACCTCGTCGCGCCGGTCCTGGCAGAAGTCGATATCGAAGTCCGGCATCGACACGCGCTCCGGGTTGAGGAAGCGCTCGAAGAGGAGGTTGTACGGGATGGGGTCCAGGTCGGTGATGCGCAGCGCGTAGGCGACGAGCGAACCGGCGCCGGAGCCACGGCCCGGGCCCACCGGGATGTTGTGGTCCTTGGCCCAGTTGATGAAGTCCTGGACGATGAGGAAGTAGCCGCTGAAGCCCATGCGCTGGATGACGCCCAGCTCCAGCGTGAGGCGCGCCTGGTACTGCTCGCGGTCGATGGGGTACTGGCCCTCCAGCTCCTTGAAGCGCTGGCGCAGGCCCTCGTAGGCCAGCTCCGACATGAAGGTGTCCGGCGTGTGGCCGTCCGGCACCTTGAACGTGGGGAGCATGGGCTTGCCCAGCTTCAGCTCCACGTTGCACATCTCCGCGATGCGCATGCTGTTGTGCACGGCCTCCGGCGAGTCCGCGAAGAAGCCGAGCATCTCCTCCGGGCTGGTGACGTAGAGCTTGTCGGTGGAGTGGCGCAGGCGCTTGTTGTCCGCCAGCGTCTTGCCGCTGGCGATGCACATGAGCAGCTCGTGCGCCTTGGCGTCCTCGCGTTTGATGTAGTGCGCGTCCGCGGTGGCGACGAGCGGGATGTCCAGGTCGCGCGACAGCTGCTTCAGGTTCTCGTTGGCCTTGTCCTGCTCGACCATGCCGTTGGACTGGACTTCCAGGTAGAAGCTGTCGGGCTCGAAGATGCCCTTGTACTCGGCGGCCACGCGGCGGGCGTTGTCCATGTCGCCGCGGAAGCACGCGCTGGTCACTTCACCGCCCAGGCACGCGGTGAGGCCGACGAGCCCCTTGCTGTGCTCCGCGAGCACCTGCTTGTCGATGCGCGGGTGGTAGTAGAACCCGTTCATGTACGCGGTGGAGGACAGGTAGCGCAGGTTCGCGTAGCCCTCCGCGTTCTTGGCCAGGAGGATGAGGTGGTGGGCCACCTTCTCCGAGCGGTCCTCGCGCCCCTTGGGCCCCGCGACGTACGCCTCCAGCCCGAGGATGGGCTTGATGCCGGCGTCCTTCGCCTTCTTGTAGAAGTCGATGGTGCCGAACATGTTGCCGTGGTCCGTCACGGCCACGCTCGACATGCCCTTCTCCTTCACCGTCTTGATGAGGTCCTTCATCCGGATGGCCCCATCCAGCAGCGAATAGAGGGTGTGGAGGTGAAGGTGGGTAAAGGACATGGGCGTTCCGGCTCCCGGGTGAAGAAAGAGGCGCCTGAACACTAGAGCCCGCAACCCCTGCTCGCCAGTCCAGTGACAGGGCCAGGAGAAAGAAGCGGGACGCGGGTGTGCGGGGCCCGGAAAACCGGCCTGGGAGACACCCGGAGCGGAATTCCGGCCCCCCGTCCGTCCGGGCGTGGGCACTCCCTCCGGGCGTGGGGTGGCCGCCGTGGGATTCGTGACCACGCTGCCCCAGGATGCCCGCCTTCGCCCGTACACCGCCGACGCTCGCCCGCGCCCTCCTGCTTGGCTGCCGGGCGGGCCTGCTTGTCTTCCTGGTGCTCTACACGCTCTGTGCCCTGCTGAACATGCAACTGGGTTACCAGGGGAACGAGAGCGGCATCGTCACGGAGTACGTCTGGAACACGTGGCGGAGCGTGGTGCTGTGGCAGGTGGCGCGGCTCATTGGCGCGTACTGCACGGTGGGGCTGGTGCTGGGGGCGCTGCTGGGAGCCGGCTTGTGGGCGGCGGAGCGGAGCCGGCGCGCGGTGTTCTGGCTGAGCGGCCTGGGGTGCCTGGTGGTGGAGGCGTTCCTGATGGCCGGGGACATGGCGAGGCATCCGCACCTGTACGCGGCGACGCTGTACGCGCGCTCGGAGGTGACGGCGGCGCTGCTGCGGGGCTTGAGTGGCACGCAGCCTTCGGGCTGGTACATGGCGGCGCTGGTGCTGCCGGTGTTGAGCGTGCTGGCGGTGGTGGGCCGGTGGTTGTCGGAGTCCACCCGCTGGCGTGGCGTGCTGGGCGGCGTGACGGCCGCGGCGGTGGTGGCGGGCTTCACGGGGCTGGGGCTGGCGCGGACGGCGGGCAGTGCGGAGGCCAGCGCTCCCGCGCGGCCGAACCTGCTCATCCTGGCGTCGGACGGGCTCCGGCCGGACCACCTGTCGGGCAACGGCTACTCGCGGGCCACGTCTCCGAACATCGACCGGCTGATGGGGGAAGGCACGCGCTTCAACGACACGGTGGTGCAGGTGCCTCGCACGGCGCCGTCGTGGACGACGCTGCTCACGTCGCAGTACGCGGGCGAGCATCCGGTGGTGCACACGCTGGTGGGACGCGAGGCGCGCGAGGCGAAGCTCACCACGCTGGCCACGGCGCTGGGAGCGCAGGGCTACCGCACGGCGGTGGTGGCGGACTACGCGGGGGACCACTTCTCGCGCTTCCCGTACGGCTTCCAGGTGGTGTCCGCGCCGGACTTCCGCTTCCCGGACCTGGTGCGGCAGCGGATGCTGATCACCCACGTGGCCCTGCTGCCGTGGACGGCGCTGGCGCCGGGGCTGTTCAAGGAACGGGGCGAGTTCCCGGAGCTGACGGACCCTGCCCCGCTGCGCACGCGGGTGCGGCACGTGCTGGATGGGATGCCGGAGAACGCGCCGTTCGCGCTGGTGGTGTTCGCGTCGTCCACGCACTTCCCCTACGCCGCGCCGTGGCCGCAGGAGGGACAGTACGTGGAGCACGGTTACCGGGGGCCCTGGCGCTTCGGGGCGACGCCTCGGATGGAGGTGGATCCGAACGCGCCCGCGACCACGCCGGAGGACGTCGCGGCGCTGGGGGCGAACTACGACGCGGCGGTGCGCACGTTCGATGGGCTCGTGGGGAGCGTGCGCTCGGACCTGGAGCGGCGGGGCCGGTGGGACGACACGCTGGTGGTCCTGCTGTCAGACCATGGCGAGCACCTGGAGGACGAGGGCCTGGGCCAGGGGCACGGTGACCACCTGTGGGGCAGCGCGGGGCTGCGCATCCCGTTCGCGGTGCGGCTGCCCGGGCAGGTGGCGTCAGGGCGGGAGGTGGCGCAGCGGGCGCGCTCGCTGGATGTGGCGCCCACGGTGCTGGACCTGCTGGGTGTGCCAGCGCCGGAGTCGTTCCGGGGGCGCTCGTTGGCGTCGCTGGCGAGGCCGGGCGCGGAGCCCAAGCCACTGCCGGATGTGCCCGCGCTGATTGAGACAGACGTGTGGTTCAGCGACCGGGATGGTCAGCCGTACCAGACGGTGCGCATGCCGTATCCGTGGCTGTATGAGATTGCGATGGTGGAAGGCGACACGGGGGAGATTGCCCTCAAGCCGGAGTGGGAAGGGCCGGTGCGCCGCGCGCGGCACCGGGGGATCTACCTGGGGCGGTGGAAGCTGTTGGAGCTGCCCACGCCGGACGGGGTGCGGGTGCAGCTCTTCGACACGGTGTCGGATCCTTCGGAGCTGCGCGACGTGGCCGGAGACCATCCGACCGTCGTGGCCACGCTGAGGGAGAAGCTGGCGGCGGAGCTGTCGGATGCGACGGGCGAGGCTCGCGGCGCCGTGGGCCCCTGACGCTCATGAGCCTGCGAGCACCGCCGGCTCTGGGGACTGGACCTCCATCCGCCGCAGCGCCATCACCGCTCCCACGAATGCCAGTGAGCACACCGCCAGCAGCGTCACGTGCACGGAGGTCGGAAACTCCGTGGTGGACGGTGCGTAGCGGGACAACAGGAACGACGTCAGGTTGTTGAAGACGTGGACGAAGATGGGCAGGCGCAGGCTTCCCGTGCGCTCCGCGAGCCAGCCCAGGAACAGCCCCATTCCCAGGGCCATGGGGCTGTGGATGGGGTCCAGGTGCATGAGGCCGAAGAGGGTCGCTGCTCCCGCGATGCCGGCCGTGCGTCCCCATCGCGCCACGAGGCGCGTCTGCACGTAGCCTCGGAAGAAGAGCTCCTCCGCCGTTCCCGCGACCAGCGAGCCGAAGAACAACAGCACCGCGAAGGTCACGACTGAACCCTGGCTCGTGGCCTGCAAACCCTTCAGCGACACCGCGTAATCCCATACGCCTGAGAGCACCGACAGGCTCTCCATGGCCTGCCCCACGACGAAGCAGCCCACCAGCGCGGCGACCCAGGCCCATGCGGGCAGCGGCGCTCCGGCTCGAACGCGCAGCCGGTCTTGCAGGGGGGTCGGCGACAACCAACCACCCAGGAGCGAGATCGTGAGCGCCAGGGTGCTGGACATCATCACACCCACGACGTGCAGCCAGGGCATGACCTTGAGCTTCTCCATCAGCGCCGCCATGGCTGCGCTGTCCCGGGTATCGATGCCGGTTTGCGAAATCTCGATGGTCGCCGCGATGCCGGCCACGATGGTGCTCGCGACGATGAGCGTCACCAGCAGGAGCACGAACGCGATGAATACCGACCACACGCGCGGGCGCAGCGTCTCGGGAGCTGGAGGACTGGCGGGAGTTGGCTCGGAAGGGAAATCCATGGCCTGCCATGATAGCCCGGGCAGGCCTTGGTTCGCGCCCTACGGTTGCTTCCGCACGCCGAGGGTGATGGACGTCATTCCTCCCGAAGGCTGAAGTGTGACACGGCCTGCGGAGAGGTCCTGCTCCTTGAGCTGATACAGGAGGACACCGGTGATGGTGTCATTGACGCTGACATCACTGTCCCAGACGCGGAAGGCCCAGGGCTCCGCGAGCAGACGAGCCGCCGTGGCGGTGCAGCCCCCCGAAGCCCACGCGGGCGTATAGCTCTCTACTTCCGGCGTGAAGGAGGACGCCGTCGCCCCCGGACACAGCATCTCCACGAAGACATCCGGCGCGGAGCCATCCGCATCCCAGGCCGTGCCGTTGTTGCTGGCCGTGATTTGAGCGGACGTGGGCTGGACGAACCAGACACCCGCCGGATCCGCACCACACGTCTGATCCGTCTTGCAGACCTGGGCCGTGTCGCACGCCTTGCACGCGGCCCCGGCCTTTCCACACGCGGAAGCGGTGTTTCCCGTCTGGCAGGTGTTGTTGAAACAGCAGCCCGTGCAGTTCGCCGAGGAGCACATCACCGGGGGCGTATTGTCCTCCCCCGGGTCGTCACCGCCGCCGCAACCCGCCAGGAACATTCCCGCGACCACTGCCAACATCCGATGAGTCTTCATGCCTGTGTGACGCCCCCAGAAGGTCGGTGTTCGGGCGCAGGATGTCCAGACGGACGTTGACTGTCTTTACCTCTTCCGGGGGATGGCGCATTCAATGCTCCAGGAAGAAACTCCCAGCAGGCGCGGAGGACGTGCGCGCGGCGCTTGAAGCAACGGCCAGGAGGAACGGATGAAGGAGAGGGCTCCGCGAGTAGACTGGACCGAGTTGTTCAGGAGGACGTCCGACATCGACGTATACGCCTGAGCGTACGTGGGTGGCCCTGGCACGAGGGCCAACCAAGGCCACGTGATGTTATGGTTCAAGACAGCCCACAGGGCCAGGCGCGGCCACGCACCTGATACGAGCGCGGCCTGAGCAGGAGTGCACCCCAAGGGAATCCAACGGCCTGTCCACCGGACGGCAGCGTCGTTCGGGCGGCCCCGTCAGCGGCCCTTCTTAGCCCCTATGTACCCCTCTCCCAAAACAGGGCTCATCTCCCTAACGCGTTGACGAATCATATATTTTGCACCAACTTTTAGGTTATGGACCTACTAAGATTCATATCCGCCGCACAACAAAGCCACTCGCCAGAAGAACTATGGAGCACACAAAAGCTTCTGCTGGAAGCCCACCGCCACATAGAGAAGATCATACGCAAACGACGAACTGTCAGTCTCCGGATCAAGAACGAAAAACTAAAATACAGCCGTTCTCCGACACGCTCAATCGATCGCATTCACCGCTTCGACAGCGTCATTAATTCGCTTGAACATTCTGAGGCACGCTGTCGCTCGACCCAGGCCGCACTGCGATATGTTGGCGACTCGCTCTGTCACCGCTTGGTTCCAGAGCATCATCTCAGCGCGCTCTCAAGGGGCCGCGCAGGCAGTGGCGTTGGATTCATCTTTGACAAGGACGGGCTTGAACTTGAACTCGAATGTGCCCAAGCAATCGTCGACCGCGGAAACTACGCCATCCTCGCCGATCTTACTCACTGCCTCACCATAGCCGACATTCTCTCAATCACCCCCAATGGAATGCATCTAATTGAATGCAAAAAGAGCAACTCGAAACAAAGCTCTCTCCCAAGACTCAACCGCCAAGACAAGAGGGCCAAAATCATCAGCGAGCTACTCACCAACGAGACAATCGATGTTTCTACAGCTCAAAGAGAAGAGCTAGGTCTGCACACCCTGCCAAGCCACTTTGTTGAGTCGAACAGATCCAACGACAAGTACCACATCTCCGATTTTATAGAGGCTTGCTCAGTCAGTGGCCTAAGAGCGAACGTCATTATCCCCGAACAGGGCCTCGCATACATCGCGTGCGCCGAAGGGGCATTTACTGGCGACATCGCCTCACGCATCCCTTGGGGCCACAGCGGTTCTCAACTGCTGTTTGGATGGCTCAACGAGCGCATCTCTGGGAGTCGCCCATACATTCCCACTCTATTGAATCTTGGCATTCCGGCTCCGCTGCTTAATGAAGTCCTGACGGACAGAATCGCATTCTTTACAATAATTGATGTCTCCACAATACAGACAGGCCTGCAGGCCCGCGGCGTTGAGGCTGGTCCGTTGCTAACGAGGGAAGATGGCTGCTGGTGGGATGTTACGACGCCAAAGACAAGGCTAACTGTCAAACTCAGTGCCCGCAGGCTGGAAGCAGTGTCATACGGACTGATGTCCCTTAGCAGTGCACTAGACATCATGGCGGAGTTGGTCTGCACATCGCTAGACGGACTGCTGTCCAAAGCCAAAGCGGAAGATCCAGTTTAGCTACAGCTTGGCAGCGACCCCAATCCAATCGTCGCCATCGCCCATTCACACACAAGAGCCTATTTCGACAGAGAAGAAGGCCAGCCACCTGTCGGGCTTAACTGCGTCTAACGAAAGTCAGGTCAGGGCTGACCGAGCACAATGGCCGTCCTCAGCTTGAGGGTATGGTCCGTGAACTCGTTCCCGGCGCCTTCTGGCAGCGCGTGGCGCCGCTGCTGCCACCGCTCCGGCCCAAGAAGAAGCTGGGGCGCCCTCGGACAAATGACCGGGCTGCGTTGGGGGCCATCGTCTTCGTGCTCCGAAGCGGCATCCCATGGGAGATGATGCCTCGTAAGCAGTTCGCCTGTCGGGCATGACGGCTTGGCGCAGGCTAGAGGAATGGACCCGCGCGGGTGTGTGGGAAGAGCTTCAGGCGCAACTGCTGGATGAACTGGGCCTGCGCGGCAGGGTGGACCTCTCCCGTGCCCACATCGACTCCTCGTCCGTGCGGGCGTCAAAAAGGGGGCCCTTACGAGCCCAAGCCTGGTGGATAGAGCGAAGGCGGGTAGCAAGCATCATCTTCTCGTAGGGGCACACGGCCGTCCGCTCACTGAGTCGCTGACGGCGGCCAACGTGTACGACACGCACGAGCGCTTCCCGCTCGTTGACTCCGTGCCCGCAGTGCGAATGCCTTCGGGCCAGCGGCGGCTTCGCCCACGCAAGGTGGCCAGCGACAAGGCCTATGCCTTCAGGAAGAACCAGCGAGGGCTTCGCCAGCGTGGCATCGCCGCTCGCATTGCCCGCCCAGGCGTCGAGTCCAAGGAGCGGCTGGGACGCTATCGCTGGGTTGTGGAGAGCACGCTGGCCTGGAATAACCAGCTGCGCCGCCTTCGAGGCCGCGATGAGCACAGGGACGAAGTCCACTTCGGCTTCCTCGTCCTTGGATGCTGCGTCATGCTCTTCCGACGCTTCTGTCCTGGCATTTGTTAGGAGCTGTTACATTCCAGCAGCAGTGCTCACAATGGATCGTAACCACTGCGGTCAGGAGCAAAGTCCCCAAGGGCAGCCCAGACGAATCGATCATCCTAGCAACACAGAAATCAGCTGCTGCACCGCATCTGTGATTTTCTCAATTCGCGCCGGAAGTCTCTGAGAGATGGCAGCACTAACAACAGGAGCATGATATTCTCCCCACTGTTCGAAGTGAGCCGCGACCCGTTCCCTATAGCTGGGTTGCTTCATCCCAGTGCCCCACTCTTGGTGACTGCGCGCCCATAGCAGATCGTCATTCAGCATCTGCTCCTTTAGAACCTGCACAGCAATCGACGTAAACACCTGCACAAAGACATCAAATTGACGACGCTGCTGCTCAAGCTCCGCATCAATGAGCCTTGCATTATCTTCTTCTTCAAACACATCGCGCTTGCGCAACTCTTCAGCCCTTACATGCATACTGCTGAAAAGTGGCAACATGCAATGTTCCAAGGCACGCGATGCAGAAAACTCTAGAAGCGCCCAAGCATTTTGAGTGCCATCGCCCTTCCACTGGACTAGCGATCGCAAAGACGAAGGATGAAGCCGCTGGCACTCGCTGGAGAATGGGCGCAGAAAATTCATTCCCAGCGCATGCAACTTACCGCGGGAAACTGCGATGGCGGCCTGGACAGAGGCGCTCAGTTCCTTCACTACTTGGTTATAGAGTGTTCGGCGTTTTGCGTCCGCAAGAGTATGAAAGAATTCGCGAGCTTGAGCTGCGGCCTCTTCAAGCAATCGAGCATGGCCCCCCGCTAGCCGACTCAGCGATTCCTCTAGGAACACATAAAGTTCGGGGGTCCCCCCATCAAGCACATTTACGCACCGCACACGCTGTCGGGCATCATCCACGGACCAGCGCACATCAGGCGAAGGCCAGCCGGGGCAGCCAAGCTGCACGAGGTTTTCAGCGCAGCGGTCTTCTTTCGTCTCCCGCTCTGTCTCTTTGTCCTCGAAGTGACCAGAGCCAGCGCGGCCCGCATCGACAATAGCAACTACAGTGCGCTCAGCGAGCGTCTCTCCGAAATAGCCGCGTTCCTCCACCATCTGCGTAAGCAGCTCAACGGCAGGTGCAGGCGGCTCGTTGAACGAAGAGGCTAGTACGATGAGGGTCCAAGGCTGTTTCAGCAATACACGCAGATCGGCCCGGTCCGCGAGTGGATAGGCCCTACGAGTTCCAGGCGCAACATCCCTGTCGGTAGTTACAGCCGGCAGCCCCAACGTGTCAACGAGGGGCACCGCACGGCCGTTCCACTGAAGCGAGTCAAACGGCCCCTGAACGACCACGCGGCGTGGAAACGGCTGGTCTGCGAGTTCCCCCTTGAAGAGGCTCAACAGCATATGACGTAACCATGTGCGAGGCTCCCCATCAGGCAACCATTGGATGCGTCGCCGCTCAGATAGCCGTGCGAGTTGCAGTACATGGTCGACAAAGTCCTCCTTGCGTTCAAAGCTGCGCGCCGCCTCCACTGCATGGTGCACGGTAGCGCTCTTGCCTGAACGACTACCGGGAACTTTGCCTGCACCTGTCGAAATCTTTTCCCTCTTAAGTCCCGTAAGCCCCCACAGCACTCGCTCCAAATCAGGCTGGAGTCGTGGCGGCCGAGCCGTCACCAACAACTCGATCGATGGCTCTTCGGTCTCGTCGTCGCCGGAAGCAGCCGAAGAAGGATCATGAGCTTTATGCCAAGCCCATTCAGCGAACTGCTGCACCAAGCGCGCTGCATCCTCGTCCTTTTCAGGCTCAACTTGAATTTCCCAATTACCTGGGCGCAAGACGATTTCGCAAGGAGTAGTGCCCCCGTTGCCCAGCGGCAATACCGCATGCTTATTGAGTTGCACCGATGACGCATCCGCGGAAGGTGGCTCTCCATCCAACCACAGCCCTGACAATCCGTTAATCAGCGTCGACTTACCGACGCCTTTATGCGCAACAAAGGCAACCTGCGGAGCTGGCTGTGCCAAAATCTCCAGGCGCCCGCGCAGTACAACCTCAAGTTGATTGGCGCGCTGGACAAGCTCTGGGAACCGGTTGCCCTCAGCAGAGGACTGGTAGTCGCGCAACCTATCAGCAAGGTTCTGGGGAGAAAGCTCTGAGATAGGACGGGTCTGAGCGTTGGTCATTTCGACTCTGGAAGAAGAAGGACTTGGCAGGACTTTGATAGTAGACAGGAACACCACCTTCAACAGCAAGCCCCAGCGGAGCACAGAGGCGACGGCCTCTTCCTTCCCAATTAAAAGTGCCGCTGCGTTGCGGGTTCCCAGTGACTCACGACCTGCAGCCCGGCAAGCCTCACGAGGCTCCAAGGTGTCTTCGCTCCAGCGGCCAAACTGCGGCCATGTCTGGTCCCTCAAACAGGTGCGGAGGAGGCGAGCACGGAGCTTGAGGCAACGGCCAGGAAAGAGCGGAGGAAGGAGAGGACGCCGTAAGTAGACAGGGCCGAGTTGCTCAGGCGGACGTTCGGCTTTGACGTGTTCGCCTGCATGAGCCTAGCCCTGGCATGAGGGCCACCCCAGGCCGCGTGGTGTTGAAGCTCAAGACAGCCAGCAGGCCGAGGCAGACCCCGGCCACGCACCTGATGCGAGCGCAGCCTGGGCAGGAGTGTCCCCTAAAGGGGCTCAGGCGACCTGTCCACAAGCCGGGAGCATCACTCGGGCGGCCAGTCAGCGGCCCTCCTTTGCCCCGGCGCCACCCTCCACGGCACCTCGTTGAATCGTAGGTGCGCACACCTCGGAAATTTCACGCAGGGCGACGGCGGGAGCTGGCTGCGCAATCCGGCCATGAAGCGGACCCTGTGGCGTCGCGTGGGCCTGGTTGTCGCAGGCCTGGTGCTCGTGGTGGTCGTCGTCGCGGCCGTGGGGTTGAGCGACGTGGACGTACCGGAAACCTCGCGCTTCGACGCCGACCTGGGCGCCATCCGGGCCCTGGCCGTCTCCACCGGCGCGCCGCTCCCTACCGGATTGCGCAGCCAGCACGTGGGCCGGGCCTCCGGAGTGCCCCAGGCGCTCGTGGTGGCCGGCAGCGGTTTCGGAGAGGTCGCCTTCGACTTCAACGCGTACCAGGTCGTCTATGCCGACGCCCGCACGGTGCTGGTGGACTTCGTGAGCGACGAGGAGACACAGCAGGCCCAGTTCCCCGGCTCGGAGTTCGACGCCGCGGCCTACAGCCGGGTCCAGGAGGCGCTGCGCCGCGCGGACGCGACGGTCGTCACCCACGAGCACTTCGACCACTGCGCGGGCATCGCGCACTCGGCATACCTGGACGAGGTGGCGAGCAAGGTTCACCTCACGGACGAACAACTGCGAAGCCCGCTCGCGCAGGAAGCCGGCTTCACCGCGGAACGGCGCGCCAGGCTCGCCCCGCTTCAGTACGAGCGCCTGCACCTGCTGCGCCCCGGCGTGGTCCTCATCAAGGCCCCCGGCCACACGCCTGGCACCCAGCTGGTGTACGTGCGGCTCGTCGACGGGCGCGAGCTCCTGCTCGTCGGCGACGTGGCCTGGCGCCAGGACAACATCCGGCTCCCAAGGATGCACCCGCGGCTCACCAACTGGCTGGGCGATGAGGATGCACAGGCGATGGCCCACCAACTGCGATGGCTGCACGACCTGCTGCGCACCGCGCCCGAGCTGCACCCGGTGGTGACCCACGACGGCGCGCAGCTGCAAGACTACCAGCGCCGTGGACTCATCCAGGAGGGGCTGCTCTGAGCCATTGGCTTTCCTCCTCCACGCGAAACACAATGGATTACGCTTTCTGCTTCGCGGATGTTGCGCGCAGGAGGAAAGCCGATTGCGGACCTGGATCTTGTGTGTGTTGCTTGCCGGCGGCTGTGCCACGACGTCCGCGCGCCGAGAGGTCCCACCCGTTCCGGACGTCGCCGCGCTGGATACCGAAGCGGCTCGCGCGATGACCGCGACCGGCGCGAAGGGCCTGGCCATCGCCGTCATCGACGACGGACGCGTGGTGGCGACGCGCGCCTACGGTGCTCGCAACGCGCAGGGCGAACCGCTGGGCACGGACACGGTGATGTATGGCGCGTCCATCACCAAGACGGTCTTCGCATACCTCGTGATGCAGCTCGCGGACGAGAAGCGCATCGACCTGGACACCTCCATCTCGAAGTACCTGGACAAGCCGCTGCCGGAGTATCCGGACGAGGACCGCTACTCCACCTGGTCGCACCTGGCCGGTGACGAGCGCTGGCGGGACATCACGCCGCGCGTCCTGCTCACCCACAGCGCGGGCTTCGCCAACTTCGGCTTCCTGGAGCCCGACGAGCGGCTGCGCATCCACTTCGCGCCCGGCAGCCGCTTCGCGTACTCCGGCGACGGCATCATCCTGATGCAGTTCGTGCTCGAGCGCGGGCTGGGGCTGGACGTGGGCGCGGAGCTGCAACGGCGCGTGTTCGACCGCTTCGGCATGCGCACCACCAGCATGACGTGGCGCCCGGACTTCGCGAGCAACCTGGCCGATGGCTGGAAGCTGGATGGCGGCGTGGAGCCGCACGACGAGCGCAGCAGGGTGCGCGCGGCCGGGTCCATGGACACGACCCTCGACGACCTGTCGCGCTTCGCTGCCGCGCTGGTGAGCGGTGAAGGCTTGTCGCCGGAGTCCTTCGCCCGGATGACGTCGCCGCAGCTGCCCATCACCACCCGGAGCCAGTTCCCCACCCTCCAGGACGAACTGCCTCCAGAGTCACGGCGCAAGGACCTGGCGGCGGGCCTGGGCGTGGTGGTGTTCGACGGGCCGCAGGGACGCGGGTTCTTCAAGAACGGCCACAACGACAGCACCGCCAACACCCTCGTGTGCCTGCCGCGCGGACGCCGCTGCGTGCTCATCCTGAGCAACGACGTCCGCGCCGAGCCCGCCTATCCCCACCTCGTGCGCTTCGTGCTGGGCGAAGCCGGCGTGCCCTGGGATTGGGAGTACGGCGACATGGCGTTCTGGGACGGACGCTGATGAAGGCTCAAGCGCCCGCGAGCATCGCGGGTACCTCTGTCTTCGGGGCCTCGGGGATGCGCCGCAGCAGCACCACGGCGCCCACCACCAGGAGCGCGCTCACGCAGAGCAACGCCGTGTGCACGGAGGCCGGGTACTCGGACGTGGGTGGCGCGTAGCGGGCCAGGAGGAAGGACGTCCCGTTGTTGAAGACGTGGACGAAGATGGGCAGCCGCACGCTGCCCGTATGCACCGCGAGCCAGCCCAGGAAGAGGGCCACCACCAGGGTGATGGGGCCGTGGATGGGATCCAGGTGCAGCAGGCCGAAGAGCGTGGCGGCCCCCACGACGCCCGCCCTGGGACCCCAGCGCTCCACCAGCCGCGTCTGCACGTAGCCCCGGAAGAAGAGCTCCTCCGCCGTGCCCGCCACCGGCGAGCCGAAGAACAACAGCAACGCGAAGGTCCCGAGCGGGCCCTGGCTCGCGGCCTCGAACCCCTTCAACGATCCGGTCCAGCTCCACGCCCCCGTGAGCACGGCCAGGCTCTCCAGGGACTGGCCCACCGCGAAGCAGCCCACCGCCGCCGTGAGCCAGGCCCAGGCCGGCAGCGGTACCCCAGCCGTCAGGCGCAGCCGCTCGCGCAGGGGCTGTGGGGACAACCGGCCGCCCAGCAGCGCGAGGCTCAGCGCCACGGTGCCGACCATCATCACCAGCGCGACGGTCGGCCACGGCAGGGCCTCCACCTTCTCCGCCAGTGCCGCCTGGGCCACGCTGTCGCTCGGATCCACGCCGGCCTTGGCCGCCTCGATGCCCGTGGCGATGTGGTTCACGATGACGCTTCCGGTGACGAGCAGCCCGAACATCACCACGAACGCAACGAACACCGTCCAGACACGCGGGCGCGGCCCGGGCGCGGACGCAACAGGGACTGAATGGGATTCCATGGCGCGCGACGATAGTTCTCCCCGGTGACGCCGATGAAGCCCGCCCTTCACACTTCTTCACCCCCGGCTCAAACCACCGCAACCGGCGCCTTCCATATTGGGTTCAGTCAAGCAGCGGGAAAGACAACCCCGCGCATCTGGAGCCACACGCCATGAAGAAGACGCTCGCCATCGCCGGTACCGCCGTCGTCGCCGTCACCCTGCTCACGGGTTTCGGCTGGGGCCGCCATCACCGCGGCACGCCCGACCCGGAGCGCATCCACCAGATGGTCACCTGGAAGGTCAACGACACGCTGGATGACCTGGACGCCACCGAAGCGCAGCGCACCTCCATCCACGCCGTGAAGGACCGCCTCCTCAACGAAGGCCAGGCGCTCATGGAGGGCCAGCAGGCCGCGCGCGCCGAGGCCGTCACGCAGCTGGAGTCCGATACGCCCGACGCCGCGAAGCTCCACGCCCTGGTGGACGCGCGCATCGACGCCGCGCGCGCCTTCGCGCACAAGGCGGTGGATGCCGTGCTCGAGGTCCACCGCACGCTCACCCCGGCCCAGCGCCAGGAACTGGCCAGCGAGATCCGCGAACACACCGGCGCGAAGTAGACCCACCCGGACAGTCCAGCCACGGTGCGCTCGGCATGACACATCCCGTGTCTCACCGTGAACCTTCGTGGGCAGCGATGACGCGCGCGGTTATGGTCAGTCGGTGGATTACACCGACTACGCGCGACGCATCCGCTCCCACGCTTCCCTGGGTGAACTCTCCGAATACGGACAGGTGCACGAAGGGGGGCGCGACTATCCCCTCTTCCGCCTCATCGTCCCCGGCGACCGCTGGCTCGTCATCACGTCCGGCTTCCATGGCGAGGAACCCGCCGGCCCGCTGACCCTCGCGAAGCACCTGCCGGACATCGTCGCGTACGCGAAGTCGAAGGGCGTGGGGCTGCGCGTCTACCCCTGCATCAACCCTTCCGGCTTCGAGGACGGCACGCGCTACAACCGCAGCGGCGAGAAGCCCAACAACGACTTCATGCGCTACGAGATCGCCCCCGGCGAGTGGCGCGGCGAGCTCGTGGGCGACCCGCCCATCCTCCGCTGGGCCCTGTACGACGGCGGTCCCAAGGAGACGCGCGCGGTGAGAAGCGACCTGGCGCGCTTCCCCGCCCCGGACGCGGCGCTCGACATCCACCAGGACAACTACCTGGGCGGCGTCGCCACGTACGCGTACACCTTCGGGGACACCGCCGCCTACCGCCCGCTGACGGAGGCCTCCGCCGCGCACGCCACCGTGGTGAAGAGCCGCAAGGTGGATGACAACGCCTACGCCGACGAGAACGGCCTCATCTTCTTCCACGACGGCAGCGTCACCGATTGGTACATGCGCCAGGGCGTGCCCTATGCCGCCGCGCTGGAGACCACCACGCCCACGTCGCAGGACGCGTGCGACGCGGTGAACCTCATCTGGATCTGCGGCTTCATCGACCTGGCCGCGCGTGGCGAGGGCCCCACCCGATGATCCAACGTCCCCTGGGAAACAGCGGCCTCACGGTGTCCGCGCTCGGCTTCGGCGCGGGGCCCGTGGGCAGTGAGGCGCTGAGCGACTCCGACGCGGAAGCGCTCCTGAACGGCGTGCTGGACGCGGGCATCACCCTCATCGACACCGCGCCCAGCTATGGCGTGTCCGAGGAGAGAATCGGCCGGTTCCTCGGCGCGCGCCGCCGGGAGTTCGTGCTGTCCACCAAGTGCGGCTACGGCGTGCCCGGCGTGGAGGACTGGACGCCCGAGTGCATCACCCGCGGCGTGGACCTGGCCCTCCAGCGGCTGCGCACCGACGTGATTGACGTGCTGCACTTCCACTCGTGCCCGCCGGATGTGCTCCACCGCCCGGGGCTGGTGGAAGCGCTCACCCGCGCGGTGCAGGAGGGCAAGGTGCGCGCCGCCGCGTACTCGGGCGACAACGCGGGGCTGGACGCCGCGCTGGAGACGGGCGCGTTCGCGGTGGTGCAGACGTCCGTGAACCTCTTCGACCAGCGCTCGCTGGACCACGGCGTGGCGAAGGCCCGGGAGCGCGGCGTGGGCGTCATCGCCAAGCGGCCCCTGGCCAACGCGCCGTGGCGCTTCCCGGGACGCCCCCACGCGCACGACGTGGGCGAGTACTGGGACCGCATGCAGCGCATGGCCCTCCAGACGGACGGCCTGGACTGGCCGGAGCTGGCGCTGCGCTTCACCGCGTTCGCGCCCGGCGTCGCCACCTGCATCGTGGGCACCACGCGGCTGGACAACCTGCGCGCCAACGCGCGCACCCTGGAGCAGGGCCCCCTCCCCGAGGCCACCTTTCAGGCCATCCGGGACGCCTTCCGCCGCCATGACGCCGGGTGGGAGGGCGTCATCTGACGCAGCCCGTCAGTCTGACGTTCCGTCAAGCAGCGAAGATTTCAGCGCGATCAACTGCTCACCATCGACGTTTGTCTCGTCCATGCGGGCCGGGTGCCTGCTCTTGGGTGCATGCCAACCATCCGGTCCATGAACGAGATGCCAGAGTTTGAGAAGGATGGAGAGTCGGCGGAGATGCACCCCTCGGCGCTGGACCTGAACCAGGTCGAGCCCACGCCGCAGGTGGCGAACTGGCTGCGCATGCGCGCGAGCCAGTGGCTCACCACGGCGCAGAAGGACTTCAACGAAGCCCTCTTCGCGCGGGACGGTTCGGAGGCGTCGTTCGACCGCTACGCCGACGCCCGCTCGGAGCTGGACTCCGCGGAGGCCTGGGCGCTGCGCGTCGCGGAGCTTTTGGCCGAGGCCGCGCGGGCGCGGTAGACCCGCGCGGCGTTGGCCGGGAGCCCCTTCGACGCTCCTACGGGAGTGGCACGCGGATGACGGAGGTGGGCCTGTACTCTCCCTGGGTGACGGTCAGGTACAGCGTGGGCGGGTTGTCACGCACCATGGGAGGGATGGGGTTCAGGAAGGGCGCATCCTCCAGCACCGCCAGGTCGGACACGGCCTCCCCATCCCAGAGAGACAACCGGTGTTCGGGCTTGCCGTCCGCGGTCGTGAGCGTGCGGGCGAACAGCACCTGACGGGCGCCTGGCGTGAACGCGAACAAGGTGCTGTCGGTCAGTCCCTCCAGCGGCGTCTGGTGCGTCGCATCCGGGGTCTTCCACCACAGCGTGTCCACCTTCGCGCCGTCCCGGGTCTCGCGCACGGTCCAGGCCTGATTCCGGAGGTCCGCGCTGAAGGCGGGGTACACCGAGGAACGGCGGGTGGTCTCGGTGCCGACGAGCGTGCGCGCCGTGCCATCCAGGTACGCCGCGTCCCGGGTGAACTCATTCGGCGTAACCCATCGGTCGATGAGACAGAGCACCACCCCCGAGCTGCGCTCCCAGTTCCGGCAGAGCCCCCCTTCGAGGTCCCTGCAACCCGTCGCATCACAGGCGACGGAGTCGGTCTCCGGCGTGAGGTCCGCCTTGATGTTCAGGATGAGGGTCCCCACGTCCGTCATGAAGGCGTTGGAGACATGCCAGCCCTTGCGCGTGGCCTCGTCCCGCCAGACCTGCTCCCACTGGAGCGTCCGCGTGGCCGTGTCGAACACCTGGACGTGGTTCGCCGCGTCGAACAGGGCGTAGCGGGTGCCGTCCGTGGCGAAGGCCGGGTAGGCCACCGTCGGGCCCAGCTCCGTGACGGTGCTGGACGGCACGTCGATGAGCCACGCCTGGGTGCCCTCCGAAGCGAGCAGCGTCGTCCCCCCCACCTTGAGGACGAGGCCCCGCGATGGGCGCTCGAGCGCGGTCCAGAGCGGACACGCCTCCCGCGTGCAGGTGTCCGTGCGCGCGACGCGCACGGAGTTCACCCCCGACACCGGGTCGAATTCAGTGAAGGCGACAAAGGACATCCCCGGGTCATGGGCCACGTCCCAGGCCCGGGTGGACATGGGGATGGCCGCCTCCGTCCCAGGCCGCCACAGCCACAGCGTCCGGACCTGCCCCTCCCCCTGGGGGCTCCAGAGCACCACCGCGCCGCCATCGCTCGCGACGATGGCCTGCTCCGCCGGGGCGGCGATCCGCGACGGTTCTCCCGTGGGCAGCGCCTGCGCGTAGGTGCCGTCCCCCTTCACGGACAGGAGGAAGGTCTGCCGGGCATCCACCTGCAGCAACTTCGCGTTCTCCACCACCGTCTGGACGGGAGACACGCCCGCATCGACGCCCGCATCCGCCACGTCCGGGTCCCCCTTGCAGTGACTCAATCCCATGCCGAGCAACACCAGCCCCAGGGCCCTGCCAGCCATTCGCAATGACATACGCTTCTCCCGGTTCAACAGGCGTCCACCGCCGGCCCGGCGGACGCATCCATGTCATGAGGAAGCCGCGCTACAGCGGCACGCGGCCAGCCTCACTGCCACCCACAGCAGGCCCAGCATCCTCATGATGTCCCCCATGAACGAACGGCTCCCAAGCCGTGACTTGCGTGGCTCCCCCATCATGGAAGCCATACGCCCCCGCCCGGCCCGGCGGGCTGGCAAGGGGCGAAACGGCCCATGGAAGGGGCAGACCGCACAGCGGGGCGGAGGTCTGCCCGCGTGCGACAGCGGAGCGCGAGCCCTCAGCGCCCCACGCCCATGCGTGTCCACAGCTCCAGCAGCGTGCGCAGCACGGACGCGTCCGGCACGTCCGCCGCGGGCGGCACGTCCACGCGGATGCCCTGCGCCGCCAGCCGCGTGAACGGGTTGTCCGCGTCCGGCGTCCTCAGCGGCACGGAGGGGTCCGCCGGCCGGAAGCCGAACGCCAGCGCCCGGGCCTGCACCGCCGGGCTGCGCAGGAAGGCCACCCACTCCAGCGCCGCCTCGCGCTGCTCGGGCGTCACCCAGTCCGCCTGGAGCACCGCCGCCGGGTGGTCGCTCCACAGCGTCACCGGCGGATAGTCCACCCGCAGCGGTCCCCACCGCCCCTGCGCGTTCCCCAGCTGCGCGATGGCCAGGCTCTCGTACACCAGCGCCAGGTCGTAGCGGGACGGCCCGTAGCGCACCAGGTCCGTCATGAACGTGCCCGTGGACGGCTCGAAGCGCGTCACGCCCCGCTCCAGTCCCTGGAGCCACGCCTGATAGCCCGGGTCCAGCAGGTCCGCTTCCTTCACGCTGGAGCGCCGGCCCAGGTACTCCAGCGTCGCGGACAGGAGCGCCTGCAGGCCGGAGTTGGACTTCGTGGGGTCCGTGTGGCCCAGCTTCACGAAGCCCCACTCCGGTGGGCCGCCCACCGCGGGCCAGCCCCTGTCGCTCGCCACCGCGCGCTGGAGCGTCTTCCACGACAGGGCCGCGCCTCCGTCCGCCTTGCGCAGCACGTCCATCCGGTCCTGCCAGCCCACGAACACCAGCGGCGTAATCACCAGCGGATGCGGCACGGCGTCGCCCTGCGTGGCGAACAGCGGCCCGTGCGAGGCGTCCGTCGCCCAGTCCGCCGCGAGCATGCGCAGCTCCGCGCTGTCCGCCGGGCTCCACACCGTGGGCTTCTCCCGCCCTTCCAGGATGGCCTGCGCCGCCTCCAGCGAACCCTGCCCCACCAGCGTCACCCGCACGTGCGGGTGCGTCCGCTGGAAGTCCGCGAGCGCCGCCTCCACCCACGCCCGCTTCTCCGTGCTGTAGAGGAACGTGATGTCCGTCACCCGCCGCCGGGACGGCAGCGGCGCGGAGGCGGACTCGGGCTCCGGCGTCAGCGCGCGGGGCGCCTCCGGGGCCGCCAGCAGGTAGAACACCCCCAGCGCCGCGGCCAGCACGCCAATGAGGAGGAGCATCCGGGGCTTCATGTCCCCCCTCGTACCCCGGACCGCATTCCCGGAAAGCCCGGCGGCGCTTTTGTCACAACCCTGTCACTCACGACTTCTCCCCCGGCCGCTCCCCTTCCAGGAGGGTCCACGCCGGTTGTTTGCCCTCATAGGGCTGGCAGAATGGCCCGGATGATGACACTGGCACGAAGCATCGCGCTCCTGGGACTGGGAGCGGTGGTCGGGGGTTGCGCGGCGAAGCAGGCCCCTCCCGTCCAGCACTACGCGCTGGGCATGTCCCGCGCGGAGTATCGGGACTACTCGGGGGCGAAGGCGAGCCCCTGTGACGCGGAGCCGCGCTGGTTCCAGGACGAGCTGACCGCGGTCAACGGCCTGCTGGCGCGCTTCATCAAGGAGACGGACCAGGCGCTGGACCCGAAGGGGCCGGAGCACCTGAAGCACCTGGCACTTCTGGAGGAGGGGCTGCGCACGCTGCCCCCGGTGCTGAAGGTGCACGAAGCCAACCTCCAGGCGCTGAAGGCCTGTGACTTCCGGCGCACGGGCGCGTTCCCGGACCTGGCCCAGCGCGGCGCGACGCTGCTGACGGAGGCGCGGGACCTGATGGCGCTGGGGCCCCAGATTCAAGCGGCCACGGCGCTGCGCGAGGCCCAGAAGCAGTGGCGCGAGCAGGGCCCGGCGCGTGAGGCGACGGCGCGCGAGACGTGGTGCCCGAAGCCCATCAAGGTGGGCCAGCCGGACCTCTACTTCGCGCGGCTGTCCCCGGAGGGGCGCACCGAGTGGTTCTTCTGTGACGGCCACGTCGTGGAGAAGTCCGGCGACGCGGAGCCCTCGCTGCTGAGCCCGGAGGGGCTGTCGAAGGCGGACCGCCGGCGGGTGCAGGCGAAGAAGTACCTGGACGCGGCGCTGGCCTACCCCGCGGAGGAGGTGGACCGCGAGCCCACGGCCGCCACCCTCCAGAAGCCTGCCGCGCCCGAGGGCGGCAGCGCGGCGGAAGGCACACCGTAGGCCCGGGCGTGACGCGCGGGCGTCCGGCGTCACGCTCCCAGCCGGGCGAGCCGCTTCGACAGGTGCGCGTCGCCGCCCGCGTCCACGCCGCCCACGAAGGCGGACAACGAGTGGCCCGCGCCGGACAGGTGGGCCTCCACGTGCGGCTTGAGCGTCGCCCAGCGCTTGGTCCACGCGTCCTCGGAGCCGTCGCGCAGGTCCGGGCGCTCGGTGAGGAGCGCCGTCACGCGCAGCGCCAGCTCCGGGTCGGCGAGCGTCCGCGCCGCGGCCACGCCCGGCGGCACCGAGCCCGCGGGCGCCGCCTTCCACATCTCCGCCGCGCGCTGGAAGGCCGCCACGTCCACCTGGGACAAAAGCCCCAGCGCGTGGCGCACCGGCAGCCGGCCCTCCGCCTTGGGCCCCACCACGTGCGCCATCAGCGCGGCGAAGGGCGCGGCCAGGGCCGGGTGCGCCGCGGGGTCCACGCCGCCCAGGGCGCGGAGCGCCTGACGGGCCTTGCGCGAAAGCCGCGTCACCTTCCAGCTGGGGCCCTTGAGGCGCGACTGGAGCAGCGTGAGCGCGGCGGCGGCGGCGGTCACGGCCTCCGGGCCGGGCGTGGCGGGGGCCACGCGGCGCGGCAG
>NZ_RAVW01000389.1 GCF_003611585.1 Corallococcus exercitus | reverse complement strand
GTGCTCCTGGATGGAAGGCTGGACCTCTGGGTGGACGTCGCGGCGGGGCAGGGGAATCAGTCGCTGCGCTTGGATCCAGGAGGCGTCGTGCCGGTGCGGCACCGTACATTGCTCCTGGGCGTGGCGCTGGGGCCGACGTGGACGTGGGGCCGGCTGGGCTTTTCAACGGGGCCGCGCGTGGCCGCATTGTGGCTGCAACGCTCCTTCCAGTTGGAGCTGCTGGACCGGGACGAGCGCTACGTCACGGCCTGGCCGGGCTGGATGGCCGCGGTGTCGTTCCGCTTCACCCCGGTCTGGGTCGTGGAAGCGCGCACGCAGTTGCTGTGGGCCTATGTCCCGGTGGATGGACAGACGCGCACGGTGGGCTTTGGAGGCCTGATGCTGGCCGGAGGGTACCGCTTCTGATGCGAGCCAAGGCATGCGGCTGGGTCCTGGTGCTGGCAATGGCCAGCTGTGGCGGCTTCGACAACGGCGCCTTGCAGACGGGCACGGTGAAGGGGCGCATCCTCGGAGTGGAGGCGGACGTGGCGCGCGTGAGCGTGATGGGCCGCTCCGACCTGCGCGCGTCGGTGGCCGCGGACGGGAGCTTCCAGCTGGCTGGCGTGCCCGCCACGTCGCTGGAGCTGTTCGTGGTCGCCTCCAGGACGCGCGCGGCAAGGAAGTCCGTGGTGGCCCAGGGCGCGCAGGTCACCGACGTGGGCGACATCGCCTCTTCGCCCGGGGCCTTCCTCACCGTGAGGGTGACGGCCGAAGACGGCGGCATTCCATCCGGCGTGGAGGTGGAGCTGAAGGACACGGGGCTGGACCGCATCAAGCTCGACGCCGGAGTCGGCGAAGCGCGCCTGGGGCCGCTGCCCACGGGTTGCTACGAGCTGGAGGTGAAGGCCGACGACCTGGAGGACGTGCAAGAGGAGCTCTGCGTCCGCGAAGGGGAAGAGCAGGTGCGAGCCATCACGCTGCCCACGGATGACAACGGCGGCGGTGACGACGATGGAGGCGACGACCACGGCGGCCGTGACGGCGGCTGAACCGTCACTTCAAGTCAGTGACCCGCAGTGAGTCGAGGAAGGCCTCGCCCTCGGGGAATGGATCACCCTCGGGAGAAATGACCTGAAGGAAGACGAGGCTTGTCCCCGCGACGAGCCAGCGATCGCGGAGCAGTTCTCCAATCGCTTCCGGCATTTCTTCGGGAGGCCCCAGCCACTCGCGGACGACCTTGCGCCATTCCCAGCCGTACCAGGGCGCGGGCAGCCGGGTGAGCTCCGCTTCTGGAATGCCGTGTTGCTGAATCAGCGTCATCCGGAGTTGCTCGCGCTTCTCTTCGGACGATGCCTCGGGAGCGTAGGTATTGGCGGCCCAGTCGATGTGGAGCTGCCTGCCCAGGTCCATGTGGTCCCACGAGCAGAAGCCATAGGCCGTGACTTGCGGGCTCACGCCGGCGACGTCGGTGGGCTCGATGTCCCTGCATCTGGCATCCGCGACCGAACGTGGCGATCTCGGCTCCCCAGCCGGCACCCGGGGCGCCACGACGCTCACGCCAGGAACCGGCTCCCAGCGGACCAGTTCCTGAGGCAGCGGCCATTGTGGCCGGACGGGAGCAGCCGTCCGCCCCGCCGCGCAGGCCATGCATGCGAGCGCGAGCAGGCTCGGAACGTAGCGGTTCAACCGGGTCATGGAGATAGGGTACACCGCAGGCCGTGAAGCTCCTGCCGCCTCCCACCCGCCTTCCCAAGGTGACGACGTGAACGACCGACTCCTGCGCACGGCGCGCCGCCAGCCCACCGACACCACCCCCGTGTGGCTGATGCGTCAGGCGGGCCGCTACCTGCCCGAGTATCGCGCCATCCGCGGCAACATCGCGTTCCTGGACCTCTGCAAGAACCCGGACCTGGCCGCGGAGGTGACGGTCCAGCCCATCACCCGCCTGGGCGTGGACGCCGCCATCATCTTCTCCGACATCCTCATCCCCGTGGAGGCCATGGGCATCCACCTGGAGCTCGGGGACAAGGGGCCGCACTTCCCGAACCCGCTGCGCACCCCCGCGGACATCGACAAGCTCGGCGTCCCCGACCCCGTGGAAGGCACCGGCTTCGTCGCCGAGGCCATCCGCCGCACGCGCAAGGCCATCAACGACTCCGTGCCCGTCATCGGCTTCGCGGGCGCGCCCTTCACCCTGGCCGCGTACATGGTCGAGGGCGGCGGCTCCAAGAGCTACATCCAGATCAAGCGCCTGCTCTTCGAGCAGCCCGAAGTGGCCCACCGCCTCTTCCAGAAGCTCACCGACACCCTCATCCCGTACCTCAAGATGCAGGTGGAGGCCGGCGCCAGCATCGTGCAGATCTTCGACTCCTGGGGCGGCGAGCTGTCCCCCTGGGACTTCGAACGCTTCAGCCTCCCGTACCTCACCCGCATGGTCACGGAGCTCAAGGCCACCGGCGTCCCCGTCATCCTCTTCGGCGTGAACATGACCCCGCACCTGCCGCTGCTGAAGCGCACCGGCGCGGACGTCATCGGCCTGGACTGGCGCTGCCCCGTGGACGAGGGCCGCCGCATCCTCGGGCCGGACGTCGCCACGCAGGGCAACCTGGATCCGCTCCACCTCTTCCTGCCGCGGGAAGAGCTGGACGGTCGCGTGAAGGACATCCTCCGCCGCGCCGGCCCCACCGGGCACATCTTCAACCTGGGCCACGGCATCCTCCCGCCCACGGACCCGGACGCCGCGAAGTTCCTCGTGGACGCCGTCCACAAGCATGGCGCCGCCCTCCGCCAGGGCACGCTCGGCTGAACAAGCCCCTGCCCGACCATCTGGCGAGCAGTTGACTCACGAATCAATCGCCCGTTGACGCGGTGCATTGCCCGCCGTTAGAAGCGCCTCACTCGTTTCACAGAGGGTGAGGCACACATGGCAAGCGAGAAGCGCAACGGCCACCGTCGGGTGGCCATCGTTCGCGGATTGCGGACGCCGTTCGCGAAGGCGGGCACCGTCTTCGCCGGACTGACGGCGCTGGACCTGGGCCGGATGGTGGTCCAGGAGCTGGTGCAGCGCAGCGACCTGGACCCGAACGAAATCAACCAGGTCGTCTTCGGGCAGGTCATCCCCACGCTGACCGCGCCCTCCATCGCGCGCGAAGTGGTGCTGGCGGCGGGCCTGCCCAAGCGCATTGACGCCTTCACGGTGGCGCGTGCGTGCGCCACGTCCATCCAGTCCATGGTGGCGGGCGCCAACGCCATCGCGCTGGGTGACGCGGACGTCGTCATCGCGGGCGGCACCGAGTCCCTCTCCGACGCGCCCATCTTCACCAGCCGCCCCCTGGCGCACGCGCTGGCCGCGTCGTCCAAGGGCAAGAGCCTTCCGGACAAGCTCAAGCCCTTCCAGAAGCTCAAGGCCAAGGACCTCATCCCCGTGCCCCCCGCCATCGCCGAGTACTCCACCGGCGAGACCATGGGTGAGAGCGCGGAGAAGATGGCCAAGGAGAACGGCATCTCCCGCGAGGAGCAGGACCTCATCGCGTTCAACTCGCACCAGAACGCGGCCAAGGCGTGGAAGGAAGGCCGCTTCGACAACGAGGTGATGCACGTCCTCGTGCCGCCGAAGTACGAGCAGTCCGCCACGAAGGACAACATCGTGCGCGAGGACACCAGCCTGGAGGCCCTCTCCAAGCTCAAGCCGGTGTTCGACCGCCGCTATGGCAGCGTCACCGCCGGCAACGCGTCTCCGCTGACGGACGGCGCCGCGGCGCTGCTGCTGATGAGCGAGGAGAAGGCGAAGGCGCTGGGCTACGAGCCGCTGGGCTTCCTGCGCGCGCACGCGTTCGCGGCCACGGACCCGGGCGACCAGCTGCTCCAGGGTCCGGCGTACGCGGCGCCCGTGGCGCTCAAGCGCGCGGGGATGAAGCTCTCCGACATCGACCTGGTGGAGATGCACGAGGCCTTCGCCGCGCAGGTGGCGAGCAACCTCCAGGCGCTCGCGTCCAAGGAGTTCGCGAAGAAGGCGGGCTTCAACGCGCCGGTGGGCGAGGTGGACCGCTCCATCCTGAACGTGACGGGCGGCTCCATCTCCCTGGGGCACCCGTTCGGTGCCACCGGGGCGCGCATCGTCACGCAGGCCCTGAACGAGCTGAAGCGTCGGAACAAGAACACGGTGATGTGCACCGTCTGCGCCGCGGGCGGGCTGGGCGCCGCGGTCATCCTGGAGCGTGCGTGATGGCGACCAAGCAAGAGGCAGTCGAAGCGAAGCAGGGCTTGAGCTACGACGTCACGAACGGCGTCGCGGTCATCACCGTGGATCAGCCGGGCGCGCCGGTGAACACGCTGTCCCCGGAAGTGGGCACCGCGTTCACCACGCTGCTCCAGCAGGCGGAGCGGGACCCGGAGGTGAAGGCCGTGGTCTTCATCTCCGGCAAGAAGGACAACTTCGTCGCCGGCGCGAACATCGACTTCCTGCAAACCATCAAGACCCCGGCCGACGTGGAGGCCATCAGCCGCGGCGCGCACGCGCAGTTCGACCAGCTGGAGGCCTTCTCCAAGCCGGTGGTCGCGGCCATCCACGGCGCGTGCCTGGGCGGCGGCCTGGAGTGGGTGCTCGCGTGCCACTACCGCATCGTCACGGACAGCCCCAAGTCGGTGGTGGGCCTGCCGGAGACGCAGCTGGGCCTCATCCCCGGCGCTGGCGGCACGCAGCGGCTGCCCGCGCTGATTGGCGCGCAGGCCGCGCTGGACCTCATCCTCACCGGCAAGAACGTCAAGCCGTCCAAGGCGAAGAAGCTGGGCATCGTGGATGAAGTCGTTCCCGTGCCCATGCTGAAGGACATCGCCCTCAAGCGCGCGGCGGAGCTGGCGGCGGGCACGCTGAAGGTCGAGCGCGCGCACCAGGGCTTCAAGGCCGTGGCCCAGAGCAGCAAGAAGAAGGGCCTCGCCGGCCTCTTCCAGGGGCTCATCAGCAAGGACCTGTGGGCGGAAGCGGCGCTGGAGGACAACCCGCTCGGCCGCAAGGTGCTGTTCGACCAGGCGAAGAAGGCGCTCCTGAAGAAGACGCGCGGCAAGTACCCCGCGCAGGAGAAGGCGCTGCAGGTCATCCGCGTGGGCCTGGAGTCCGGCCGCAAGGCGGGCCTGGAGGCGGAAGCGAAGGCGTTCGGCGAGCTGGTGTTCACGGACGTGTCGAAGCGGCTGGTCGAGATCTTCTTCGCCACGACGGCGCTGAAGAAGGAGAACGGCACCGCCAACGCCAGCGTGAAGCCGCGCGAGGTGAAGAAGGTGGGCGTGCTCGGCGGCGGGCTCATGGGCGGAGGCATCGCCTACGTGGCCGGCGTGCTCCAGGGCGTGCCCGTGCGCGTGAAGGACCGGGACGACGCGGGCGCGGGCCGCGCGCTCAAGCAGGTGCAGACGGTGCTGGACGAACGCGTAAAGCGCCGCTCGCTCACCCACCGCGAGGCGAACGCGAAGCTGTCCAACATCACCGCGGGCACGGACTACAGCGGCTTCAAGTCGGTGGACCTCATCATCGAGGCCGTCTTCGAGGACCTGAAGCTCAAGCACCAGGTCATCGCGGAGGTGGAGGCCGTCACCGGCGAGAACACCATCTTCGCGTCCAACACCTCCAGCCTGCCCATCGGCGAGCTGGCGAAGGGCAGCAAGCGCCCCTCGCAGGTGATCGGGATGCATTACTTCAGCCCGGTCCACAAGATGCCGCTGCTGGAGATCATCACGCACCCGGGCACCGCGGAGTGGGTGACGGCGACCTGCGTGGACGTGGGCAAGAAGCAGGGCAAGACGGTCATCGTCGTCAACGACGGGCCGGGCTTCTACACGTCGCGCATCCTGGCGCCGTACATGAACGAGGCGGCGTACCTGCTGGCCGAAGGCGCGGACATCGTCCAACTGGACAAGGCGCTGGTGGACTTCGGCTTCCCGGTGGGGCCCATCACGCTGCTGGACGAGGTGGGCATCGACGTGGCCCAGAAGGTGGGGCCCATCATGGAGGCCGCGTTCGGCAAGCGCATGGCGGCGCCCAAGGCGCTGGAGGGCGTGGTGTCCGACGGCCGCCTGGGCCGCAAGACGAACAAGGGCTTCTACCTGTACGAGAACGGCAAGAAGCAGGACGTGGACCCGCAGGTCTACCTGCTCCTGCCGCACGGCAAGGACCGCAAGTCCCTGGACGCCTCGGAGATGGCGGAGCGCGTCGCGCTGCAAATGGTGAACGAGGCCATCCGCTGCCTGGGCGAGGGCATCCTGCGCAGCCCCCGCGACGGCGACGTGGGCGCCATCTTCGGCCTGGGCTTCCCGCCGTTCCTGGGCGGCCCGTTCCGGTACGCGGACGCGCTGGGCCCGGCCAACCTGCTGCGCAAGCTGGAGCACTACCAGGACAAGTACGGCGAGCGCTTCACGCCCGCGCCGCTCCTGGTGGAGAAGGTGCGCGCCGGCAAGGGCTTCTACGAGGCCTGAAGTCCGCCTGACGCACCGGGGCGGGGGAGGGGACGGCTCAAGGTCCTCTCCCCGTTTCCGGGCCTGACTTGACGCGGGGGGCGGTTCTGGACCAAGGGCATGGCCCGCATGGTCCGTTCCGCTCCTCGTGTTGTCCTGACCGCCGGGCTCGCCGCCCTGGTGGTGTGCACCGCGCTGGTGACGGCGTCCGCGCTCGCGTTCCCGCAGGGCTACAGCCCCGCGAGGCTGACGTGGCCGGGCGCCCCCATCCTCCTGGGCTGGGCGCACTTCGACGCCGGCTGGTACGCGCGCATCGCGACGGAGGGCTACAGCTACACGCCCGGCCAGCAGAGCCCGGTGGCGTTCTTCCCGCTGTACCCGCTGGTGCTGCGCGGGCTGGGGTTGCTGCACCTGGATACGTTCATCGCGGGCGTGCTCGTCACCATGCTGTGCGGCCTGGGCGCGCTCTACGTCTTCACGCTGTGGGCGCGCACGCGGGCGGATGAAGAGGCGGCGCGCAACGCGGGGCTGCTCCTGGCGTTCTACCCGTTCGCGTTCTTCCTCTACGGGGCCATGTATTCGGACGCGCTGTTCCTGCTGCTCATCATCGGGGCGTTCCTGCTGTTGGAGCGGGGACAGCTGGGATGGGCGGTGCTGCTCGCGGCGGTGGCCACGGCGGCGAGGCCGGTGGCGCCCGCGCTGGTGGTGGGGCTCCTGGCGCGGCGGCTGGAGTGGAAGCACGAGCGCGGCCTGAAGTGGAACTGGGTGGACCTGTTGCCGGTCCTCGCGGCGGCGGGCTTCGTGCTGTACGTGCTCTACCAGTGGAAGGCGTTCGGAGAGCCGTTCGCGTTCGTGAAGGTGCAGTCCGCGCCGGGGTGGGACCAGAAGCCGGGCTGGCGCACGTGGGCGAAGCTGCGCTGGTTCCAGGGCTTCAGCCGGCAGATGTCGCTGTCGGACGGCCTGAGGCTCGTGGGGCACGCGGCCGTTACGGTGGGGGCGCTGGCGCTGGTGTGGCCCACGGCGAAGCGGCTGGGGTGGGGCTATGGCGTGTACACGCTGGCCATCGTGGGACTGCCCGCCATGTCCAGCAAGGACTTCATGGGCATGGGGCGCTACCTCCTGGCCGCCTTCCCGCTGTTCCTCACGCTGGCACTGCTGCTGAGGGAAAGGCCGCGCTTGAGGTGGGGCGTGCTCGCCACATTCGCCTGCGTGATGCTGGCACTGACCGTGGCGTACGGAGCCGCGGAGTACGTGTCATGAGCGGACGGATGGGACGAGCGCTGGCGCGTGGCGCGAACCCGGTGGCCTTGAGCGTGGAGGCCACGTCATGAGCGGGCTCATGGACCAGGCCCTGAAGCTGTATGCGCACCTGCCCGCGAGCGAGCGCTTCCACGTGCACGCGCGAGCATCATCGGCCCCCCTGCTCGCGGTGGCGTCGCGCATGCCTTCCGGAACGGTGGCGGACATCGGCTGTGGGCACGGCCTCCTGTCCGCGGTGATGGCGCTCGCGGTGCCGGAGCGCCGGGTGCTCGGCGTGGACCTTGATGAGCGCAAGGTCCACTGGGCGAAGCAGGCCCTGTCCGGGCTGCCCAACGTGACGCTGGACGTGGGCTCGGTGGAGCAGCTCGCGAGCACGCAGCCGCACACGCTCGACGCGGTGGTGGTCTGTGACGTGCTGTACCTGCTGCCCGAAGCGAAGTGGCCCGGCTTCCTCCAGTCCGTGCGCGGCCTGCTCAAGCCCGGAGGCCGCTTCCTGTTGAAGGAAGTCGAAGGGGACCACTCCTGGAAGCACGGCAAGGCGCTCGCCCAGGAGTGGGTGATGGTGTCCCTCCTGGGACGCACGAAGGCCAGCGGCGGCATGGTGCTCAAGCCGCGCGTGGACGGAGTGCGGCTGCTCCGGGACGCGGGCTTCGAGGTTCGCGAGGTGGTCGGACTGGGCGCGGGCTACACGACGCCGCACCTGCTCTACGACGCCGAGGCCCGCTGACGGAGCCCGAGCCTTCGCGGTGAGCCGCTCGCGTCGGCCGGAAAGCGCCTACGCGACTTGCACCCCCGGACCTCCCTGCTGTCCCCGCTCGCCTCGGTCCCAACCTGTCCGACTGTCGGACAGGTTTCCGCAGCGCGAATTCGGCAGGGCAGGGGGGGGCCCGCCGCGGTCGTCCCAACTGGTCCGACAGTCGGACCAGTTCGTGCGGTCCGCCGCCGCCGGGAGTCCCAGCCGGGTTCCCACCTTCTCATCCAAGAGGACCGCATCCCGGTCCGAGGGCTGGAGCCGGCCCTACCGAGCGACCTTCAGCCCAGCTCGCCGTAGTTCGCGAGCGCGATGCCCCGCTCCACGAGCTTCGCCTTCACCCGGGGGCTCGTCAGCGCCGCCAGCTCCGCGTCCCATCCATACCGCCACGCCGGGTCCTCCGGCACATGCGGCGCGCCTTCTCCGGGGTGGCACCCCAGCTCGAAATCCCCCGCCGGCAGCGCGTCCAGCACCCCCAGCAGCGCCGCCTCATCCAGCCGGCCCGCCTCGAACACACCGCCAGCACTGACCCGCCGCACCCCCGGCCGGGCCCGGGGCGCCGTACGCGCGAGCACCGCCAGCACCGTCGTCTTCAGCGCCGGTCCAGGAGCCCGCAGCCACGACGCGCGCGGCAGTGCATCTGGCCATCTCAGGGGCAGGCCCTCGCGAGCGGCAATCCCCTCCACCACCGACCGCACCCCCGGCAATAGGTGCAGGTGCTGGTGCCCATCCAGGTGGTCCACCTTCGCGCCCAGCTCCCGAGCCCGGGAGAGCTGCGCGGACAGCTCCCGCTCCAGCTCCTCGCGCCGCACCTGGCCCGTCAGCCACGCCTTCGCGAAGTCCGCCCAGCTGCCCCGGAGCCGCCCGCCCGGCGCCACCGTCCGCACTGACTCCGAGGGAGCCGCGCACGGCAGCCGCGTGGACAGCGCCAGGTGCACGC
>NZ_RAVW01000388.1 GCF_003611585.1 Corallococcus exercitus | reverse complement strand
GCGTCTGCCGGAGGCATAGCGCGCACCCGTTCCGCGCCGCCCGGCGTCCGGGGCCGGGCGGCGCGGAACGGGTGCGCGCTATGCCTCCGGCAGACGCAGGGACCGAGGGGGCTGCATCCATGAAGGTCGTGATTCCGGGTGGCACGGGACAGGTGGGCGCACTGCTGGCGCGGGCGTTCCTCGCGCGGGGTGATGACGTCGTCCTCATCAGCCGGGGAGGCCGGGGAGAGGCGCGCACGGTGTCCTGGGACGGGCGCACGCTGGGTGATTGGGCGAAGGAGGTGGACGGCGCCGACGCGGTCATCAACCTGGCGGGGCGCAGCGTGAACTGCCGCTACACGGAGGAGAACCTGCGCCAGATGATGGACTCGCGGGTGGACTCCACGCGGGTGGTGGGACAGGCCATCCAGCGGGCCTCGAAGCCGCCGCGCGTGTGGCTGCAGATGAGCACCGCGACGCTGTACGCGCACCGGCTGGACGCGCCCAACGACGAGGCCACCGGAATCATTGGTGGGAACGAGCCGGGCGTGCCGGCGTACTGGAAGCGCAGCATCGACATCGCGCAGGCCTGGGAGCGCACGCTGGCGGAGGCGGACACGCCCCACACGCGCAAGGTGGCGCTGCGCACGGCGATGGTGATGAGCCCGGACAAGGAGGGCATCTTCGACGTGCTCCTGGGCCTGACGCGCCGGGGGCTGGGTGGGCCCGCGGGCAGTGGCCAGCAGTACGTGTCGTGGATCCACGGCCAGGACTTCGTGCGCGCGGTGCAGCTGCTGCTGGAGCGCGACGACCTGGCCGGGCCGGTGAACCTGGCCGCGCCGAATCCCCTGCCCCAGAAGGAGCTGATGGCGAAGCTGCGCGAGGCGGCGCACGTGAGCGTGGGGCTGCCGGCGGCGAAGTGGATGCTGGAGGTGGGCGCGTTCTTCATGCGCACGGACACGGAGCTGCTCCTCAAGAGCCGCCGCGTGGTGCCCGGGAGGCTGCTGGACGCGGGCTTCACCTTCGAGTACCCCGACTGGGGAACCGCCGTGAAGAACCTCGTCGAGCGCTGGCGCGCGGGTGGCGGGCCCGTCCGGAGCTGACCGTGTCCACGAAGAAGTACCGCGTCCATTGGGTCCGGCTGTTCGTACTGGCGCTCGTCCTGGGCGTGCTGGGCGCGGGCGCCTTCACGGCGGTGCGCGGGCTGCGGACGGCGCGCGGGCTGGTGCACCCGGCGCGCGTCCCGGTGACGCGGCCTTCCGGCGAGGAAGCGCTGCCGGGCCTGGAGGACGTGTCGTTCCAGGCGGCGGGGCGGGTCCTTCGCGGGTGGTACGTGCCGTCGCGCGACGGGACGGCGGTGGTGCTGGTGCACGGCTTCGCGGACAACCGCACGCGGATGCTCTTCGAGGCGCGGACGCTGGCGGCCAGCGGCCACGGCGTCCTGCTCTTCGACCTGCACGGCCAGGGCGAGAGCGAAGGCGACGGCGTCGGCTGGGGCGACAGCGAGCGCGAGGACGTGCGCGCGGCCCTGGCGTTCGTGCGCGCCCGGCCCGATGTGACGGCGGGTCGGGTGGGCCTGTTCGGCTTCTCCATGGGAGGCACCACGGCCCTGCTGGTGGCTCAGGAGGACGCGCGGGTGAAGGCGGTGGCGGTGGCCGGTGCGTTCCCGGACCTGGCGGTCGACATGGGCTCGCACTACGGCCTGAGCACCTGGGCGGTGCTCTGGGGACTGCGGCGGGAAGGCATCGACGTGGACGAGGTGCGGCCGGTTGACGGCATGTGCCGGCTGGAGGGACGGCCGCTGCTGCTCATCAACGGAGGCAGCGACCCGGACGGGCCCCGGAAGCTGGGAGGCCGCCTCTTCCAGGCGGCCTGCGAACCCAAGGAGCAGTGGGTGCTGCCAGAAGCGGCCCACGGCGAATACGCCCAGAAGGACCCCGAGGGCTACGCGCACAAGCTGCGGGAGTTCTTCGACCGCGCGCTATGAGCGCCGGCCCCTGGCGACGAACTCCGCGCGGCTGTGGGTGTCGGTCTTCTCGAAGATCGACTTGATGTGGACCTTCACCGTCTCCACGGAGCAGCCCACGCGGGGAGCGATCTCCTTGTTCGCCAGGCCTTCGTGGAGACAGTCCGCCACGCGCAACTCCTGGGCGGTGAGCTTCGCCTTCCAGTCCGGGCGCAGCCAGTGGGCACGCTCGTGCATGCGCACCTGCCACAGCTTGCGGCCGCCCCAGATGACGGAGGACTGGCTGAACGTCACGTCCACCCGTTCCGCGCCCCGCTCCAGCGTGAGGGACTCCAGCCGGGGATCCACCGCGACGTCGAAGCGCGACAGCGCCATCACCCGCTCCATCCATTCCCGGGGCACCCCGTCGCTGAGCTCGTGGGGCGCGAACCACCGCTCCAGCAGCGGGATGGCCGGCCCCGTGTCCGCGACCCTGCGCCCCATGCTGTTCAACACCAGCACCGGGCTGGACCCCATCGCGATGGCCTTCAGCAGATCCCTCTCGAAGCGCAGGGAGTAGAACTCCTGGAGCCGGGCCACCGTCCGGGTGATGTAGGGGGTGATCTGCTGCAGGAACCACTGCGCCCGGAGCGTGAAGGGGCGCGTGGACTCGCGATACATCGCGATCCCTCCCTTCAACTCCTGGTCCGTGAAGAGAAGCGACGCCAGTACGCGCTTCAGCTTCAGCCCCGCGCCCTGGCTGCGCCGGAAGGACTCCGTCTCCGACAGGGGCTTGCCCCGGAGCATCTGGACGTCACTGAGCACCTGGTTGGGATGCACCAACGTGGACTGGAAGACGAAGTCCTCCTGCACCCAGTCCGCGTAATCCTTGAGGAGGGGTTGGACGGTGTTCGTCTTCCATTGCAGCCCCGCAGTCCCATCCGGATGCGCGCCGCCCACCGCCAGGTGGTCCGCCTCGCACAGCGTGAGCAGCGCCTGGGAGAGGGCCTCGTAGACGTCCTCGAGGGTCCGCGCCTCCCCCAGCGCTTCCTTCAACTGCGCGAACAACGCCTGCTCACGTGACAGGAACTTCCGTGCCTTGCCCATGGGTACGCTCCCGGTGTCTATACCCAACAAGTATTACGAGGGCTGAAACAGGGCCCATCCCTCCAAAGAGGTATGACAGGGCTGACAGGCAGGTCACGCTGGACGGATCCCCCCCAGGCAGGTCAGCCTGGACCGCCCCCGGAGGATCCGACCCACATGGCTGCCCCGCTGCCCCCTGAGTCCCAGTTCCACATCGAAGTCATCAAGCTCCTGCTCCAGGTGGCCACCAGCGACGGCCGCGTCACCCGCGAGGAGATCGACTCCATCATCGACACCGCGCGCGGCTTCAGCGTGCCCCTGACGGAACTCAGCGCCCTCACCCGCTGCCTCCAGGAGGGCCAGCCGCTCCCGCCGCCGAACCTGAGCGTCCTGCGCGAGGACCCCAAGGCCGTCCTCGACGCCGTCCACACCCTCATCGCGGGCGACGGCCACGTGCACGAAGCCGAGATTGAGATGGCCCGGCAGATCCGCGAGCTGCTCGGCATCGCGCCCTGAAGTCCCCGCCGGCGGCCTGGAGGCTCAGGCCGCCACGAACTGCCGCTCCACCAGGCGCCGGTAGAGCCCCTCCTGGGCCATCAGCGCCGCGTGGCTGCCGCTCTGCACCACCCGGCCTCCCTCCAGCACCAGCACCCGGTGCGAATTGGCCACGGTGGACAGGCGGTGGGCAATGACAAGCGTGGTGCGGCCCTGCATCAGCCGCTCCAGCGCCTCCTGCACCAGGTGCTCGCTCTCCGCGTCCAGCGCGGACGTCGCCTCGTCCAGCACCAGGATGCGAGGGTCCTTGAGCACCGCCCGGGCAATGGCCACGCGCTGCTTCTGGCCGCCGGACAGCTGCACGCCGCGCTCACCCACCTCCGTGCGGTAGCCGTCCGGAAAGCGCTGGATGAAGTCGTGCGCGTTCGCGGCCCGCGCGGCGGCCTCCACCTCCGCGTCCGTGGCGTCCGGGCGGCCATAGCGGATGTTGTCCGCGATGGAGCAGGAGAACAGCAGCGGCTCCTGCGCCACCGCGCCCAGGTTCCGGCGCAGCCAGCCCGGATCCAGCGTGCGCAGGTCATGCCCATCCACCCAGATGCCCCCCGCCTGCGGGTCGTACAGGCGCGCGAGCAGCGCGGCGATGGTGGACTTGCCTCCGCCCGACGGCCCCACCAGCGCCACCACCTCCCCCGGCGCCAGCTCCAGGTCCAACCCCTGGAGCACCGGCACGTCCAGCCGCGAGGGATAGGCGAAGCGCACGTCCCGGAACGACACCCGCCCCGCAAGCGAGGAGGGCCGCTCCCCGCCCTCCAGCGGGATGGCGGGCACGCGGTCGATCATCTCGAACACGCGCTCCGCGGAGCCCGACGCGCGCATGAAGTCGCCCCACAGGTCCGTCAGCCCGCTGAGCGCCGTGGACACCAGCAGCGTGTACGCGAGGAACGACGTGAGGCTGCCCACGGACAGGTCCCCGCGGATCATCAGCCGGCTGCCGTACCAGAGCACCAGCGCCGCCGCGAAGAGGCCGCCAAAGCCGCTGCCCGCCATGAAGGCCGCCGACAGGCGCGAGCGCTGATACATCAGCGACAGCACCTGCGACAGGCGCCCCCGGTAGCGCGCCACCTCGTGCCGTTCCGCGGCGAAGGCGCGCACGGTGCGGATGCCGGTGAACACCTCGTCCGCGACGCCCGTGGCCTCCGCCAGCGCCGCCTGCACCTGGCGCGAGGCCTGACGGATGCGCCGCCCCACCACGACGCCCGCGATGGCCACCGGCGGCACCACCGCCACCATCAGGAGCGCCAGCGACGGCGACGTGTAGAAGAGCATCGTCAGGCCGCCCACCGCCTGCGCGCCGCTGCGCAGCGCCGTGGCGATGTTGTTGCTGACCGCGTGCTGCAGCACGGTGGTGTCCGCGGTGAGCCGGCTGGTCAGCTCGCCCGTGCGGCGCATGTCGAAGAAGGCCACCTCCTGGTCCACCAGCCGGGCGAACAGGTCCTCGCGCAGCTTCGCGACGGCGCGCTCCCCCGCGGTGTTGAAGAAGTAGAAGCGCAGCGCATCCGACACCGCGCGCACCGCGAACACGACGGTGAGCCCCAGCGCCATGCGGTCGATGACCGTCTGGTCCTTCGCGCCCAGCGCCTCGTCGACGATGACGCGCAACGCCTGCGGGAGCACCAGCGACAGCGCCGTGGCCACCACCAGGAAGAAGAGCCCCACGCCCAGCGCGCGGCGCTCCTCCCAGGCCAGCCGCAGCAGGCGGCTCACGGTGACCGAACCCCGGGTGGGTGCCGTCACCGGAGGAAGGACTCCGCCTGGCCGTAGGGCATGTCCCCGTCCACGCCGTGCTCCCGGCAGTGCGCCAGCAGCTTGCGCGACTCCACCAGCTGCGGGGACTGCTCGTGGTAGCCCATCACCATCACGTGGCCCAGCCACGGCTCGCGGCCCATGGCGTAGATGCGCACCTGCCGGGGCTTGAGCCGCTGGACGATGTCGATGGCGCGCGCCGCGTTGGAGCCGTTGAGCCGCCGCGACTGGTCCATCTTCCGCGACAGCGGCGCGGGCAACAGCGGCCCGTACATCCAGCTGAGCGGCCCGCCCTCCGACTCCATGCCCAGCCACATCATGTCGATGGGGCCCACGTGCGGCTGCACGTGCTCGTACAGCCGGGGCTCCAGCGCATTGGAGTCCGCCGCCATCAAGAGCGCCTTGCCCTCCAGCCGCACCAGGTGCGCCAGCTTGCCGCGCACGTCCAGGTCGCCGTGCTCGCCCAGGAAGGGCAGCCCCATCAGCTCGCCGCCCGGCACCGGCAGCGACTCCAGCTCCGACAGCGTCACCACGTTGCGGAAGCCCGCGTGCTGGAGCATCAGCTTCAGCGACGGATCCACCAGCGCGCCGCCGCCCCCCGCGGGCACCACCACCGTGCCGATGCGGTGGCGCAGCTGGAGCAGCGGCTCGAACATCAGGTGATCCGCGTGGCCGTGCGTGAGCAGCACGTAGTCAATGCGCTCCGGCAGGTCCGCGAAGGTGAAGCGCGGCAGGTCGGTGGGGAAGTCGTAGCTCACCACCGGGTCGGTGAGCACGCTCACGTGGCGCGACTCAATCAGCACGCACGCATGGCCGAAGTAGCGCACGCGCACCCCGTCGCCGTCGTAGCGCGGGGCGGGCCGGGGCGGCTCGGGCGTGAAGAAGGTGGCGAAGGTGTCTCCGTCCTGGGGAGCAATCCCCAGCGCGTCGCGCACCGCCTCCAGCAGGGCCGGCGTGCGCCGCATCGCGAACAGCGTGTCCCAGGCCTCGTGCTTGAAGGGCAGACGCACCTGGAGGTCGCCGTCCCGCGAGTCGTCCAGCCGGGGTGTGCTGAAGACATACGGACGCGCGTCCCCGTGCACCAGCCGCAGGGACACGCTCTGCGAGGACTCGCGGTGGAAGGGGCTGCGGTAGAGCAGCGGCTCGAAGAAGCGCGCTGACGCGCGGTTGCGCAGGTCATACGTGAGCTCCACGTAGCCGCGCAGCAGGTCCGGCACGCGAGGGTACAGCTCCTCCAGCGAGTAGCCCTCCGCGGAGGCGAGCAGCGCGTCCAGCTCACGCATCGCGGCCGCGTACCGCAGGGCCAGCGACTCCTCCTGGAGCGTGCGCTCCAAGAGCGCCTTCACCTCCCCCACCCGCTCCACGCCGCAGTTGAGGTAGGGGCCGCCGCGCAGCGCGGGGCTCTTGAGCGCAGCGACGTGGATGGCGGGGTTCGCGACGAAGGACTCCATGATCTTGACGTGGAGGTTCGCGACGAACAGCGGCGCCGTCATGGGCGACGCCAGGAACCACCATGCGTACCATTGGTTGTGGAGCGGCTCGGCGACGACGTTCTGCTTCAGGTACACCGGGGGGCGCGACATCAACACTCCTTCAAGGGTTTCTCAGGCCGCCTTCGCCAGCCGGGCCAGCGACTCGCGCGCCGCCTCGCGCAGCGACGGCTCCGGGGACTCCAGGAGCCGCCTCAGCGCCTGGGGCACCTCGGCGTCCGGATAGGCGATGTCGCCCAGCCGCCGGGCCGCCAGCACCCGGTCCCGCACCGTCCCCCGCGTCACCTCCAGCAGGAGGAAGTCGCGGTAGCGCGCGAGGAAGGCGTTCTCCGCGTCCAGCATCCGCGCGCACGCGTCCTTCAGCGCGGCCTTCGCCGCCGCGTCCTCCGGCACGCGGTAGCCCCACTTCTGGCGGAGCGCGAAGATGGACTCGTACAGCGGCGTCCAGGTGTCGTTCAGGTGCTCGCGGTGCGCCTGGATGGCGTCGCGCTTGGAGAAGGTGTGGCGGCCCGCGTCCAGCGCCACCACCGCCGTCGCCATCCGGCACGCCAGCGTGACGAGCTCCTTGAAGCCCCGGTACAACTGGCCCTGCGCGTCCGTCACCTCGCGGTAGTCGTAGCCGTACAGCTCGCCGTGCGGGTCCGGGTACGCCAGCGGGAAGCGCAGCGGCGCGTCCTCGGGGCGGGCGCGCGCGCGTTCGATGAAGCGGTAGGGCTGGTGCATGCTGTGGCGCGTCCACGCCTCCAGCGGCATCAGCGGCACGCGGTCGCGCACGTCCTCGCCCGCGATGAGCAGCGCGTTCTGCTTGAGGTTCACCTCGCCCTCGGCGACGAGCCGCGACTCCTCCACCGCGTTCAAGTCCAGCGGGTAGCGGGCCAGCGGGCCCACCGCCATGCGGAAGCGCTCGAAGCGGTCCTCCTCGCCCGGCAGGAACGTGTCCTTGAAGACGAGCGTGAGGTCCAGGTCGCTCTCCCCCACCGCCTCGCTGGTGGCGTGGCTGCCCACCAGGTAGCAGGCGCGCACGCGTCCCGGGAACGTGAGCGCGTACAGCCCCACGAAGCCGAACAGCAGCGCGTTGACGCCCATGTCCTCCGTCAGCCCGACCAGCGACACCTCTTCCACTTCCGTCACGCGGGCACCTGCAGGGGGTGGGCTTCCTTGTGCTCGGGCGCGCCCGCCAGCCTGCGGGTGAGGCGGCGGCGCACGACGTCCACGTGCTCGCGGAAGAAGTACAGGTTCTCCGCGTAGGCAATGGGCACCGCGATGCGGTTCACCTCGCGCTCGGCCTCCTCCAGCCGCCGGAGCATGTCCTGGAGCATCTCCTGGTCCGGGTCCTCCTCCAGCTGGATTTCAATCTCCTTCAGCCGCGCGTACCACCGGTGGATGCGCGAGCGCACCCGCCACAGGAACGCCGCGGGCACCGCGCGCCCCAGCGGCACCACCACCGCGATGATGGGCACCAGCATCACCCACAGCCGGTCCACCAGGTTCGCCGCCCAGAACGGCAGGTAGCGCTGCAACAGCGGCACGCCCGTCGCGTAGTAGCGCTTCGCCTCGCTGCTCAGCGGGAAGCCCGCCGCGAGCGGCGCGGGGAACTCGCCCGTCTTGTCCAGGATGCCCGCCGTGCCGCTGATCTCACTGGCCGCGCGCATCAGGAGATACGACAGCGCCGGGTGCAGCGTGTCGCGCGCCAGCAGGAGCGCGTTGGGCGCGAGCAGCACCACGTCCTGGTCCGGCACGTTCTTCGCGAAGTCGAACACGCCCTGCGGCAGCACGTGGCGCGACAGATACGGGTAGCGGCGCGTGTAGGCCTCCGCGCGCGAGAAGCTGAGCAGCCGCACGTCCTTCACCGCCGCCAGCTTCTGGATGCGCGGGGACTCCGCCGGCGACACCAGGAACACCGCGTCCACCTTGCCCTGCGTCAGTGCTTCGATGGCCGCGTCGCGGTCGAACGGCAACAGCTCCGTGGGCGCGGCGTCCACCTTGTTCGCCTGGAGCAGCGTCATCGCCAGCGCGCGCGTGCCGCTCTCCTCGGGGCCCACCGCGATGCGCTTGCCCTGGAGGCCGCGCACGTCGTCCACGGGCTCGCCCCGGTAGAAGACCCACAGCGGCACGTAGGAGAGGCTGCCCAGCGACGCCACGTGCTCCGGCACCTCCTGCCCCTTGCCGCCGGTGGTGCCGCTCTGCGCGAAGGCGATGTCCACCCCGCTGTCCTCCGCGTTCAGCAGCGCCACGCTGCCCACGGAGCCCTTCGTGTTGCGCAACTCCAGCGTCACCCCGTGCTGCGCGAGGAACTTCTGGTAGCGCTTCGCCATGTAGTTGAAGCCGCCCTCGTCCGGCGCCAGCGCCATCACCAGCTTCTTGGGCGGCGCGGGCTTGACGAAATAGAACGTCACCGCGAACGCGGCCGCGATGAGCAGCGCCGCGGGGGCGACGGCGATCCACAGGTCGCGCCGCAACGTGCGCTTGAGCTGCGCCTTCAACGTGTCCGTCTTCATGGGGATGCGCAGTATACCGACCGCGCCGTGCGGGGCCCCGCCGTACACCGCGTTGGTCCAAGCAGGCGAGCACGTCCCGACCCGGGGGCACTTGGCGCATCCCCTTGCGCGACACACCCTCCCTCCC
>NZ_RAVW01000387.1 GCF_003611585.1 Corallococcus exercitus | reverse complement strand
AGGTCATGAGGAGCCCACCCCAACCCCCGAGGAACCGCGCGGCGGCGTTGGCGAGCGGCGTCTGCGCATCCGCGACCCCGGGCAACGTGCCCAGCGCCACCCACTGGACCGCCGTGTAGATGAGCGTGACAACGCCTATCTGCACGATGAGCGCGAAGGGCACGTCGCGGCGTGGGTTCTTGAACTCGCCCGCCGGAGCCGCCGTGTTCTCGAAGCCGGCATAGGCGAACAGCAGCAGCAGCACCGCGGACCCCAGGTTGCCTCCCTCCCTGGGCGCCACCGACGTCGCCAGCGGCACGGACACGAAGAAGAGGCCCACGGCGATGAACACCAGCAGTGGCACCGTCTTGGTGATGGCGAGGAACACCGCGGTGCGAGCACCGCCCTTCACGCCCACGACGTTGATGGCGGTGAGCGCGAGCAGGGGCACGGCGATGGCCAATCCCTGGCCCATGCCCGAGTTCGCCGCGGGCCACAGGAAGCCCAGCGCGCGGGAGAAGCCGACGGACAACGAGGCCACGGACGAGACGCGCGCCAGCCACGTCATCCAGCCGACCTGGAACCCCACCCGTTCTCCAAAGGCTTCACGCGTGTAGAGATAGGCGCTGCCGGGCGTGTCGAAGTAGCTGGCCGCCTCCGCGAAGCAGAGCACGAGCAGCAGCACCGCCAGCCCCGCGAGCACGACGGCGCCCGTGCTGGCCGAGCCCAGGTTCGCGGCGGCCGCCGCGGGCAGCAGGTAGACACCGCTGCCGATGACGTCGTTGATGGAGAACCCGACGATTTCCCAGCGCGATACCGCGCGCCGCATGCCCAGGTCAGGAGGAGGCGAATGGGTTTCGGTGGTCATGGATGAAAGGGGAGGGGAACCCACTGGAGCACAGCTGCGGCGAATCCGCGAATTCGCGAGAAGCCGTGCTCCTGCCCTGGACGAGCGCCTGGGGCGGCCTCCCGGCTCACGCGGGCAGCCGTCGCAGGGCCTCCGCGAGGTGGATGTGCCCCTGGAATGCGCCGCTGCCCTGAGGCGTCTCGCCCTTTTCAATGGCATGCGCGAAGCGCACGCCGGCGTCCGCCTCCAGCCGCTCGAAGAGGCCCTGGAGCTTCGGGTAGTCACGGCGGTCCAGCACCTCGTGGTATCGGGTCCACCGGGCAATGCCGATGAAGTATGCGTCCGCCAGCGTGCGGTGGCTGCCCAGAAGCCACGGCGTGTCGCCCATCAGGGCCTCGAGCTTCGCGTGCGCGGAGACCACCTTGCGGGCCCCATGGTTGCGCAGCGCCTGCTTCTCGGACTCCGGCAGTTCGGCGTGCTCGAGCGCGTACCAGAGCGGCGAGAAGGCGCTGAAGAAGGTGGTGTTCAGGTACGCGAGCATCTGGTTCAACCGGTCGAAGTCCTCGGTGCCCTGGGCGAACGACAGCCCGGTGCCCACGCCGCGCGCGCCCAGGTGGTTGAGGATGGCCATGCTCTCGCTGATGCGCGCGCCCGTCTCAGTCATCAAGGTGGGCGTCTCCGCGATGGGGTTGATCCGGCGGTAGTCCGCGTGGGTGACGTCCTCCGGCATGGCGATGCGGCACAGCTGGTAGGGCCGGCCCAGCCACTCCAGCGCGACGATGGATCCAAACGAGCAGCCAGAGGGGACACCGTAGAAGAGGGTAGGCAGTGCCATGGTGAAGCTCCTGTCCGAAGTGGAAGGCGTGATGCCTTCGATGGGGACAAGATGGCCGTGGCAACGCGCGCCGTGTAGACAGTGGAACGCGAACGCAAGGTCCACACTCGTGGACGATGAGGCGCGGCCCTTGAACCTCAACGACCTCCAGCTCTTCGTCCAGGCCGTGGAGAGCGGTGGCTTCGCCGCGGCGGCGCGGCGGCTGGGCATTCCCAAGTCCACGGTGAGCAAGCGCGTGGCCGAGTTGGAGGACGCGCTGGGCGCCCGGCTGATCCAGCGCACGTCGCGGAGCTTCACGCTGACGGACGTGGGGCGGGACTTCCTTGACCATGCCCGCGCCGCCGTGATGGAGGCGGAGGCCGCGGAGAACGTGGTGCGCCGCCGGCAGGCGGAGCCCAGTGGGGTGGTGCGCATCACCACGTCGATCCCCACGGCGCAGTTCCGGCTCGCGGGCCGTCTGCCATTGCTGGCGCTGGCGCATCCCAAGGTGCGCGTCGATCTTCACGCGACGGACCGCTTCGTGGACCTGGTGCAGGAGGGCTTCGACATCGCCGTGCGCAGTCACTTCTCGCCCTTGCCCTCGTCAGGCCTGGTGCAGCGACGGCTGGCGGTGGAGTCCATCATCCTGGTGGCGTCGCCCGACTACTTGTCCAGCCGCGGCAGGATTCGCAGGCCCGAGGATTTGGGTGAACACGATGGCGTCCTGATCAGCGCCACGGCCACTCCCTGGCGGCTGCGCGGGCGGGCAGGGGAGACGGTCACTGTGATGCCGCGGGCGCGCATGACCGCCGATGAGTCGCTGGTGCTCTTGAAGGCGGCCACGGCCGGGCTGGGCGTCGTCTGTCTGCCGGAGACGTTCACCCGCGTGGACGTGGAGGCCGGACGGCTGGTGCGTGTGCTTCCCGCCTGGACCGCGGGCACGGTGACGACGACGATCCTGACGCCACACCGCAGGGGCCAGCTGCCCGCCGTGCGCGCCGTCATCGACTTCCTGATGGAGGGCGCCAGCGTGGCCTGAGCGTCCTCGTGACGGGGCGAGGCGACGACGCGGCGCGAATGCCGGAAGGGCTCGTCACCGCACCCGGCGCAAAGCCACCGCGTCCGCTTCCTCGGCCCGCGGCAGTACCGAGTGGTCATTCGCATCCGGCCGTCCCAGGCCCTTCTGGATGGCCGGCTCCGACGCGCTCACCCGCCCCACGTAGAACACCCCCTGGTAGCCCTCCGCGTTGGCCGAGTCCCAGACGTGCACGAAGAAGCGGTCGCCGTTGTCATGGCCCTTCGTCGCCTTCACGCCGCACTCCAGCTTGCGGCTCACCGGGTCCGCCGCGCAGATCCACGCCGCGCCGCTGTCGTAGGCCATGTCCAGCGCCACCACGTCCTTGAGCTGCGTCTTCAGGAAGCGCCCCATCGGCTGGTAGCCCTTGTCCCAGGGCAGGCCCCGTGCGGTGCGCGAGTGGATGTTGCCGCTCACCACCAGGTGGTAGCGCGCGGGCTCCGCCTTCACGTGTGAGAGCACCGTCGCCGCGAGCGCATCCTCTCGCTTCTGGCCCGTGAGCTTCGGGTGGTCGTAGACGAACACCGACACGTCCAGGCCCTGCGCTCGCAGCTGGCGCAGTTGCTCCAGCATGTTGGCCACCGCTTCGCTGCTACGGCCGTCCGGATAGGGGCTGCGCCAGAAGGGGGCCTCCATCAGCTTGAGCCAGTCCGCCTCCTCGCCATGGCTCTGGAGGAAGTGCTCCACGCGCTCCTCGTTCTCCACGGGGAGCTCCAGCCCCACGGACACCGGTAGGCCCGCTGTGACGATCTGGCAGACGGACTGCGCGATGAAGCGCGGCACTTCCTGCGTGCCGTGCAGCTCGCCCAGCAGCATCACTCCGCCCGGCTGCACCTGCTTCTTCAGGCCGATGATGGCCTGGCCGCACTCGGTGAAGGCCGGGACGTCCTTTGCTTCAGGCGCCCTGGCCACCTGCTGCGCGGGCGCGGCTTCCTGCTTCTTCGCCAGCCGGGGCGCGACGCCGTGGAAGACCTTCCACTCCATGGTCATGTCGCGCGTGCCCTGGGCGGAGTCCACGTAGAAGCCATTCTCCCCGCGCGGGAAGTTGAGCCGATCCTCGTCGTCTTCCGCGGACAGGGGGATGCCGTCAGGGGGCGGCCCGAACAGGTCGCGGCGCACACCCCAGTCGATCTGCCTGCCGGGCTGGATGAGGGCCTTGTTCACGGTCTTGGTGATGCGGATGACCCACAGCTTGCTCGTCGTGGGCGTCTCCCGCTTGCCGATGACCATGTAGCGGTGCCAGTAGCCCGAGATCTTCGAGCCACCGAACTCCTCCTTCCACTCGGTCTCCAGTACGCGGCTGTCCTTGTCCTCGCGGTAGCTCAGGTTCGCGCCCTTGAAGTACTCGCGCACCGACGGCCACATCTCTTCGAGCGGTGCGTCGTAGATGGCCTCGTAGTCCGGCGTCTCGAGGCTCCTGCGGCCCGCACATCCCACCACGAAGAACAACGCCATCCATCCCACGAGCCAGGCCGAGCGCATTGCGTGATTCCCTTCATCCCGTTTCACGGTGAAGGGGAAACGCAACCCGGCCGCGGCCATATCGAACGACGAGCCTCGCCTTTCCCACGACGAGCCCGCGGCGCTGGGAGTCCTGCTAGACGCGCCAGCTCAGCCGCACGCGGGTGCCTCGGGGCTCCGAGGCATCAAGGGTCAGCACCCACCCGAAGTGCCGGGCCAGCCGTTCCACCAGCGACAGTCCGATGCCGTGGCTCTCGCTCCCGGGCTCGGCACGGCCGAAGCCGACCCCGGTGTCGGAGAGGATCCACGCCGAGGGCTCGAGGGTGATGACGATGCGCCCCGCGTCTGTGTATGCGAGCGCGTTCTTGAGGAGGTTGCCCATCATCACCCTGGCGACGGAAGCGGGGAGGGGAGCGTGGACTTCGCCAGCGGATTCGATGATGAGCTCGATGCTGTCACTTCGCCGCAGGTGCCCGTACAGCGCGAGCAGTTCTCGCGAGACCCGGTGCAGGTCGCAGCGCTCCTCGGAGCGGGGCTCCCGGGCCAGCCAGAGGATGCCCTCCGTCAGCAGGCCCATCTGGCTCACGGCCCTGCGCAGGCGGTCGAACGTCTCCGCGTCTTGCGGTGGAGCGAGTTCCAGGATCTCCACCGCGCCCTGCGCCACGGCCAGGGGCGTGCGCAGCTCATGACTTGCGTCGCGGTTGAACCGCCGCTCACGCTCCAGCTGCTCCTGGATGCGCGCGTCGCGTGCGTGCAGCGCGTCCAGCAGCGCGCGGACCTCGGTCACTCCGCCGTCATCCTCGGGCGGTGGTGCCCCTTCCGCCTGGCTCCACTCCACCATCCGCTCCAGCGGCCGGCCGAGCCTGCGGGCCACGAGGCGGGCGAGCAGCGCGGCGGCCAGCAGCGCCAGCAGGGCACTGGTGAGGAGCAGTCCGGCGGTCCGCTTCAGGTTGTCCGTCGTGCTCGTCAGGCGAGTCACGTCGAACGCGAAGTACCGGCGGTCTCCATCCGCGCCGGGGCGCACCGCGACGTGGAAGTGTCCGTGGCTTCCGGCGGACACCTCGTACTCGCCCGGAGGCGCGCCAGGACGCAGGTGCTCCGTGAGCCACGGTGGCAGCGCGGAGTGGCCGTCATACCGGGTGACTCCGGGGAAGTGGCCCGGCTCGGGCCGGTCCGCCTCCGCGGCCACGATGCGGCTGAAGATGACGTCCTCGAGGTCGTAGCTGAAGAGCGTGAAGAACCCGCCCATCATCATCAGCGCGAACGCGGCGGACAGCCCCATGGCGCGCCGGAGCATGGCGCGCACCGACCGGGTCCTAGCGCGCATCCAGGCGGTACCCCTCGTTGCGGCGGGTGGTGATGGCATCGTCGAGCCCCAGCCCGGCGAGCGCCTTGCGCAGGGCATAGACGTGGGTGCGCAGCGCGCTGGAGTCAGGGGCGTCGTCCCCCCAGAGCCGCTGCGCCAGCGTCGCCGCGGGGACGGCTTCAGGGGCGGCCTCCATCAGCCACCGCAGGAGGAGGGCCTCGGTGCGGTTGATCCGGACGGTGCGCCCACCCCAGCGCGCCTGTCCGCTCTCCGGCTCCAGCGTGAGTCCGCCCCGCGTCAGCGTCCGCCCGCTCGGGGGGACGGGCCGGCGCGCCAGGGCCTCCAGACGCCAGCGCAGCTCCCGGAGCGAGAAGGGTTTGACGAGGTAGTCATCCGCGCCCGCCTGGAAGCCCTCTTGCTTGTCCTCGAGCGTGTCCCGGGCGGTCAGCATCAGGATGGGGACGAGCCGGGGCGCGACCTGCCGGTAGCGCTCACACACCTCGATGCCGCTCATGCCGGGCAGCATCAGGTCCAGCACGATGACGTCGTAGGGATTGGCCAGCGCGAGCGCGAGCCCCTCGGGACCGGTGCCCGCGAAGTCCAGCAGGAAGTCCGGCTCCAGGAAGCGGGCGATGTTGGCCTGGAGGTCTCGGTTGTCCTCGATGACGAGCACACGCATGGGAGTGACCCGGATGCTACCCGCGGTCACGTCAAACGGAGGTCAGCTGGCGGGTGACGCCTGGCTGACCCTCGCTCCCGCAGGCTCCTGCGCCTCTCTTGATGGAGGCGTCCATGATGAAGCGTTCGCTGTTGCTGGGGCTGATGTTCCTCGCCACCTCCGTGGCCCGGGCCGCGAGCCCCGCTGTCTCACTGGAGGTCCGCGCGGAGGATGGGTCGCCCATTCCCGTGTGGGTGCTGGAGCCGGAAGGGCAGGGGACGAATCCGCCCGTGGCCGTCCTGCTGCACGGCCTCACCCGGAGCAAGGATGACTGGCTGTCCGACGCGGAGCCGACCTTCGGTGGCGTCCTGACGGAGCAGCTGCGGAGCGCCGGCTACCGGGTCTACCTCATGGACGCGAGGCGGCACGGCGCGAGGGCGACCCCCGATGCCCGGCCCGGAGCCCTCGCGAAGCGAGCGCACGCGGGAGAGCCCGGTCCCTATCAAGCGATGATTGCCGACACCGTGCGCGATGCGCAGGTGCTCCTCACGAAGGTGCTCGCCAACGGCAAGAAGCCGCCGAGGGTGCTCGTCGCCGGCTACAGCATGGGTGCCCAGGTGGGGCTCCTATTGGCCTCGCGCGAGCCTCGCGTCACCCACCTGGTGACGATGGTGCCGCCCCATGTCGACCCCGTGCTGGGCGACGCCGCGCCGGTGAACCGGATGGGCAAGGTTCATCAGTCCTGGCTGCTGTTGAGCGCGAACCAAGATCCCTTCTCCACAGAGGAGGACACCCGGAAGCTGTTCGAGGCCGCGCCTTCCAAGCGCAAGACGCGCCGGGCCTTCGACAGCGGGCACGCGCTGCCGCGCGAGTATCTGGACGAGGTCCGTCGCTGGTTGAGCGAGGCACAGCGACTGCCGTAGCGAGAGCCATCTTCCGCGCATCGGAACCGGTGCGCGGCGTAGACTCCCGGTCATGAGACGCAGGTGGACTCTCGGGTATCGCCAGCCGTTGCCACCGGGCGAGTACGCGGTGGAAGCCCTGCTCTTCAGCGAGCCGGAGGGCGAGCCGACCGTGGTCCAAGCCCGGTTCCGGCTCGCCTCCTGTGCATTCTACTGACTACCGCGCGACGACCGAGTCAGCGGTGAGGCAGGGCTCCACCTTCTCAGGTGCCACCAGGAAGGTCTGCTCGCGGTCCAGCGCGCGTGACGTGCCCAGCGCGCTGTCCCCAATGGTGCCGGCGCCATCGAACACCAGCGCCAGCCAGTCGTGCTGCGACGCGGGGAACACCGTGGCGGTGCTGCCGTCGCGGTTGAGGTCCCGGGCGTAGGTGGCCGTCTGGATGCTTCCGTTGGCGTTCATGTCCAGGTTGGCGCTCGCGTTGCCGGCGACCTGGACGTTGACCATGCGCAGCCCGCCAATCTTCGCCAGGTCCGCTTCCGTGGTGGGGGCCACGGGCGTGAACGCCGCGACCTCGTTGATGGCCGCCTCGTTGAAGGACGCCACGCGCACGCGTGAGTAGTCGAACACGTTCGCCGTGCCGCTGACGGTGAAGCCATACACCTGATACTCATAATTCATGATGCTCAGGTAGTTGGGCTTGTAGTTGGCATTGTCCGTGCCGCCGTGGCGCAGGCCGATGTTGTGCCCCAGTTCGTGCATGATGGTGCCGGCCTGCTGCAGTTCCGTGCCGCCCGGCGTGGGCCAGCCGCCCAGCGTCACCACGAAGTCGTGGGCAGGGATGCCGCGCGAAATGCCGCTGGAGGTGCCTCCACTGTATTTGTTGGCGAACAGCATGTAGTGGAAGAAGGGCGCGCGGGCGGCGGCGAAGTACTTCGCCTTGATCGTGTCGAAGTCCGTCCACACCGGGTTCAGGTCCAGGTCCTCGTCCGCCGTGGCGATCTGCTGGTCCAGCGTCAGGTGCAGCGTGATGCCCGTGCTGCCGTCCGGGTTGGACACCGGCGCGTTGGCGAAGGAGGCGATGATCCGGTTGAGGGCGCCCTGCGTGGGCTTGCGGTTGGCGTAGTAGTCCGCCTCGATGAAGATGTCCTTGCGGCGCGCGTTGGCGCCCAGCGCGGGCAGGTTCACGCCGCCGGAACCGAACAGCTCCGCATAGTCACTCAGCCGGTCGCCGTCCGTGTCGGTGCTCTGCGGGTTGGTGCCGTACTGCGCCTCCACGACGTCGCAGACACCGTCGCCATCCGTGTCCACGTCGGAAGCCAGGCACCCGGGCGCCGCCTGCGCGACCACCCCCTGGGCCACCGCCGGCAGGGCCTCCGCCGGCCCCTCCACGCCTTCACCGCCACCACACCCGTTCAATCCCAGCAGGGTCACGGACGCCGTCAGCAAGGTCTTCTGGAGCTTGGACATGGTCTTCCTTTGGGGCTCAAGGGCCAGCGTCAAGCCGGCCTCGACCATCCTGACATATTTCCGTATATTCTGCTTAGGCATTTAATCCTTGTTTGGGCGCGGGCCTGCGGCGCCCGTCACGCTCCGGTCACGCCCTCGGGATTACGCAGGGGACATGCCACCGAGACGACGGTTTGCCGTCACGCATCACGCGTGCAGTCCCTTTCCTCCATCCCCCAGCGCCTGCTCCACTGAGTTCACGCCCCCGCGAGCCCGCCAGAGATCGCGGCTCAAGCGGCCGCGCGGAGCCTTTCTGCCGAAATGGTCCTTTTCACGGAGCCGGATACCGCACTGAGCGAGTGCGGTGCATCACGGCGGTAGCGCGGGTCTCCTCTCTGCATGACGAGAACCGTTCTGCGCTGTGAGTGCATGTGGACGCACCCATCGTACGCCGCCAGCAATGGCGGCCGTCGATGAGCTGCCTTCCCCGTTATCTGGGAGTGCTGCTGGCCTGTCCCATGCTGCTGCTGGCCTGCGCTGACACCCAGGGGACACCGGACGCCGGCATACCTCCAGTCGTCGCCTGGGACGGCACCTCCACCCCCATCGAAGAGAAGAGCGACTGGATTGACCGGGGCGTCTTCGCTCCCTGCGAGTTCACCCCCCCACTCGAAACCCAGCTCGACTGCGACACCCCGGCCCTCTTCGACCTGTCAAAATGCAACCTGGGCGCGCTCAGCAAGGCGTCACGGCACGGCATCTACCAGACCGAGATGCGGCCCAGCTCTGGCGAGTACCCATGGGGGGGCGCCGGCATCCTCCTCCCGGAGGATGGCGGCGTCGGGAGCCTGAATTTCAGTCCCATCACCCGGCAGCAGTTCGACGACCAGGGCATGCTCCTCGTCAGCGGCTACACCACGACCCGGGGCGCGACCATCAAGTATGTGC
>NZ_RAVW01000386.1 GCF_003611585.1 Corallococcus exercitus | reverse complement strand
GGAGCGGGTCGCAATGATGTGGGGCGTCCTTCGGATGGGAACGCGGCGCTGGACCCGCGAGGGGGTTAGGGTCTGCCGGTCCACCGGTGTGAGAGGTGTCGCGCGATGAAGCTCTGGGCCCGCTGGTTCCGCATTCCCTTCTGGCAGCGCGTGCTGGGCGCCTTCGTGTTGGGCGCGCTCGCCGGGTGGGCGCTGGGCGACCGGGCCGGCACGTGGCTCCAGCCGCTGGGCACGCTCTACGTCCAGCTCATCCGGATGATCGCCACGCCGCTGGTGTTCTTCGCCGTCATCCACGCGGTGTCCGCGCTGCGCGGCCAGAAGAGCGTGGCGGCGCTGGGGGGCCGCACCTTCCTCTGGTTCGCCGTCACCGCCGCGCTGGCCGTGGGCGTGGGCCTGGGCACCGCCGCCCTCACGAAGCCGGGCCTGGGCGTGGGCACGCTCCAGGTGGCCAGCGACTACAAGCCCCGGCAGGTGCCCGGCCCCGTGCAGGTGCTGCTGGACGTGGTGCCCACCAACCCCTTCGCCGCGCTCGCCGAAGGCAAGATGCTCCAGGTCATCTTCTTCGCGGGCCTCCTGGGCTTCGCGCTGGTGAAGCTGGGGGAGCGCACGGAGCGCCTGCGCGCGCTCGTGGGCGAGGCCAGCGACGCGATGATTCAAGTCACCCGCTTCGTGCTGGAGCTGACGCCGCTGGGCACCTTCGGCCTCATCGCCGCGCTGGTGGGCACCTACGGCTTCGAGCGCCTCCTGCCCCTGGGCACCTTCGTCCTCACGCTGTACCTCGCGTGCGCGGTGCACGTCGTCTTCGTGTACGGAGGGCTGCTGGCCGCGCACGGGCTCAACCCGCTGCGCTTCTTCCGGGGCGCCGCGCCGGGCATGCAGGTGGCGTTCGTCAGCTCCTCCAGCTTCGCGTCCATGCCGGTGGCCCTGCGCAGCGTCACCCACAACCTGGGCGTCAACCGCGACTACGCGGCGTTCGCGGTGCCGCTGGGCGCCACCATCAAGATGGACGGCTGCGGCGCCATCTACCCGGCCATGACGTCGCTGTTCGTCGCGCAGTACTTCGGCCTGACGCTGTCCGCGCCGCAGCTCTTCATCATCCTGCTGGCGTCCGTGCTGGGCAGCTTCGGCACCGCGGGCGTGCCGGGCACGGCGGTGGTGATGACCACCGTCGTCCTCAGCGCCGCGGGGCTGCCCCTGGAGGGGCTGGGCTACCTGCTGGCCATCGACCGGGTGCTGGACATGATGCGCACCCTCACCAACGTCACCGGCCAGATGCTGGTGCCGGTGCTGGTGGCGCGCGAGGAGGGGCTGCTGGACCTGGCCGTCTACAACCGCGCGTCCAGCAACGTGGGGCTGGAGGAGCCCCAGCCCCCGTCGCCAGTGGCGTGAGCGCTACTTGCAGGTCTTCGCCGGCAGCGAGTCGATCCAATCCGCGATGAGCTGCGAGCCCTCCGCGTGGTGAACCGTGCGGCCAATCTGCGGCATCATCTTGCCGGACTCCTCCGTGTGCATCCGGTACCAGAGGATGGACTCCGCGTGGTTGCCGGGGAGGATGTCGAACTCACCGCCCACGCCGCTGCCCGCGGAGCCCGGGCGCTTGCACTCGCCCAGGCTGAACATGCTCGTGGTCCCGATGTCGAGGAACAGCTGGCTGGTGACGCCCGCCGTCCCCTTCGGGTTGTGGCAATGCGCGCAGTTGATGTCCAGGTACGTGCGCGCCCGCGTGGTCAGGTCCGCCGCCTGCGGGTCGAACGCGTCCGGCGCCTTCGGCAGCTCCGCCGCCGCGGGCAGCCCGTCCAGCCTGCCCAGTGAGGCCAGGTACTCCAGCTGATCATGCTCCGCGCCGCCGTAGGTGTTCGTGCGGTGCAGGTAGCGCGCCTTCACGCCAATGGGGTGCATCACCTGCGCCCCCTGGTCGTCCAGGAGGTGGTGGCACTGCTGGCACTGGTTCTTGGAGGGCACCGAGTACTTGAACGACCGGGTCTCCCCTTCCGTGTCGATGAACGTCACGTCGCGGGAACGGCCGCCGGTGGCCAGCGTGGCCTCCGTCTGCTCCGTGTTCCAGACGTACGGCCACGCCTCCCAGCCCGAGGGCTGGTGCACCAGGACGCGCGTCTCGATGTAGCGCACGTCCTGGTCCGGCTTCCGCATGTCCGCCGGGAAGGCGAACGTCTTGGTGATGAGCGTCCCCACCGGCAGGTCCAGCGCGGCCATGGGCTGGTAGTGCGCCGTCTTGCCGGGAGGGATGTAGAGGGTGCGTGACTTGACCGCGTAGTCGGAGAACAGCGCGGTGGTCAGGGTGTAGGGCACGTTGCCCTCCACCGGGACCAGCCCCCCGTCCGCCGGGGTTCCGGTGAACAGCCCGTAGCCCGACAGCGTGTTGGGGATGACCAGCGGAGGGCCCGCGTCCGGCTCGCCCGCGTCGGGCGTTCCGGAGTCCACGGGCCCTGCGTCCGGCGCACCCGCATCCGGTGTGCCCGCGTCGGGAACCCCCGCGTCCTCCGTTCCTGCATCCGGCACGGAGGTCCCCGCGTCGGGTGTGGGGTTCTCCGGGTCGGAGGAACCGCAGGCCGCCAGCGACAGCGCCAGCAGCACCACGGAGAGACGGGGGTTCACGAACGACGTCCACATGGGTGTCACGCTCCCTGACCGCGATTACTGGATGAAGTCGCCAATCGTCAGCGCCGGGCTGAAGCCCGCGCAATCGAAGGCGGTGCCCGTGGCGGCGTAGTGCCGCGTCTTGCCCCACGCGCCCACCAGGTCACCCTTGCCCGCCAGGGTGGCGGCCGCCTGCAGGTCCAGGTCCACGATGGCCGTGGCGGTGCCAGAGGGCAGCTTGTTCTTGGTGAAGCAGATGTTGATGGGGTTCAGCTGCGACCGGTCATGACCGAAGGGATCCAGGCCGTCCCACAGCAGGTGCTCCACGGAGAGCGTGCCCACCGTCTCGCCGTAGGCGTAGAGCGCCGCCAGGGCCGCGCCCAGGGGCCGCAGCGACTGGCTCGTGTTGCCGTTGTCCACGTTGTCGCCGCTGCCACCCTGGAAGGTGTTGTCGTGGATGTTGATGTCCGCGCTCGCGAAGTTCAGGCCGCCCGCGACCCACTGCGCCGGATCGGACTCGATGGCGAGGCCGCTCAGCACCGCCACGTCCACCGTGTTGTTGTTGCCCCAGGTGTTGCCCGTCAGCTCCACGCGGCGCGACGCCAGGAGGAACGTGCCCGTGCCCGCCGGCACCTGCGACACCGTGCTGCTGCTGGCCTGGACGGACGCGAAGTTGCCCCGGTTGTTGCCGGTGATGGTGTTGTTCTTCACCCGGATGTCGGTCCCCTTGATGGGGTTGCCCGGCAGGTCGAACACCACCAGGCCCGTGGTGTTGTCCTGGGCGGTGTTGCCCAGCACGTAGGCGTACTTCGTGTTTTCAATCTCGATGCCCGCCACGTTCTGCTTCGCCACGCTGTTGCGCACGACGGCGTACTCGGTCTGGCCCACGTAGATGCCCGCGTCCGCGGCGTTGTACGCCTCGCAGTCCTCGATGAGGACGTACTTGGACTTCACCGGGTACAGGCCGTACTTGCCGTTGCTCTCCTTGTTGGCCTCCGCCCACTCCGTGCGCACGCTGCGCATCACGACGTCCGTGGAGGACTCCACGCGGATGGCGTCCTTCTTCGCGTTCCACACCGCCAGGCTGCTCACCGTGAAGCGGTTGCCCACCACGTCCAGGCCGTTGGAGTTCGCCGCGGCGTTGGTGAACACCAGCACCGTGCTGCTCGCCCCGCCTGTGCCCTCGCCCTTCGCGCCCTTGCCCGCGCCCACCAGCGTGATGCCGTTCTGGCGGATGGTGATGGCGTTCTCGAAGGTGTACGTGCCCGCCGCCAGGTTGATGGTGGTGCACTCGGCCAGCGTGTTCACCTGGTCCTGGAGCGCCTCTTCCTGGCCCGGCGCGAAGTTCAGCGTCGTCTGCGCCTTGCCCTCGCAGGAGAAGGTGCCCGCGCTGCCGCCGTCCCAGGGGATGCCCGTGTCCACGGAACCCGCGTCGCTGCCCGCGTCCGTGGTGCCCGCGTCGCTGCCCGCGTCCGTGGTGACGCCCGCGTCCACCTTCACGCCCGAGTCCGGCGTCTTGTCGTCGTCATCCGAGCAGGCGGTCAGCGAGAGGGCCCCAACCAGGGCCAGAAGGGTCGCGCTCGTTGCGCGGGTCCACTGCAAACGGGGCATGTCATTCCTCCGCGAGGCCGCTCCGCATGGGCCGCGGGCAAGCTCCCGGGCCCGCGAAGCAGCGGGAAGGCGGCATGCTCGGAGCAAAGACACACTGACGACAAGCACAAGTTACACGTTTGTGTTTTGACGCAGCGCCCCTTTGCCACGTCTGGAAAAGCACGTGCACGCGGTAAGCCTATCGTTCGCAATGTGTTCGGAACGCGATTGACGCAAGGCTCCACGGCCGGCGCCCGGGCAGGCGTGGTGGCAGTGCCGCGTGCTCCCCGGGGCCCACCCGGGCGGTCATCTTGAGAAGCAGGTCGCGGCGCGGTTCCCCCTCTCCCGCGACGGAAAGCAGGAGGACTCCATGCGCGCAGGCACCCTGGTGACCCTGGTGGTGGCGCTCGCGTCCGGCCCGGCCACGACGGCATTGGCGCAGCAGGACGAAGCGGCGACTGCCCCGGTGGGCAATGACTCGCAGAACTTGGATGACCCGCAATCACTGACAGGGCATTCCGGCGACAGCACCTTCTGGGACAATTACTGGTATCAGCCGCCCGCGAACAGCGGCGGGTTCCAGCAGCCGCCCGCTGGCGCGTACCAGCTCCAGCAGCCCCTCGTGGGTTCGTACGAACTCCAGCAGCCACTCAACGGCACGTATCAACTCCAGCAGCCGCTCACCGGCACGTATCAACTCCAGCAGCCGTTGAACGGGACGTATCAACTGCAACAGCCGCTCTACGGGACGTACCAGCTCCAGCAGCCGCTCATGGGGACGCAGCAGCAGCGCCCCCGCCGTTGAACGGAACGGGCGCCACGCAGGCGCCCCGGCCCCGCTGGGGTTTCAGCGCCCCCTACCGCCGGGCGTTGAAGGTGTCGCACGCCTCCAGCGTCCCCTGCTCCAGGCCGCGCTTGAACCAGGTCATGCGCTGCGCGGCGGAGCCGTGGGTGAAGGACTCGGGGACGACATAGCCCCGGGCGCGCTTCTGGAGGGTGTCGTCGCCCACGGCGCTGGCGGCGCCCAGGCCCTCCTCCACGTCCCCCTGCTCCAGGATGTTGCGGTCCTTCTGGGCGTGGTTGGCCCAGATGCCGGCGAAGCAGTCCGCCTGGAGCTCCGTCAGCACGGAGAGCTGGTTGGCCTGCTCCTCGCTCGTGCGGTTGCGCATCGACTGCACCTTGCGGGAGATGCCCAGCAGGTTCTGCACATGGTGGCCCACCTCGTGCGCGATGACGTACGCGCGGCCGAAGTCACCGGGCGCGCCGAAGCGGCTCTCCAGCTCCTCGAAGAAGCTCAGGTCCAGGTACACCTTCTGGTCGCCCGGGCAGTAGAACGGCCCCACCGCGCTCTCCTGCGCGCCGCACGCGGACTGCACCGCGTCCGTGAACAGCACCAGGTGCGGCTGCACGTAGCGCACGCCCTGCGGCTCCAGCAGGCGGGGCCAGGTGTCCTCGGTGTCCGCGAGGACGACGGAGGCGAACTCCTTCATCTTCTCCTGCTGGGGGTCCACGTTCCCGGAGCCGCCCGTGGCCGGATCCGAATACGGAGAGCTGCGCGAGCCGATCTGCACGTCGGACGGGTCTCCGCCCAGCAGCATCACCAGCAGCGCCACCACCAGCGACGCGGCGCCACCGCCCACCGCGAGCGGACGCCCGAAGCCACCTCCCCGCCGGTCCTCGATGTTCGAGCTGCGACGGCCGCCTTCCCACCTCATCCCGTGCCCCCTGAACGCAAAGATGATCTGGAGACCAAGGTAGGCAGCGGGCCCTCCGTCAGCGACGGTGCGGCCCACCCCTGCCGGACGTCAGGAGGTTCCCAGGGCAAGCGGGCAGGCGGGCCGTCGCCATGACCGCCCGGTCTCCGCCCGGTCTACTTCCCGGCGGAGAAGCCCACCGCGCCGGAGGCCACGCGCGCGGCGGCGCCCAGGCGCTCCAGCAAGGTGGGACCGAAGTACTGGCGCCGGGACTCGCCCTGCCCCGCGCGCACCTGCTCTGGCGTGTCCAGGTAGCCCACGTAGCCGTTGGCGAGCCCCAGCACGTGCGTGGCCCCGGAGAGGTCCGCCAGCGCCCGGCCCGCGCCCACGGTGGGCTCGCCCGGGATGGACAGCAGCTCCAGTGGCCCCAGCGCCAGCGCGTCCACCTCCGCCTCGCGTGGGGATGAACCGCACAGGAAGTTGTCCCCCGCCGCCCGGGTGAAGGCCGGCACCAGCCGCGACGCGTCTGGCCGGGGCAGCGCTGTCTTCACCCGTGCGAACGCCAGCCGCACCGGCCCCGCCTCGGGCACTCCGGCCGCCGTGTCCGCCAGCGAGGACAGCTTGCGCGCGAAGCCCAGGGCGCGCTCGGGGCCCTGGCCCTCGGAGAAGGCCACGGACGCATTGCCCGCGCTGCCCTGCACGAGCAGGGAGACGCCCTGGCCCGACTCCTCGCGCAGCGTGCTCAGCCGGCCCGGGTAGTCCGGATCCACCAGCGCCCGCTGCCGGGGAATGAGCGTGGCGTGCGCGGCGAACACCAGCAACTCCGCCACCGGCCCCGTGGGCCCGCGAAACACCACCCGCGTGAGCTGGCCGTCCGGGGCGTCGCCTCCGGAGCGGGAATAGACAAGCCCCGCGTCCGCCGCGCCGCCCACCTCCAGCCCCACGTCCGCCATCGAGGCCGCGGCCTTCTCCAGCGCTTCGCTCGCGCCAGCCACCGCCGCGTTCACGGAGGCCTCCTGGTAGTGCCCCGTCCCGGACAGCTCGGCCACCCAGCGAGCGTCGTAACCGCCAAAGGAGGAGTGCGTGTGCGTGGCCACCACCAGCACCTCCTTCACCCCCGCCTTCGCGGCGCGCTCGCGCACCCGCTCCGTGATTTCCGGGGTCACCAGGAGCAGCTCCAGCGACACCACGCCCACGCGCGCCCCACCGGCCTCCAGCACCAGGGCCCTCGCGTGGAGGGGCTGCTCGGCCTGACTCGCCTCGGGCCGGGGGGGCGGATAGCCCGCCACCACCACCGGAAAGGGCGGGGAGAGGGCCACCTTCGCCGCGCCTGCCCGCAGGGGGCCTTCGCCACGCACCTGTGACAGCACCTCGGGCGTGCGCTCCTCCCACCTCCCACACCAGTTCCACGAGGCGAGCGCGTAGGCGGCCCCCGCCGTTAGCAAGGCGAAGGGCAGCAGGGTGCGGAAGAAGGAGCGCCGGGAGGAGGACATGCCACGGGGAGCGTAACCCCTCGGCGCTTCCGGGCGGCTCCTACCTTTCAGGCAACGGCACCTTGCCTGGCCTACAAGGGCCGACGTCGTCAGCAGGTGGAATACCTGGCTTCAAGGCGTGCGTTCCTGTTCCGCTTCGCGGTCGAAAGGGGTAAGGCAGCGCACCATGTGCGGCATCTTCGGAATCGTGGGTCACGGAGAGGCGTCCAACCTGACGTACCTGGGGTTGCACGCCCTGCAGCACCGCGGACAGGAGTCCGCCGGCATCGTCGCGTCCGACGGGCACACCCTGCGCGCGCACCGGCAGATGGGCCTGGTCGCGGACATCTTCACCGCGCCGGTGATTGAAAACCTTCCCGGTGAGGCGGCCATCGGCCACGTGCGCTACAGCACGGCGGGTGGCAGCGGCATCAAGAACGCCCAGCCCCTGTTCGTGAACTACGCGGGCGGCCAGTTCTCCATCGCGCACAACGGCAACCTGGTGAACGCGCCGGAGCTCAAGGCGGAGCTGGAGGCGGAGGGCGCGCTGTTCCAGTCGGACGCGGACACGGAGGTGGTGATGCACCTCCTCGCCCGCTCCAAGCAGCCCACCTTCGAGGCGCGCCTCGTGGAGGCGCTGCGCCGGGTGGAGGGTGCGTACAGCATCCTGCTCCTCACCGAGGACAAGCTCATCGCGGTGCGCGACCCCAACGGCTTCCGGCCGCTGGTGCTGGGCAAGATGAAGGAAGGCGCGTACGTGCTCGCCAGCGAGACGACGGCGCTGGACCTCATCGAGGCGGAGATCGTGCGCGAGCTGGAGCCCGGTGAGCTGGTCGTCATCGAGAACGGCGTGCTGCGCACCAGCATGCCCTTCAAGCCCGCCGCGCGGCTGGGGCGCTGCATCTTCGAGCACGTCTACTTCGCCAAGCCTGACTCGGTGCTCTTCGGCAGCAGCGTCTACGAAGTCCGCAAGCGCCTGGGCATGCAGCTGGCGCGCGAGCAGCCCGCGGAAGCGGACCTGGTCATCGCGGTGCCGGACTCCGGCGTGCCCGCGGCCATCGGCTTCTCGCAGGCGAGCGGCATCCCCTACGACGTGGGCCTCATCCGCAGCCACTACGTGGGCCGCACCTTCATCGAGCCCCAGCAGTCCATCCGCCACTTCGGCGTGAAGCTGAAGCTGTCCGCCGTGCGCAGCGTCCTCAAGGGCAAGCGCGTGGTGGTGGTGGACGACTCCATCGTGCGCGGCACCACCAGCCGGAAGATCGTGAAGATGCTCAAGGCCGCGGGCGCCGTGGAGGTGCACCTGCGCATCTCGTCGCCGCCCACGCAGTGGCCCTGCTACTACGGCATCGACACGCCCAGCCGCACGGAGCTCATCGCGGCCAGCCACACCACGGAGGAGATCGCCAAGTACGTGACGGCGGACTCCCTGGGCTACCTGTCCCTGGAGGGGCTGGGCACCGCGGTGGAGGACCCGAAGCGGAGCACCTACTGCACCGCGTGCTTCTCCGGGCAGTACCTCACCGACAAGCTGACCCAGAACGCGGGCTCGGCCACCAAGCTCAGTGCCTGAGACACCGGCCGAGCCCTCGGGCCGGCCCGGGCTCGCCCAGGCGGAGCGGCAGTTCGTCCGCTCCGTCGTCGCGGGCCTGGTGTTGTTGGGCGCGGTCGCCGTCGTGGGGCCGCTGCTCTCCTATCGCAGCGACGTCGCCGGGGCCCGCGCGGAGTTCCAGTCCCGCATGACGCGGGAGGCGCGCGTCTACGCGGAGGCGCTGGGCCTGCACCTGAAGCTGCTCCAGACGGAGCTGTTGCGCGTGTCCGAGGGCGTGGGCCCGGACGTGAAGCGCGAGCTGCCCACGGAGGACCTCCAGGACCTCACCACGCCTCGCGCCGGCCTCTTCCACGCGGGCGTGATGGTGCTGGACGCGCAGGGCAAGCTGCGCTGGAGCGACCCGCCTCTCGCGGAGTCAGACTCGACTTTCGCCCTTTTGAGCCGGGAGGCCCAAGCAGGGGGGCGAGGGTAGAAGGGGCTGAGGGTAGGAGAAGAGCGGCCATCGAGGCCAGCTGAGAGAGGTGTCCGGCAAGACACGCCTCCTC
>NZ_RAVW01000385.1 GCF_003611585.1 Corallococcus exercitus | reverse complement strand
GGCAGGACGGGCATGACGTGCCCGGCCTCCCCTCCCGTCGTCACCCGTTGTCGTTGCGGGGGAGCGGCGCGGGGGACGGGTCGTCCTTGCGCGGGGCCGCGGCGGGCTCGGCCACCAGCTGGAAAAGCCCTGTCTGGAGCTTGTCCAGCAGGCGCGACAGCTCTTCAATCTCCGGCGGCGCCAGGTACGTGCGCGCCTGGGTGTCCACCCATTCCGCGGCCTGCTCCAGGGCCTTCAGCTCCTGGCGCCCCGCTTCGGTGATCTCCAGGCGCACGCAGCGGCGGTTCTCCCCCGCACGGCGCTCCACCAGCCCATCCTCCTCCAGGCGATCCACCAGCCGGCTCACGGCCGGCGCGTCGATGAGCAATCGCTCCGCGATGGCCGTCTGACTGTGGATGCCGTGGAGGCCAATGTTCTTCAGCACGAGCAGTTGCATCAGCGGCCGGTCCGTTTGCTCACCAACTTTCTGGGTGAGCAGCCGGACCACTGCGCGTCGCGTCGATGCCACTTGCTCAGCGAGGGTCATGGGCGTAAGAGATGATTGCATTCCACAACGGTTGTCAATTACATCTTGACCGCGCGCAGGGCTCCCGGGGTGGGTACGACCACTCGCTCCTGCCGGAAAGACCTGCCGCTCCAGAGTATGGCCACCCCCAGCGCCCTCCTCGTCCTCCTCCTCGCCGCAGCGCCGCAGGCCCCTTCTTCCGCCCCCCCGGCCTCTCCGGCTCCGCAGCAACAGCCGGCCACGCCTGAAGCCGGCGCCGCCGTCTCCACTCCGGCACCCGTCCCCTTCCAGCCGAAGGTGGACGACCCGATGCTCACGCCCGTCCCGCCCGCGCCGGAGCAGGTGAAGACGTGGGACGAGGCCCTCACCCGGGTGCGCCAGCGGTCCACGGACCTGCGCAGCGCGGAAGCCGGCGTGACGCGGGCGCAGGGCCGGTGGCGCCAGTCGCTGGGGCTGCTCTTGCCCAACGCGCGGGCCACCGCGGGCCTGGGCGTGGACGTGCTCCACCCGGATGTCCCCTCCGCCGCGGGCGGCGGCGTGGTGGGCGGCGGCACCAGCGCCCCCCCCGGGGTCAAGGTCCCCAGCGCGCCCCTGGGCACGCTGTCCGCGTCCCTCACCCAGTCCATCATCGACATCAGCGCGTGGCGGGGCCTGTCGTCCGCGAAGGCGACGGAGGCGGCGTCGGTGGCCAACCTCCAGGACGTGCAGCGCCGCCTCACCCAGGGGCTGGCGCAGGTGCTGGTGGCCACGGTGGCCGCCGAGCGCGCCGCGGAGATCAACCGCGTGGGCCTGCGACAGGCGCTGGAGCGTCAGGCCCTCACCCAGCGCTCCTTCGAGCTGGGCGCCGGCACGCAGCTGGACGTGGTGCGGGTGAGCCAGGACGTCGCGGTGGCCCGGCAGTCGCTGGTGGCCGGGGACGAACAGCTCCGGCGGACGCGCGAGTCGCTGGGCCTGTCCCTGGGCGAGGACCACGGCGTGGGCGTCACCCCGGACTTCAACCTCGCGGGGCTGGTGGAGCAGACGCGCCAGGAATGCGCGCCCTTGCAGGACCTGAGCGCGCGGTCGGACCTGGTCGCCCAGAGGGCCAACGTGGACGCGGCCCGGGAAAGCCGTCGCCAGGCGTCCGCCGGCTACCTGCCCACCCTGGGACTGAGCACCACCCTCCTGGGCTTCACCACCGACCCCGGCTTTGGCCGCTTCGCCACCTGGAACGTGTCCGCGGTGCTGTCCGTCCCGCTGTGGGAGGGCGGTCAGCGCGGGGGCCTGGTGCGCGAGCGCGAGGGCATTGAACAACAGGCGGCCCAGACGCTGGAGGCCAACCGCCGCAACGTGAGCGTGGAGGTTTCCCGCGCGCGGCGTGGAGTGGAAGTGGCCGAGGCGCTGTTGAAGACCGCGGCCGAGTCCCTGGAGCTGGCGGACCGGACGGACCGGCTCACCCGCCGGGCCTTCGAGGTGGGACGAGGTAGCAGCTTGGAGCTGGTGCAGAGCGGATCCGCCCTCCGCCAGGCCCAGCTCGCTTTGATTTTGAGGGAATTCGAGCTCGTCCAGGCCCGCCTGGACGCGTTCCTGACGGAGGCCCGGTGCGACTGGTGACGAGGGTACGCCCCCTGAAGGCGCTGATGACGAAGACGGTGTTGGGCGCGGCGCTGGTGGCTGGCGTGGCCGGGTGCTCGGGCAAGCCGGAGGCGAAGGCCCCCCCGCCGCCGCGCGAGGTGCAGGTGGTGGCGCTGGCGCCGCACGAGGTGCGGGACACCGGGGAGTACCTGGGCTCGCTGCTGTCGCGGCAGAGCGTGACGGTGCTGCCGCAGGTGAACGGCTACGTGCGCAAGATTCTGGTGAAGCCCGGCCAGAAGGTGGAGGCCGGCACGCCGCTCATCGAGGTGGACGCGCGCGAGGAGACCGCGGCGCTGGACAGCGCGCAGGCCCAGCAGAGCTCCTCCACGGTGGAGCTGGAGCTGGCGCGGCGCACCCTGGCGCGCACGGAGTCCCTCAACCGCGAGGGCCTCGCCAGCGTGCAGGAGCTGGAGCGCGCCCAGGCGGCGGTGAAGGCGGCGGAGGCCGCGTCGCGCGCGGCGGGCGCGACGGTGGCGCAGCGCCAGGTGCAGCTGCAGTTCCACGTGGTGCGCGCGCCGTTCGCGGGCACCATGGGCGACGTGCTGGTGCGCGTGGGTGACTTCGTGAGCGCCACCACGACGCTCACGACGGTGGCCCAGGCGGACGCGCTGGAGGTCAGCGTGTCGGTGCCGGCATTCCGCGCGCGGTCGCTCAAGCCGGACACCCAGCTGGAGCTGTTGGATCAGCAGGGCAAGGTCATCCTCACCAGCACCGTCTTCTACGTGGCGCCGCAGACGGATCCGCGCACGCAGCTGGTGGAGGTGAAGGCCGCCTTCCGCAACACCGTGGGGCTGCGCCCCAGTGAGCTGCTGCGGGCGCGGCTGGTGTACTCCACGCGGGACGCGCTCCAGATTCCGGCGCTCGCGGTGGTGCGCCAGAGCGGCCAGCCCTTCGCCATGGTGGTGGAGAAGAAGGACGGCAAGACGGTGGTGGAGCGCCGCCCGGTGGCCCTGGGCACGCTGGGCGACATGTCCTACGTCGTCGAGGGCGGCCTGAAGCAGGGCGACCTCGTCGCGGTGTCGTCGCTGCACATGCTCCGCGACGGCATGCCCGTCATCCCCAAGCAGGTCACCCTGAAGAACGACGAATCCCCCCAGCCGCGGGGCAACGCGCGGGCCGACGAGGTCCCCACGAACGCCCAGCGCCCCCGCACGGCATCCGGTGGTGGCGGCACCACCGGCGGCAGCCGCTAGCAGGCGATTCCAAGAGAGGCGCCACACCGTGTTCGTCGACTTCTTCATCCGCAGGCCTGTCTTCGCCATCGTCTGCTCCATCATCCTGACGCTGGTGGGCGTCATCGCCATCCCGACGCTGCCCATCGCGCAGTATCCGGACCTGGCGCCGCCGCAAGTCACCGTCACCAGCACCTACGTCGGCGCGAGCGCCGAGGTGGTGGAGTCCGCCGTCACCATCCCGTTGGAGCAGGAGCTCAACGGCGTGGAGGACATGCGCTACATCACCTCCACCAGCAGCAACGACGGCACCAGCACCATCACCGTCACCTTCGCCCCCACGCGCAACATCGAGGTGGCGGCGGTGGACGTGCAGAACCGCGTCAGCCGCGCCGCGGCCCGCCTGCCCGCGCAGGTGAACCAGACGGGCATCGTGGTGAACAAGGCCTCCAGCCAGATGCTGCTGACGGTGGGCCTGTCCTCCCCGGACAACCGCTACGACGCGAAGTTCCTCTCCAACTACGCGGACGTGAACCTCAAGGACGCCATCAAGCGCGTCCGCGGCGTGGGCGAGGTGCGCATCTTCGGTGAGCGCAAGTTCTCCATGCGCCTGTGGTTGGACCCCTCGGAGCTCGCGCGGCGCAACATGACGCCGCAGGACGTGGTGCGCGCCCTCCAGGAGCAGAACCTCCAGGTGGCCGCGGGCCAGGTGGGCCAGCCGCCGTCCAGCGACGAGCAGCCGTACCAGATCGCCGTGCGCGCCCGGGGCCGCCTGGTGGAGCCGGAGGAGTTCGGCGACATCGTCCTCATGCGCAACAACGACGGCCGCGCCGTCACGGTGAAGGACGTGGGCCGCGTGGAGCTGGGCGCGGAGAACTACGGCACCCTCTTGCGCTTCAACGGCCGCACCGGCGTGGGTCTGGCCATCTTCCAGCTGCCCACCGCCAACGCGCTGGACGTGCGCGACGGCGTCGTCAAGGAACTGGATCGCCTGTCGCAGGCCTTCCCGCCGGGCCTGGAGTACCGCGTGGGCACGGACACCACGCTCGCGGTGCGCGCCTCCGTCAACGAGGTGATCCACACGCTGATTGAAGCCATCGCGCTCGTCATCCTCGTCATCTTCCTGTTCCTGCACGGGTGGCGCAGCGTGCTGATCACCGCGCTCACCCTGCCGGTGTCGCTGGTCGGCACGTTCGCGTTCGTCTACCTGATGGGCTTCTCCATCAACACCCTCACCCTCTTCGGCCTGACCTTGGCCACGGGCCTCGTCGTGGACGACGCCATCGTGGTCATCGAGAACATCGAGCGCCTGATGGCGGAGCGCGGGCTCAAGCCGCTCCAGGCGGCGCGCGAGGGCATGAAGGAGGTGGCCGGCGCGGTGGTGGCCATCTCCGTGGTGCTGGTGGCGGTGTTCATCCCGGTGGCCCTCTTCCCGGGCACCACGGGCTCCATCTACCGGCAGTTCGCGCTCACCATCGCCGCGTCGGTGGCCCTGTCCACCTTCTGCGCGCTGACGCTCACGCCCGCCCTGTCCGCGCGGCTGCTCAAGCACCACCACGGCCCCAAGTGGGTGTTCTTCCGCAAGGTGGACCAGGTGCTGGACTGGACGCGAGACACCTACGGCAAGGGCCTGCGCAAGCTGCTGGTGCACCCCCTCATCGTGCTGGTGGCGTTCCTCGCCTGCATCGGCGCCACGGTGATGCTCTTCCGCTCGGCGCCCACGGGCTTCATCCCGGACGAGGACCAGGGCTACGTCATCATCTCCGTGCAGGGGCCGGAGGGCATGTCCCTCACCCAGACGGAGAAGGTGCTCCGGGAGGTGGAGGCGGTGCTCAACGCCCAGCCGGAGGTGGCGGTGACGTTCGCCATCGGAGGCTTCTCCCCCAGCGGCAACGGCTCCAACTACGCCACCGTCTTCACGGCCCTCAAACCGTGGGAGCAGCGCCTGGGCAAGGAGCAGTCCGTGGCCGCGATGGTGGAGCGCCTGCGCGGGCCGCTGGGCAAGATTGGCAGCGCGCGCGTGATTCCCTTCCAGCCCCCGGCCATCCGCGGCGTGGGCAGCGTGGGCGGCTTCCAGTTCATCGTGGAGGACGTCGCCGGCACCCACTCGCTGGAGGACCTGGCCAACGCCACGCAGGAGATCGTGCAGAAGGGCAACGAGGAAGGCCGCCTGCGCGGCGTCTACACCCCGTTCAACGCCAACACGCCCATCCTGGACGTGGAGGTGGACCGCCAGAAGGCCAAGGCGCTGGGCGTGCCGATTGAACAGGTCTTCGGCGTGATGCAGCTTTACATGGGCAGCCAGTACGTCAACGACTTCAACTACGCCAGCCGCACCTACCGCGTGTACGTCCAGGCCGAGCAGCAGTTCCGCGACAGCCCCCAGGACATCGGCTCGTTCTACGCGCGCACGGAGGCCGGCGACATGATTCCGCTGGAGTCGCTGGTGAAGGTGACGCCCATCGTCTCCGCGCAGGTCATCAAGCACTACAACCTGTTCCGCTCCGTGGAGATCAACGGCCAGGGTGCCCCCGGCGTGTCGTCCGGCCAGGCGCTGGAGGCGATGGAAGCCGTGGCCGCCCAGGCGATGCCCCAGGGCATGTCCGCCGAGTGGACGGGCATCAGCCTGGAGCAGAAGGAGTCCGGCGGGCAGACGATGATCATCTTCGCGCTCGGCATCCTCTTCGTGTTCCTGGTGCTGGCGGCGCAGTACGAGAGCTTCAGCCTCCCGTTCGTCATCATCCTGTCGGTGCCGCTGGCCATCATGGGCGCCCTCGGGTTGCAGGTGGCGCGCGGCTTTGCCAACGACGTGTTCTGCCAGGTGGGCCTGGTGATGCTGGTGGGCCTGTCCTCCAAGAACGCCATCCTCATCGTGGAGTTCGCGGAGCAGCTGCGCGAGCAGGGCAAGAGCGCGCTGGAGGCGGTGGTGACGGCCGCGGAAGTGCGGCTGCGCCCCATCCTGATGACGTCCATCGCGTTCCTCCTGGGCGTGGTGCCGCTGATGACGGCGTCCGGCGCGGGCGCGGCGGCGCGCAACTCGCTGGGCACCGCGGTGTTCGGCGGCATGCTGGTGTCCACCATCGTCAACCTCATCTTCATCCCGGGCCTCTACGTCCTCATGCAGAAGGTGCGTGGCAACGCGACGCGGTCCAGCGGTGAGGAGGAGACGCCCACGCCGCACGAGCCGGCCCCGGCCCACTCGCCGTGAGCTGACGCCTCGAAGTGCAGCGCTGAAAAACAGACCGCCCTCCCCTTCCAGCACGCGAAGAGGAGGGCGGTGGTGTTTTCGGAGGACTGCCCGCGCGTCAGATTTCGTGGGCGGTCTGCTCGTACACGATGACGTGGCGGGAGACGGGGAACAGGATGATGTTGAGCGTGCGCCAGTTGTCGCCGTTGGGGCCGGTGCTGAACTCACGGAAGTAGCTCTTCACCTGCACGTTCTCACCGCTGTCGCCGTAGGCCGCGAGGATGGCCGGGTGCAGCGGCTGGTACTGCCAGTACATCTGCGACTGGAACGCCGCATAGGTGTACGTGTCCGGGGTCGGGTCGTTGCGGTAGCCGCTGTACTCGCTCCGGGCCAGCACCGCCGCGGCCGCCGCGTCCAGCGACGCGGGCGTGGCGTACGGCCACGCGAAGTCATACCGGTCCAGGAAGGAGAAGGCGTCCTCGCGGTACGCGTTGCCCGTGTCGAGCAGCGCCTGGAGGTTCGGCTCGATGGCGAACTGCGCCAGCGTCACCGGCGCATTGGCCGGCGCGGACGCGGGGTTCGGCACGCACGCGCCGCCCACGCAGGAGGCCTGGAGGCGGTACTGCTTGCCCAGGCCGTTGCTCCAGCCCACCACCACCAGGTACTCGCCGGCGTCGTCCAACGTCGCGAGGGGAATCTTGCTCAGCTCGCCGTAGCCGGAGTCGTCGTCCTGGAAGAGCACGCGCGTGCCGTAGCTGCCGTTCGCGTCCTTGGGGCCGTACACGAACAGGCCGGTGTCCACGCCCACGCCGGTGCCCAGGTGCGTCACCTCCAGCGCCACCTGCGTGTGCGCCGCGACGGTGAGCTTGAAGCCCTCGTAGGCCGCCGTCGTGCCGGTGTTCGACGACACCGCGCCGCCCACGGAGAGCGTGCCCAGGTAGTTCATGAAGCCCCCAGACAGCGTGGACGGAGGCGACACCAGCGACTGCGCCGCCGTCGTCACCGTCTCGCCGTCCGCCGGGGCCTGCTCCGGCTGGCCACCACAGGCGCCCAGGAGGCCCACCGCGGACATCCACAGCATCGCGCTTCGCACTGCCGTTCCACGCTTCATCGCTTCCGCCTTCATTCAGGGAGGGCGAGACGTCCGCCCAGGGGAGTGAGGCGGCCCCTGTGACAGCTTGAAGACGGGAACTCAAGCAACAGATGAAACACAGGCGCCCCCGGTGAGACATGCAACAGGGGCGCCTGTCTCGGTGTCTTAGAAGCTGGCGGTGGCGGTGATGCTGCCGCCGGCGGCCGGGGTGGTGACGGTGTTGTTGCTACCGCCCTGCCACACGACGTTGCCGCTGCCGTCGCGCTTGAGGCACTTCCACTGCACGGTGGTGTTCGCGGGCAGCGCGAAGGTGCCGCGCCAGGTGGGGTACGCGGTGGGGCTCAGAAGCTTCGTGGTGGTGGGGCTCCAGTTGTCGAGCGCCGCGATGCTGCCGGCCACGTAGACGTTCTGGCCCATCACGGTCGTGCCGTTGTTGCACACGAACTCCACGTTGGCGGTGGTGGGCGTCGTGGTGCCATTGGAGGTCCACACGGTGTAGTCGGTGCCGGAGGCGGCCTGCGTCCAGCCGGTACCGGGGCTCCAGGCGCCGCTGCCGATCTTCATGGCCACCTTGCCGCCGATGATGGCCGCGTACAGGCCGCTCTCCGCGCGCTGGATGCTGACGGTGGAGTCGGAGTTCAGGCCCGCGTTCTTGCGGATGTCCATCAGCGTCTTGATGGAGCTGCCCAGGCCCCAGTTGAAGTAGTGCGCCCAGTAGACGGTGGGGATGCCCGGGTGGGTCAGCACGTAGGCGTAGCCCTGCATCACCTTGGCGCACGGCACCGGCCAGTGGTTCTGCCCGTTGCCGCACGTCTCGCTGGGGCCGGTGTCGTGGTTGTCCACGAAGGTGACGTGGCGGCTGGGCCACCAGCCGATGCCGCCCGCGGGCTTGCCGTCGGCCGCCTTCAGGCGCGCGTAGTTGTTGTTGGTGAGCACGTCGTTGAGCAGGCCCTTGGTGGCGAAGTCGAACGCGGCGCAGCTGCCCGTGGTCGCGTCCACCCAGTTGGTGATCTGCTGCTTCCAGTCGTTGGGGTTGTTCGCGTCGAAGTAATTGGTGGGCCAGAACTCACCGACGCAGAACCACGGCGCGGTGTCCGTCACGTACTCCTTCACGTAGCTGCCCGCGAAGCCCTTCACGAAGTCGAAGCGCCAGCCCGCGAAGCCCACGCCCTTCAGGCGCGTGTTCATCCACGTCTTCAGGTCCGCGCGGACGTTCGCCTGCGAGTGGTCCAGGTCGCGCGCCGCGGCGTAGCCCTCGCCGCTGTCGGGGTTGCCGCAGGCGCTCGCCCACTCGTCGCCCTTGGCCACCGCGCTGCAGCCGCTCCAGGTGGGGTTGGTGAAGTCCGCCCAGTTGGTGGTGCCCACGCGGTGGTTCACCACGATGTCCGCGATGGGCTTCACACCCTGCGCGTTGAGCGCGGCCAGCGCGGCGGTGAGCTCCGCCTCCGTGCCGTAGCTGGAGTTGAGCACGTTGAGCTGCCGGGGCAGGTAGCCCTGCGTGGACGCCGCGTCGGAGGGCGGCGGCAGCCAGATCATCGTGAAGCCCGCGGCCTTCAGCGTGGCCGCGTTGTTCTTCACCGTGTTCCACCAACCGCCCGCGCTGGCGGAGTTCCAGTGGAAGCCCTGGATCATCACGTCGGTGCTGGCGCCATCCAGCGGCTTGGCCACGGCGGGCGCGGCGGCGAACAGGCCGGCCGTGGAGACGACCAGCAGTCGGGTCTTCAACGTCATCGGGGGACCTCGGGGTTGGGGAGGAAGCGCGGGCAAGCTAGTCCTGCCCTCCCCCACGAACCAGGACTCCCCGTTGAAGGGGACCCTCCCACCCCGTGCTTCCAAGAGGACGGCGCAGTGCGTTGCCCTGTGCAGGACGCGGGAGCTGTCTAGAATCCCACCCTCCCC
>NZ_RAVW01000384.1 GCF_003611585.1 Corallococcus exercitus | reverse complement strand
GGACGGGCTGGTACCGGTCCCACCCGGGGATGGGGAAGGCCGGGGCCGAGGCCTGACGCAGCGCCAGGGCCTCGACGGCCCGTGGCGCATCGAGCGGGGCCGTCTCGTCGGCGGCGGGAAGTCCCCCCGGCCGGGGCCCGGCGGGGGCGGGGCTGTCCTTCAGGAGCGACTCCAGCGTCTCCTCGGACAGCAGCCCCCGCTCGCGGAGCAGTTCCAGCGGGCTTCGCCGCCGCCGCCGGGCCTCCTCCAGCAGGCCCCCGGCCTCCTCCCGGGGCACGAGCCCCTCATCGATGGCGAGCCAGATCTCCTTCTCATCGTCGCGGGTCATCGCCAGGGGCCTCGGGGGAGAGCGGCCTGAGTATGGCGCGAGCCCTGAACGGACGCGAAGCGCGCTCCGGGCGAGCGGGCGCGGCATGTCGCCGACGTGTCACCGGCATTCCGATTGAATGAGTGACACGGCCCCCGTCCCATCCCTCTTGGGGCCGCAAAGGAGCACTCCATGCCCTTCAATCCGGACTTCCTCTTCGACTTCACCGTGGCCAGCACGGGCTCCCCCCCAGACTCGGTAGTCCCAGCCCATCCGGGCCAGGTCGTCACCGTGTTGGTGTTCGTGCCCCCGAGCCAGACGCTGAACCTGAAGCTGCCGGACCCGCTCCGCGTCGTTCTCCAGACCCAGCCGGTGGTTTCACAGGGCGTGGCCTCCTGGCTCTACGCGTTCTACGTCCCGGAGCAAGCCGCGCTGAGTCCCGTCACCTTTACCTTCACGCCCGCCGGGCCCGTCGGCGGGGAGGAAGAACCCAAGCACGCCAACGGGACGATTGACGTCTCCGCCAACTGCTGAGGGTCGCCGTCCTGGAGGTTCAGGGGCGCGGCATGCCGCCGACGTGTCGCGGGACTGTCGCCGCCCCCTTTTCCCCCCGGAAACGTCCTGGCCCACGGGCGACAAGGGTTGGCCCACCGGGTGCAATGACATGCATTCACGCAACGGCGACTGACAACAGCAGTCAGGCGCCGTTGTCGCCACCCCATCCGAGCAACCCTCGGATGACACCCCAGGAGCGACACATGAATCCGCAGAAGCTGCAGGTGATCCCCGGCATCCGGCACCGGCTCGTCAGCCTCCCGAACAAGGAGGTGAACACGGTCGCCGCCGCGCAGCAGTACGCGATCAAGTTCATCAACAACTCCAACAACGACTGGACCTTCTGCTGCTTCCAGAAGGACCCGACGATCACCGACCCCTCCATCATGTCCCTGGCCTGGTACACGAAGAAGGTCGCCAGTGGCACGTCCGTGACCTTCACCTGGTCCACCACGTACAACTTCGTCTGGGCGTCGACGGGCATCCTGCAGGCGGGCGTCGCGTTCAACGCCAGTCAGGTGACGGACGCGGACCTGACGAACGACAACCTCATCACGCTCACCAGCCCCGACAGCCAGGAGTACAAGTTCATCAACGAGTCGAACGCCGGCACCCCGGGCTCCCTGAGCATCTACTGCGACAACACCATCCCGGACCCGAAGGTGGTGACCAATGGCGCGCCGTCCGTGGGCATCGGCATGTCCGGCCAGGGGACCTTCGCGCTGCAGGCGCAGCCCAACACGACGACCATCTTCACCCCGAACCCGACCTACTACATCACCTTCTCCAACCACCTCTCGATGGGCCAGGTGATGTCCGCCGACCAGACCACCAAGGCGATGGAGGTGTCGTTCCCGGGCGCGGTGAACCTCTGCACGGCGACCCTCGACCACACCAATGCGTGGTCGCTCTCCTACGGGTGAGCCGTTGCGCCCCACCTGACGCAAGGTGGAAACGACCATGGGCCCGGAGCCAGGAGGTTCCGGGCCCGTAGGTCATCCCGCGTCGCCCCAAGGATGCATTCCGCACAAAACCTTCCGAATCATATTTTCTGTTAAAGCATGTTTCGCTAATTTTCCCTGAAGACGCCAGGGATGGCCTGGCGCACGTTTCGAGGGAACCATGCTCAAGCTCTTGTCGTCCGCCGTTCTCAGCCTGCTGCTCTCCCTGGGGCTCCTGCCCTCCACTTCTTCGGAGCAGACAGCGGCGCTCGCCGTCACGACGACCACGGTCGCGACGCACAACACGCATTACGGCGAGGCGAACTTCCGGCCGCTCGCGGACGTCATCGGCTGGCAGGAGGTAAGCACCGCGGAGGGGCACAACAAGCTCGACGCGCTGGAGTACTACAACCACTTCCGGCCCGGCGAAAGCCGGCTGGACGCCCGCAACTCCATCGCCATCTCCTGGCGCAAGAACAAGTACGAGAAGACGGGTGACGGGTCCCGCCTCACGCACGGCGGGGAGGCTGGCGTGACGCCGGCGCGCTTCGTGAACTGGGTCGTGCTGAAGAACATCGAGACCGGCGCGAAGCTGGCGTTCATCAACACCCACTACATCTCCGGCGCCTGGAACGGCGAACACCCCGAGCGGCAGGAGCGCTGGCGGACGCACAACGCCGTCGTGCGCGAGGTGGTCGCGGACCTGCTCGGCCGGGGGCTGCCCGTCGTCCTGGTGGGTGACTTCAACCGCGCGCTGTCGCAGGACATCCCCGGGATGAACCACCTGCGCACGGCGGGCGTGGACGGCGTGCCCATTGATCAGATCTACGTCAGCGTGGGCATCGGCACCGGCCCCGCCGAGCGGCTGGAGAAGTACGGCTCCGACCACTTCGCCTACACCGCGACCGTCGAGTACTGAGGGACAGGCCGGGGCGCGGTGAACGCCCCGGCCCGCCCGCGCTACCAGCAGGCGAACTGGATGTTGTCGTACCGGACGGACGCGGTGCTGAAGACCAGGGTGCGCAGGTCACCCTGGACGAAGTTGGTCTCGCCGCAGGCGCAGGTGGCCCCCGTGCCCGTGCAGCTCGTCCAGTTCGTGGTGTCCCCGCCCGAGTCCACGCGGTACTCGGCGTTGAAGACCGCCTTGTTCTTGTTGGTGAACCAGGTCTTGTAGGCGCCGCACTCGTTGTACTTCTGGCACTCCTCGTTGATGGCGAAGTCGAAGGAGTCCGCGAGCGAGGAGACCTGGTCCACGTCGTTCTTGAGCGCGATGCCCAGGCACAGCGAGTGGGCGGTGGTGGCCAGCCAGCGGTTGTAGTCGAGCTGGTTCGCCGCCGTGAGGCCCCAGCAGGACTGGTCGGTGCAGCTGATCTCATCGTCGTGCGAGTAGCCGTCGACGTTGTCCGGCTCCACCGCGTCGCAGCCCTTGCTCTTCGCCAGCTGCATGCGCGACGTCATCACCGTCCGCACCGCCTGCTTGCGGTGATCCAACCACCACTCACAGCCGCCACCGCTCGTGCACCAGTCCCCCAGGATGTGCACGGACTGCGCGCAGTTCTCTCCGGGGGTGCAGTACGTGTCCTGCGGGAACTGGTTCGCGTCCTCGCGCCAGTCCTCGTAGGTGCCCGCGCTGAAGTAGCAGACCACCTTCTTGCCGGCGGTCTTGTACTCCTGGATCTTCGCGCTGGAGGTGTTGAAGAGGTCCACCACGTAGACCTGCGCGTTGAGGTTCGTGGGGATGGAGGCGTGCTCCAGGTCCCACATCCAGGTGGTGCCCTTGGGGAAGGCCGCCACCGTGCAGGCGGAACCCTGACCACAGACGTTCGCGGTGCCGCCACCGCCGCACGTCGCCGGGCTCTGGCAGGCGCCACAGCTCGCGACCGTGCGCGCCTGGCCGCAGTTGTCGGTGCCGCTCACCTGCCCGCAGTTTGCGTCCAGCCGCGTGCAGAACGCCGCATCGGTCTCGGCGGTGCACGTCGTGGCGATGTCCCAGGACACCTGGAGCCGGAGGCTGTCGAGCTGCGCCGCGTCCGTGCCCGCGCCCTTGACGATGCGCGCGCGGATGTCACCGGTGCTCGAGACGAAGTTCGCGGCCACCTCCGTGGCGGGCAGGTTGAGCGTCAGGGCCGGGGTCCACACCCAGTCACCGCGCCCCTGCGAGTTGGCGAGGGTGACCCAGCTGGAGGTCGTGAAGCGGTAGAGCTGCCACTGGTAGTAGGACGCGGCCACCCCGGGCCCCTGGTACTTCGTCAGCACCTGGAGCTGGGTGACCTGGGCCGGGGTGGGCGCGGCCTGCGTGAGGCTGGAGAGCTTGAAGGTCAGGTAGCCCGTGTAGCTGGGGCTGAACTCGATGTACTGCGCATAGCAGTCGGCGTACGCCCCGACCGTGCAGTTCGCGCTGTTCGTCTTGAGCACGGCCATGCCGCCGCTCTTGCCGGACGCATCCGTGTTCGTCAGCGTGCTCGCGGAAGCGAAGTCGATGACCTCCGTGCCCGTCAGGGCCTGCTGCTGGACCTCCGGCTCCCGCGCGTCGTCCGCCTCCAATGGCATGCATCCCGTGGCAAGCAAGGCAAGACACGGGGACAGCCAGGCAATCCATTTCGGCATCACTCCTCCAGGGTGAGGGGTGCGCCTATCACATGGAGCCCGCCACGGGTGCAATGCCAGAGCGCCCATTCACTGGAGTGGCATCTTCCCCACCCGAGGACGCGCCCGGGACATGATTCCCCGGGCGCGTGCCATGAGTTTCCTGCCTCAACCGCACACGGATCAGCGCATGGGACGGAACGGGACGCGGGTCGCGCCCGTGGTGGCCACGTCCAGGCGGCCGTAGAGGCCGTGGGCCTCATCCGCCGGGCCCGAGGTGAAGAACAGCGTGTTGCTGGGCTGGTTCTGAAGGCCATTGCCGAAGCCGAGCGCCCACAGGCCGTCAATGATGACCGGCTTCCCGTCGGCACCCTGAAGCTGGGCATCGAAGGCTCCCGTCGCGGAATCAAAGGCGTTGATGGTGCCGTCGCCGAAGTTCCCCACCAGCAGCCGCCCCGCGAACCGCCCGAAGCTGGCAGGCGCCACGGCCATCCCCCACGGAGCGTTCAGGTTGCCCGCGGAAATCAGCCGACGGATCAACCGCCCGTTCGCATCGAAGACGTTGACGTAGCCCAGGCCCGGGCCGTGCACATCGTCCTCGCGGTTCGCGTCCTGCTGCGCATAGCTCACGTAGAGATCGCCGTGGATGTTCTGGATGCCGAACGGCGCGAAGCCGGCAGGCAGGTTCGGGTCCGTGAAGTTCCCACTGAGCGTGGCGGGCGCGAACTTGTTGTCGAAGACATCCACCCGCCCGTTGTGGAAGTCGGTCGCGTAGAGGTAGGTGGCGGTGCCGTTGCTCGCCAGGGCGGCCCCTTTGTAGATGGAGCCCTTGCTGGAGTTGTCCACCGTGAGGATGGCGTTGGACGCGGCGGCGGTGGGAGACCAGGCGGCCACGACGCCCTGCTCCGTGACGAAGATGAAGCGAGCAGGGCCACTGGCGGTGCCCTGGGAGACCACGAAGCCCTCGGAGCCGTTGAACACGACGCCGGTGGGGCTCGCGGGAGCCATGGCTCCCGTGGGCACCGGGATGGTGACCACGAGCGACTGCGCGTTCCCGTCCCCGTCGTAGAGCGTTGAGTTCCCCGTCCCGTTGTCGGCCACCCAGGCGACGCCAAACGGATTGAAGGCAAGCCCCCAGGCGTTGACCAGGTTGGGATCCACATGCTCCGCGGTCGCTGCCCCGTCGGAGACCAGGTTCCTCTGGAGATACGAATTGGGAAGCGTGTCAGGTGCCTGGGCGATGGCCACGCCAGGCAACCCCACCACGGCAAGCGACAGCCCGACCACATATCCGCCGCACCGCAGCCCCAGTTCACGAATCGACGTTGTCCTCATGTTCCCCCCTCGGTTCCGTGTTTCTGTGACCTTCTCGTCTGGATAAAGCCTGAGAAGCGTTGGCCCATGCGGCAACAGGCCCTGTCGCGCTGGGAAATGACCGACAGTCAGCATTGCCCAATGCCAGACGCCTCGTCTGGCATTCCATGCGTGTCACCCTGCCAGGACCGCGCTCCGGACCAGTTCGCGGAAGTAGCGCGCGGCCGGGTCTGCATGGGTGCGCTCATGCCAGCACAGGGACAGCTTGACGGTGTGCGCGGGGACCGGCGCGTTGACGCCGCGCACGCCCAACCGCGTTCCCTGCGCGGCGACGAGTGACTCCGGCAGTGTCGCGACGAGGTCGGTCGCGGCCACCATCGCCGCGGCCGTCATGAAGGAAGGCACCGTGATGGCGACCTCGCGAGGGATGCCCGCGCTTGCGTACGCGGCGCCGACGAGGTCCCGGAAGCCCTTGCCCGGGACCATCTCCACGCCCACGTGCCGGAGCGCTCCGAGCGCACGCGCGGACAGGCGCCTCTGGAGCGCGGGGTGGCCTTCGCGGGCCACGAGGACAGTGCGCTCGTCGAGCAGCGGCTCGACGTGCAGGCCCGCGCCCCGCCCGGCGAGGCCGATGTGCAGGTCGACCTGGGACGAGGTCAGGTCGCCCAGGGCGACGAGCGAGGCGATGCCCACCACGGAGAGGCGCGCGTTCGGCAGCGCTTCGGTCATCCGGGCGGCGATTCGCGGCCCCCAGGTGAGCTGCCCCGCGTCGGCGACGGCGAGGGTGAAGGTGCGCGTGCAGCGGGCCGGCTCGAACGGGGCTTCATGAAGCCCGGACTCCAGCTCGCGCAGGCCTCGCGCGATGGCGGGGGCGAGCGCGAGCGCACGGGGCGTGGGGACGATGCCTCGGCCCTTGCGCGTGACCAGCGGGTCCCCCAGCACGGAGCGGAGGCGCGCGAGGCTGTTGCTGATGGCGGAGGGCGTGACGTGGAGCCGCTCGGCCGCGCGCACCACGCTGCGCTCGGTGAGGACGGTGTGGAGCACCAGGAGGAGGTTGAGGTCGAGGGCGGAGATTTCAATGCTCACGGTTGGTGAGCGTAGACCTCACGAACCATCACTACCAGCGAGGAGTCCTCTTCCCCATCATGGGTGCATGCACAGACTGCTCGGTTGTCTCGTCGCGGGCGCGCTCGTCGCATGCCACTCCTCCACGCCGCTTCCTTCCCGGAGCACTCCCATGACCACGCCTCAACGGCTTCCTGTTCTGGACTCGTTCATCTCCTACCGCGAGGCCGGGACGGGCTCGCCCATCGTGTTCCTGCATGGCAACCCCACGTCCTCGCACGTGTGGCGCAACGTCATCCCGCGACTCTCCGACCGCGGCCGGTGCCTCGCGCCCGACCTCATCGGGATGGGGGACTCGGGCAAGCCGGACATCCCCTACCGGTTCGCGGACCACGCGAAGTACCTCGATGCGTGGTTCGAGGCGCTCGACCTGCGGGACGTCGTGCTCGTCGGCTACGACTGGGGCGGCGTGCTGGCACTGGACCAGGCGCGGCGGCATCCGGAGCGCGTCCGGGGCGTGGTCGTGTTCGAGACGTTCCTCCGCCCCATGCACTGGAGCGACTGGCCTCCCCAGGGTGAGCAGCTGTTCCGCGCCCTGCGGACGCCTGGGGCCGGTGAGAAGCTGGTGCTCGAGCAGAACGAGTTCCTCGCGAGGTCCTTCGCGAACGGCGTCCTGCGCGGCCTCCCGGAGAGTGACCGGGCCGTGTATCAAGCCCCGTACCCGGACGCGGCGTCACGACGCCCGGTGCTCCAGTGGCCTCGTGAGATTCCAATCGATGGCGAGCCCGCGGACGTCGCGGAAGTGATTGAGCGCTATGACGCGTGGCTCGCGCAGCCGTCCGTGAAGCCGGCGCTCCTGCTGACGTTCGGAGAGACCGGCCTCAACGCGCCACACATCATCGAGTGGGCGCGCGCCAACCTCCGGGCCCTTGAGATCGTCCCGCTCGGTCGCGCGGGGCACCACGCGCCGGAAGACGCGCCGGAGGACATCGCGCGCGCCATCCGGAGCTGGCTGGACCGCCACGCGTGGTGAGCGTCAGCCCTGACGCGTAGCGCTCACGTTAGCGCCGCCGCCTGCCGCCTCCCGGCCGTTTCCCATTCCTGGGGGGCTTGCCGTGGTGGCCCCGGTTGGGTCCGCGTCTGGGGGCGCCGCGCTCCCGCTCCTGCGTCTGGGGCTGGCGCTCGCGTGTGACCTCGGCGATCTCGTCCGGCATCCAGGGACGGTCGAGCAGCTCCTGGAGCTCGAGGAGCGACCGGGCCTGGAGCACGCCCCGCCGGCCTCGGGCCACGCTGAAGCGCTGGGGGCGGTCGAGCAGCGGCAGCTCCTCCTCCACCAACGTCCGGGCGAGCTTCTCCGGCAGGTGCAGCCTCACCACGCCGCGCGGGGCCCCGTCCGACAACATCTCCACGTCGTACTCGAGCGGGACCTCCTGGTCGCGCACCTCCACGGCGTCCGGGAGCGCCAGGAGGGCCCTGCGCGTGGCGGGCGGCACGAGCGCGTCCAGGTCGAGCCGCAACGGGCGCGCCTTGAAGTCGTCGAGCGTGTCCACGCCCTCCAGCTGCGCCTCGTAGAGCGCGGTGAGCTCCGGCAATCCCAGCGGCGCGGTGGTTCCGCCCGAGCGCCGCCACAGCTCGCGCACCTCGGCGATGGCGACCCGGTGACGGTCCACCGCGGCATGGGGGGCCTCGCCCCGCGCCAGCGCCTCGGCGAGCGCGTGCCGGGCCGCCTTGGCGAGCTCCGGCCCCCAGGCGCGCAGGACCTCCACTTCCTGCTCCAGCGCGAAGCCGAAGAACTCCACCCTCGTCACGAGCACGACCGAGCGGAAGCGCACGTCGTACACCGGCGCCGCCGAGTGACGGCGGGCGTAGCGGCGCAGCAGGGACTGGGGCAGCTGGGTGCCTTCGATGCCGGCCTGCGAGTCGCCGTTGCGGTCGGCGAAGTAGCGCAGCGGGCCCGCCACCGCGCCCAGGTTGCCGCACACGCTCGTCTTCGACACGCGCGCGACCTCGCCCCAGGCCGTGCGCTCGTCGATGATCAGGTCGAAGGGCATGAAGCGCGCGAGCAGGTCACAGAAGCGCTGGTAGACGCGGGGGGTCGCGAAGGGCATGTGCGCGGGCAGCTTCAGCCCCACGCTCCGGTACACGCTCGCCATCGCGAGCGCCGCGTCCTCCAGGGCCTTCACCAGCACCCCTCGCCCCTCCACCCAGGCCGCGAGCTTCTCCGCGTTGAACACGTGGCGCGGCAGCCCCTGCACCTCGCCCACCGTGCCCGCTTCCTGGAAGGCCTCGGCGTACAGGTTGTACGCGGTCAGGTGGTCGCTGCCGGGCACGAGCACGCCCTCCAGGTTTCGCTCCTCGCGCGTCATCCGGTGCAGCGACTCCACCGAGCTGCACACCGCGAGGAACGGCAGCAGCGCGTCCTCCGCGTTGACGATGAGCTCCGCCCAGGGGCGCTCCACGGGCAGGGCCTCCACCGCGCGGCCGTAGTCGGACAGCCGTCCGTCCGCGTCCACGATGTTGCGCGCCTGCAACTTCGCGAGCGCCCGGCGATAGGCATCGCGGTCCAACGGCACGGGCAGGTCCAGCTCGTCCGCCCGCACGCCCAGGGCCGCCGCGGTGAGGGCCACGCGCTCCGGCTCGCCCGCCAGCTGGAACTCGGGCTCCGTGGGCCGCAGCGAGGCGAAGTGGAGCGGCCGGTCACTCAGGAT
>NZ_RAVW01000383.1 GCF_003611585.1 Corallococcus exercitus | reverse complement strand
GGGAGGGGATGCGCCGCCCGCGCATGGGGAGGTGGGCATCGTCATGTGGAACAAGGCGCCGCCCCTCCAGCTGCGCTCCAGCCCCGAGCAGGGACACAACGCGCTCGCCAGCCTGGAGTTCAACACCCCCGTGCAGGTCGTCGCGCGGATGCCCGGAGGCTGGCTGTCGGTGAGCACGCGGGACGGGCGCGTGGGCTTCGTCTCCGCGGACTACGTCTGGTCCGCGCCGCGCCACCCGATGCCCGAACCGAACGCCCGGCTCCACCAGGTCGCCAGGGGCACGAAGGGCACGGCCATCGCCATCGCAGAGGCCTACTACGGCGACATCGCGCGCACGTGGGGCTCCGACCTGCGCTTCTTCGTGGCCGTGCTCGCCCAGGTCAACCGGCGGCCCATCCCCTCCTCCACGGACGGCTGGAAGTCCCTCGCGTTCCAGGCAGACACGTACATCTGGATCCCGAGCAAGGCCTTCGCCCAGGGACTGCGCGGGGTGGTCAACCCGGGCTCGTACAGCTTCAACACGCTGGACGCGCTGGGCCTCGCGTCCGGTTGGCAGCGGATGCAGCAGCTGCTGCACGACATCGGGCAGGCCATCCACCTGTCGCTCCAATACATTCCCAAGGCGGTCGCGACCCACGTCGAGCAGGCCCTGCGCTCCGTCCTCACCGCGCTCCTGGAGATGGCGGTGGGGGCCATCCTCTTCCTCGCCATCTGCACGGCGGTGGGGGCGGCGCTGGGCGCGCTCGCGGGCGGTGCGGGCGCCGCGCCGGGCGCCGCCGCCGGCTTCGAGGTGGGGCTCGCGCTGCTGGAATGGATGGGATTGGCCTTCCTGGCCAAGTGGATCCTGGACTCGCTCCAGAAGGTGGGCGCGGCGTTCGCGAAGTTCCTCGGCAAGGTGTGGGACGCGCGCGGGGACGCGCAGCGGGTGGACCAGGCGGCGCGCGAGCTGGCCGAGGCCATCGGCGTCCTCGCGGGCGTCCTGGTGGAGGCGCTGGCGATGTGGGCCGCGGCCCGGGGCGCCACCGCCGCGTTCCGGCTGCTCAAGGGCACCGCGGTGGAGCGGGCCTTCGGCTCGACCCGCCTGGCGTCCTGGCTGAAGGAGCGCGCGGCCCATCACGCCGAAGGCAAGTCTCCCCTGCCCGGTCCGCGCCAGGCCGCCAGCCGCCTGCGCGAGCGCTTCAAGAAGCCCGGGCCCACCATCTCGCAGCTCGCCGAGAAGGCCGCGCCCCTCTACGAGAAGCAGCTGGAGCCCGCTCGCAACCTCATTGCCCGGGTGTTCAAGGACATGGGCACGGTGCAGGCGCGGGCCAAGGACCCTGTCTCCGCGGCCAACCGGTTGCAGCGCGCGGTCGACCGGTTTGGCGCGAAGGTCACCACCGTCCAGGAGGCCATCGCCAACCTCTGGGACGCCATCGGCACGCGGCTCGTCCTGTCGGACACGTCTCCGGCGGCGATGAGCCGGGTGGTGAGCCGGCTCGCGGAGGCCATCCGCCGGGGCGAGCTGGAGGTGACTGAGATCAACAACCTCCACGGGCCGGAGGGCAAACCCTACTTCACGCCCCAGCACCTGGAGACCTTGCAGGTGGCGGCGGCCCAGGCCGGAAAGCCCCTGCGCATCAACGAGTCCAAGCTGATGGAGAGCGGCTACACGGTGGTGTGCGCGTACCTGAAACACGGCAACGGGGTCCGGGGCGAGCTGCAGATCATCGGCAAGCAGGTGCTGACCCTGGCCAACGCGGAGCACATCCCCTACGACGTGTCGCTGGGCAAGCCGCTCGTGCGCAACGTGCCGGAGGCCGCGGAGGTGGAGCTCCAGAACCTGGTCAAGCCCGTGGAGGCCGCCATGGCCTCGATGAGCGAGGCGCAGCACGCGCTCTATCTGGAGTACCTCAACCAGAGCTACATCCACGCCCGCATGATGGAGCTCGGTCAGCCGTCCACTCCGCCCCCGCTGCCCGCGGGGCTGAACAAGGTCCTGAGCGTCGAGCGGATCCACGAGCTCGAGAACGCCATCGCGGCCATCAAGGCCAGATACACGTCCCACTGAGGAGGCCGCATGCAGACCGTCCTGAACGAACAGAAGCTGCAACAGGCGATTGGCACCGCGCTCCACGAGCTGGCGGAGCACGCGCGCAAGGGCCTGCCCGACACGGGGACGTTCCCCCCGCTGAGCACCCGCTTCGCGTGCGGCGCGCTCATCCAGGGCATGGGCGACGTCGAGCTGCGGCTGGCCCCGCTGAGCGGGGACGCGGGCAAGCAGGAGCGCTTCCTCGAGGTGCGGGTCTCCACTCCCGACGGCGGCAGCCACTCCTCCACCTGGGTGTTCTACGGGAAGTCGCCCGCCCTCCGGGAGATGCTCAAGAACGAGGCGCTCCTGAAGGCGAAGCTCCGCGCGGCCCTCGTGGCGGAGGCGGAGTCCCTCCTGCGCAACGAGCTGGCGTGAGTCGTCACCTCACGCGTCGGTGAAGCTCGCCGTCACCGCATGGTGGTCGGAGGCCGTGCCCACGTCCACCACCTGGGCCCCCATCAGCCGCCGGGCCAGCGGGGGTGAGGCAAAGACGAAGTCGGTGCGGAAGTCGATGACCTCCCCCTCGCGCTGGCGCCGGGCGGTCGCCCACTGGGGCGAGGCAGGCTTGAGGCGCAGCGTGTCCACCCAGCCGAAGCCCTCCAGGTCGTCGACGACGTCGAAGCGGGGCGGATGGCCGTACTTGTCCATCCGCGCGCGGCGGACGCGGTCCGCCAGGTCCACCGGGTAGGGGTCCGCGCGCGACAGGGAGTTGAGATCCCCTGCCAGCAGGAAGGCCCGCTCCCCGAAGGCCACGGGTTCAATCAGCGAGCGCAGGTAGCGCGCCTCCACGAAGCGCAGCGTTTCATGGTGCGCGTCGAAGTGGGCCGCGAAGAGCGTCAGCGGCCCCGCCCCTGTCTCCAGCTCGCACTTGAGGAGGCAGTGGCCGATGAAGTGGGCGTTGGCGTGGACGCGGGCCGAGCGCAGGGGCCAGCGGCTGGCGACGGCGACATGGTAGCGGCGGCCACTGGGACGGGGACGGGCGGTGCCCAGTCGCACGTGGGCCTCGGTGGCGGGGAGGCCCAGCGCGGCGGCGACATGGGCGAGCCGCTCGCCGTCCTCCCAGCCCAGGCACTCCTGCAGCACGAGCACGTCCGGGGCCTCACGGGCGATGAGGGCCAGGAGCAGCGGCATCCGGTCCTCGCCTCCCATCAGGATGTTGAGCGTCATCACCTTCAGCGGCATGCCGGGCAGCCTACCTCTCCGGGTGCTGAGCCAAAGCATGAAACCAAAGGCATCCATGCCGCGACCCATCCTCCGCGTCATCAATCAGAGGGCCCCCGACAGCTCCCTGGCCCCCCAGCATGTCCATGCACGGGGAAGTTGCGTACAATCCCGTGGACTGGCCTGACCCGGGAGGGTGGATGTTCAATCCAATGGATTTCAATTCCCAGGAGCTCGTGCTCCGGGACAGCGTCATCGAGGCCCTCCACAGCTCGCAGTCCCTCCCTCAGGCACTCGAGGCCACACGAGCGTCCCTCCTCGAGTTCGTGCAAGCCGACGCCGTGGCCTTGTGCCTCATGCACGTCGAGCCTTTCGACTACCAATGGCTCGTCCCGGGCCCCCGCGTCCCCATCCTGGATGTCTACGCCGAGCTGGCCCCACATGACTTCCTGCGGGCTCCCATCCTCGCCCGGCCCAACGTGCCCGTCCGCGATACGCAGCTGCTCACTCGCGACGAGTACGAACGAACCCTCATCTATCAACGCAGCCGGGAACTGGATCCGCGCCTGGAGCACATCATGGCCGTCCTCCTCCCCATCCGCCCCGGCTTCGTTGGAGCCCTCGCGTTCTACCGGAACCTGCGACGCCCCTTCTCGTCCCAGAGCGCCACCGCCCTCTCCAGTCTCAACAAGCACCTGATGAACACGGTGCGCAATTGCAGTGACGTCCAGAGCGTCACCACCGGCGCCCGGCTCCTCGAGGAGCTCTACCGCCGCCCCGACACGGCCTTCCTCGTCGTGGAGCCGCCCCACCAGGAGGTGCTGCGTTCTCCGCGCGCCGCCGTCCTGCTGGAGCGGTGGTTCACCCCCTCCGACCTCCACTCCTCCGGACTTCCCCTCCCGCTCAAGGAGCGGCTGGACGCCCTGGTCGGCATGACCCCGGACGAGCGGCTCGACAAGAACCTCTGGGTCTCCCTCCACGCCGATGGCTACCGCACGGTCCGGTTCATCGAATTGAGCGCCCCCGAGGGTGCCCCGAAGTGGGCCCTCCTGATGCACGAGATTCCCATGTCCATCCCGCTCCCCGAGCAGATGAAGCGCAAGCTCACCCCCCGCCAGGTGACCATGGCGGCGTGCCTGCTCCGCAACTGGACCAACGAGCAGATCGCCGATGAGTTCGGACTCTCCTTGCTCACGGTGAAGACCCACGTGCGAGACCTCCTCGGGAGGTTGGGCATCGACAGCCGCGCGGACCTCCTCTACCAGGCCGCCCACCTCAACAAGCCTGTCTGAGAATGCCGAACGCAGGGGCAGACGCCTCCCGAAAGGCCAGGGCCCGAACGGGAGGCGCTCCCAGCTTGCGCGCGATTGCCTCTACCTCGTGAGGGGGTGGCAGGTGGCGCCGTCCTCACGGAAGATGCGCGGGTAGACGCTCCGGGCGACCCGGGCCGAGAAGAGGATCGCCTGCTGGTCCTCCGGGTCCGTCAGCCGCTCGAAGATCCGCTGCATCTCCGCCACGTGGTCCCCGTCCAGCGCCCCATGGCTGCGCAGGAAGGTCACCGACTTGTGGATGTTGGGAATGGTGGACACCGCCTTCAGCCGCTCGGCCCACACGCCCGCCCGCGTCTGCGACAGGTACTCCAGCACGTACGCGGTCCCCAGCACCGCCGTCGGCACGCCCGCGCGCGACGTGAAGAAGTTCCACCCCGTATAGGCCTCCACCGCCGGGCTCCGCGCCGCCGCCTCCACCTGCTCTTCCGAGCAGCCCAGGTTCTTCAGATCCGACAGCAGCCAGCGGTCGTGCCCCCGCTCCTCCTCGCCCTTCTGGATCAACAGCGCCGCCAGCTCCGGGTGCCGGCCCAGCCGATTCAGCCGGTGGCCCGCCTCGGCGAGGATCGGCGTGCTCCAGCGCGCGTAGTGGTACGTCTGGATGAGGTAGTGGATGTAGCCCGCCGCATCGAGGGTGCCCTCGAGGAGGCGGCGGGCGTCGGGCCGCGCATCCACCGCCGCCACCAGGCCTCGCGCCTCTTCATCCAGCACCGCCAGCCACTGCGTTCCCGCCTGCTTTTCCGTCTGGGTTTGCACGTACGTCTCCTGTCCGGGGTCCGTTGGAATCCCGGCTGCTGCGTGTTGAAGGTGAAGGGAAGGAAGAAACCGCCCGGGCCTAGACGGCGGGGCTCACGCCGTGCTCCAGCGCGTGGAAGTGCTTCAGGGTGTCCGTGGGAATCTCATCGAGCGCCATGACGAGCGGCAGCGTGAACCACTGGAAGTACGCGTCGTAGAGCGGCTCCGCGATGAAGCGCGCCCCCATGGTCCTGGCGAAGAGCGAGGGCGACCGGGGCACCCGCAGTCCGTCCAGGAGCCCCTGCTCCGCCCTCGCCCGCTCCTCCGGCGTATAGAAGGGGCTGCGGGGCCGCACCGGGGCCCGTCGCGGGTCGGGCACGTCCACCCGCCAGTGAGGACTCAGCCATCCCCGGTGGGCCGCCACCCGCCACGACAGCAGCGCATCCTCGGGCGAGTCCGTCTCCAGGTTCGCGGAGGCAATCCAGTGTGTCACCCCGCGCCGCCGGCTCTCCGCGTACATGGCCGCCTGCAACCGCGTGACGGCCTCCGTGCGACGCCACTTCGGCAGCACACAGAAGCGCGAGGGCTCCGCGAGCACCCGCCCCGGCTGGCTCAGGCCCGTGAGGTCCACCCGCTGCGCCAGCTCCAGCCCCACCGTCCCGCCCTGGTTCGCCGCCACCTCCGCGTTGGGCAGCGCCACGCGCATCGTCGCCACCGGCTCGGTGCCGGCGTACACGAGCAGGTGCACCGTGGTGTCGAGCGTGTCGATGGGGGTCATCTCCCGCCGCGACAGCGCCCACTGCTCGGACAGCAGGCCCAGCTCTCCCCCGAAGACGGCCCAGCGGATGCGAGCCACGTCATCAAGGTCCCGCTGCGTGGTGGCGACACGCCAGCGCCAGTGGATGCACGTCATGGGTCCTTCTCCCGGAAGCGAAGGGAGGCCGGCGTCGTACCGACCTCACACCTCTCCTTTCGTCGCCGGTGACCCGAGTTCGAGCGCGGCCGCTCCGCGCCTGTCCGCGCAAAGCGTCAGACAGTGGGTCCGAACTCCTCGAGAGCGAGGCTTGCGTTGGCGAAGAGCTGGGTCCACAGGCCGTGGAGCTGGCCGTTGCGATAGCTCGAGGCCGCCTCACGGAGCTTGTGGAGTTCTTCCCGCGCTTGTCGCTGAAGGCGCCGGAGTGCTTCGGTGCGGGTCGCGGCGCTGACCCGTTGCAGGAGTGATGCAGGCACCAGCCAGGCTTTCAGTCGTCCCTCCCGCTCAGCCGCGAATTGGATGGAGGCGTCGGTCTCGCGCCAGGCGAACAAGCCCTTCAGCGGGGACGTATCGAGCAGGAGGAAACCGTAGCGGTGGGCCTTTTCCCCCACGGGGATGTGGATGTCCTCGACAATGAGCAGGAACCCGTCCGGCCGTAGCCGTCGAGCAAGCGCCGAGTCAGGACCCAGGAGGGAGGGCCACTGGCCTGGCGGGACTTCGTGCAGGACGTTGCACAGGATTGCCACGTCGACGCTGCCTGGGTCGAGCTGTGCCTCCAGCTCGGCGTACTGACTGAAGTACCGCTCCGCCGATGCCCCCTCGCCGTAGGCCGTGTCGATCAACGACGAGCAATGCTCGCTGTCGGTCGAGCCCGCGTCGAAGGCGCGATAGTCGATCACCTCGGCGAACGGCCGGGCTTCGTCATGGGCTTCGCGCAGCGCGGCCAGCAACCGCCCCTTGCCTGCACCGAAATCCAGGATGCGGAGGGGGCGGCTGGGGTTCCGCAGCTTGAGGATGGCGTCGCGGATCTGCCGGAGTTGTAGGTCGTCGCCACCGGTCATGACGACGGTCGGGGCCAGAAGGCAATCCGCCGCGAAACGCTTGCTCGCGAGCTGCGCGGGCAGCTGGATGAACGATTCCAGGCGTTCACGACCTTGCGCATCACCCAGCAGGCCGGAGAGCACCAGTTCAGGTTCCCGTCCCGCCCACTTCGTGTGCCCCTCGCGAACGAACCAGAGGGACTCGGTTGGCGCCCATGCGAGCACGGGCAATGAGTGGGTCGCGATCCAGAGCTGCCCGTTCGGCGTCGCCTTGCGGAGCGTTTCGAGCACGTCGATCACTGCCGCTGGGTGTAGGTGGGTCTCGGGCTCGTCAAGCAGAAGGACGGCCTCGCTCAGCTTCGTGCCCTGCGCGTGGAGAGCCACCGCGAGTTGCAGGAGGAGGCGCTGACCATCGGAGAGTCCGGCGTTCGGGATGGAGCGGCCCCAAAGAGTCGGTGCGCCATCCAGGTTGCGATCGAGCTGCCCGCCCAAGAGCTTCCTGAGATCGTCGCGCAGCCGCTCGTATTCGGCGACAGCCAATGCCTTCTCTTCCTCAGTGATGGTCACATGGGGATGGGTGGCCTGGAACCAGCGGTCCTGCACACGACCAATGTAGGCGAGGCATCCGTCTCTAAGAGATCCGAAGCCAATCCCCGCATGCACCTGGTTTGCTGCATTGAGAGCCTCATGACGGGCCTGCTCGAAGGGATCCACGAAGTCAACGGGCCGGGGCACGTAATGATGGATCGGTTTGTCAGTCCTCAGCTGCTTGAAAGCGACCAGTGCGGCATCCGCCAGGGAGTCCTTGTATATTTGAAGCGTGCGCTCGTTCTCATTGATCTCCGACTTGAGCGAAGCCACGGCAGCCTCTCCGGCCGTGAGGGAGAGCCTGAGTCGCAGCTCCGACAAATGGGTTTGTCGGACTGCCACCTGCCTCCGAATTTGTTCCTGCTGTACTGGCAGTGGGTAATGCGTAACGGCGTGGTGGACGGACCGAAGGATCCGGGACTTGCCGCCGCCGTTCGGTCCCGCGAGAACGACCATGGAACCCAGCCGTTCCATGGTCGTACGTTCCATCCCCAAACCCAGGTAGTTCTCGGGAAGTTTTATCGCCGCGATCTGCATCCATCCTCCAGCCCAGCCAAGGCGCGGAGATTCTACCTGCCCTGCGCGGCAGGGTCTGGACAGAGAAACGAAAGAGCGCGCGTCGCGGCTGCATGGGGCGTCCTTGCGGCGTGTGACCTGGTGGCCGCGGATCCTCGCGCTTCGGCCGGGGACATGCGCCGCTGCCGGGAGTTCATCGAGTCCCCGCGCCCTGACCCTCTTGCCCCCGCGTCACTGCGGCTGGGGCAGCCACACCCGGAAGGAGCTGCCCTTGCCTTCCACGCTCGTCACGGTGATGCGGCCTCCGTGCTGCTCCACCAGCTGCCGGGCTCCAAACAGCCCCAGCCCCGTGCCCGGAATGCGCCCCACGACGTTCTCTCCCCGGTGGAAGCGCTCGAACAGGTGCGGCAGGTCGCTCGCGGGGATGCCGATGCCCTGGTCCCGGACCTCGATGACGGCCCAGCTGCCGCCTTCCGCGTCGGACTGCTGGACCTGCACGTCGATGCTGCTCCCCTCCGGGCTGTACTTCACCGCGTTGAGCAGCAGGTTGCGCACGACGCGCCGCACGCGGACCTCGTCCAGGGACGCCTTCACCGGCGTTTCAGGCATGTGGACCTGGAAGGTGTGGCGTTGGGTGACCTGCTGCTGATCCGCGATGACGCTGCGCACGAGCTCGCCCACGTCCATCGGGATGCGCCGCAGGTTCGGCTGCTGGCCCATCTCGCTGCGCACCAGGTCGAGCAGGCTCTCGACCATCGAGCGCATCTCCTCGGCGGCCCACAGGATGCGCGTCGTCGCCGTCGTGAGGCGCTCGGGCACGATGCTTCCCTTCTGGGCCACCTCCGAGCGCAGGCCCGCCGCGCGCATCATGATGACCGACAGCGGGTTGCGCAGGTCGTGGCTCACCGACGACAGGAAGTCATCCCGGGTCCGCAGGGAGCGCTTCAGCTCCGTGAGGAGGCGCGCGTTGTCGATGGCCAGGGCGCAGCGCTGGCTGAAGTCCTGGGCCAGCACCTGCTCCTCCTGTGTGAAGCACTCGCGGGGCCCGCCGCGCAGCAGGGTGATGGCGCCCAGCAGGCGCTCCCGGGCAATCAGGGGAACCACCAGGAGGGAGTGCGGAGCCAGTGCGCGCGCGGCGAGCAGGTGCTCGTCCGACGACACGGTGGCCAGGTAGTCCTCGTCGACGAAGCGCTCCACGAGCTTCGCCTGACCGGTGCGGAAGACCTCCAGCACGGGGCTGGGGGACTCCTGTCTCTCATACACATCTCCGAGCCCACGAGACATGCGCCG
>NZ_RAVW01000382.1 GCF_003611585.1 Corallococcus exercitus | reverse complement strand
CAGACGGTCGCCGGCAGGCCTCCGGAGCTGCCCGGCTCCGACTCCATCGTCGGCGTCTTCATCAACACCCTGCCCGTCCGCGTCCGCCGCGCTCCGGCCTCCTCCTTCCTCCTGCCCTGGCTTGCGTCCCTCCAGGCCCAGTTGATGGAGCTGCGCCAGTACGAGCATGCGCCCCTCGTCCAGGTCCAGTCCTGGAGCGCCGTGCCTCGCGGCACGCCCCTCTTCGAGTCGCTGCTCGTCTTCGAGAACTACCCCCTCGACTCCTCCCTGCTGGGGCCCTCCTCCTCCATCGTCCTGCAGGACATCCACGGCTTCGAGAGCACCAACTACCCGCTGACTCTCTCCGTCATCCCCGCCACCGCGCTTCGCCTGCGCGCCGTCGCCGAGACGCCTCGCTTCCAGCCCCAGGCCCTCCAGCGCCTGCTGGCCCACTGGCGTCAGGCCCTCGTCTCCCTCTCCACCGCCTCTCGCCTGGGCGACGTCTCGCTGCTCTCCTCCGAGGAGCGCCGCCAGCTGCTGCGCGACTTCAACGCCACCTCCGCCCCCTTCCCGGGCGAGGCCTGCATCCACCACCTCTTCGAGGCTCAGGCCGCCCTTCGCCCCGACGCCATCGCCCTCGAGTTCGGCTCCCAGCGCCTCACCTACCGGCAGCTCGACTCCCAGGCCAACCAGCTGGCCCACGCCCTTCGCTCCTTCGGCGTCGGGCCCGATGACCTCGTCGCCCTCTGCCTCGAGCGCTCCGTCGAGCTCGTCGTCTCGCTGCTGGCCATCCTCAAGGCAGGCGCCGCCTACCTCCCTCTCGACGCGGACTACCCTGCCCAGCGCCTGGCCTTCATGCTCGAGGACGCGCCTCCGCGTTTGCTGCTCTCCTCGCGCGCCCTCTCCGCACGCCTCTCCCTCCCGGACGCGCTGCCCCGCCTGCTGCTGGAAGAGCTGCGCCTCAGCGACTGGCCCGCCTCGGCTCCCGCTTCCGCCGTCAGTTCCCGCAACCTCGCCTACGTCGACTTCACCTCCGGCTCCACCGGCAGGCCCAAGGGCGTCGCCATCGAGCACCGCTCCGTGCTCCGCCTCTTCCATGGCAACGACTTCGCTCGCTTCGGTCCGGACGAGTCCTTCCTCCTCATCGCTCCCATCTCCTTCGACGCCTCCACCCTGGAGGTCTGGGGCCCGCTGCTCTTCGGCGGCCGCCTCGTCGTCTTCCCGCCCCAGTCCCCCAGCGACCTGAAGCTCCTCCGCCGCGTCATCGAGGAGCACCAGGTCACAGCCACGCTCCTCACCGCGGGCCTCTTCTCACAGGTGGTGGATCTGGAGCCGGACGCTCTCAAGGGCCTGCGGCAGGTCCTCACGGGCGGCGACGTCGTCTCCGCGCCCCACGTGCGCCGCGTCGTGGAGCAGCTCGGCCTCCCTGTCACCGCCTGCTACGGCCCCACCGAGTCCACTGTCTTCGCGGTTTGCTTCCGCATGACGCGGCCTGATCAGGTGGGCGCCAGCATCCCCATCGGCGCGCCCATCGCCAACACCCAGGTGTACCTGCTCGATGACGCCCTGGCGCCCGTGCCCCTCGGCGCTCCGGGTGAACTCTTCATCGGCGGTGACGGCCTCGCGCGTGGCTACCTCTCCCGCCCGGACCTCACCGCCGAACGCTTCGTCCCGAACCCCTTCGCCTCCGAGCCCGGCGCCCGCCTCTACCGCACCGGCGACCTCGCCCGCTGGCGCGAAGACGGCACGCTGGAGTTCCTCGGCCGCCTCGACCACCAGGTGAAGCTGCGCGGCTTCCGCGTCGAGCTGGCCGAGGTCGAGGCCGCTCTCGCCGCCCATCCCCTCGTGCGCCAGGCCGTCGCCCTCGTGCGCGAGGACGTCCCCGGCGACAAGCGCCTCGTGGCCTATGTCGTCGCTCAGTCCGAGCAGTCCCTGGACGTGACATCCCTCCAGGACTTCCTGCGAGAGCGCCTCCCCGAGTTCATGCGCCCCTCGGCCATCGTGATGCTCGATGCCCTGCCGCTGACCTCCAACGCCAAGGTGGACCGCAAGGCCCTGCCGGCACCGGACGGTGCGGCACCGGCCCGTGCGGCGTACGAGGCACCGCGCAACGACATCGAACGGCAACTCGCCACGATCTGCGGCGAGCTGCTGCGCGTGGAGCGGGTGGGCGTGCACGACGGCTTCTTCGAGCTGGGCGGCCACTCCCTGCTGGCCACCCAGCTCGTCTCCCGCATCCGCTCCACCTTCGGAGTGGAGCTGCCCCTGCGGGACCTCTTCGAGGCCTCCACCGTCGCGGAGCTCTCCCTCAGCGTCCTCCACCTCACCGCCGCCCAGCAGGCGTCGGAGGCGGAGCTCGAGTCGGTGTTGGAGCAGTTCGAACAACTCAGCGAGGAGGAGCTGCAGGCGCTCCTGGACGCCGAGTCCTCGTCGGGCTCCTGAGGCCCCCCGCACCTTTCCTGTCATCCCTCTTCGCGCGTCGTCGAGAAGGTCGTGAGATGCAAGCCACCCGGAACCCCCTCCCTCCTGGACCGAAACAGCACTGGCTCCTTGGCACCGGCATCCAGCAGGTGAAGAACCCGCTGCGCCTGCTGATGCGCGGGCACCAGCGCCACGGCGACCTCGTCTACTTCAACCTGTTCGAGGGCCCCACCCTCCTCGTCTGCCACCCGGAACACGCGCAGCACGTGCTGGTGGAGAACGTCCGCAAGTACCGTCCCGTCGGGCCGGAGAGCGGCAACGGCGGGCCGCTGCTGGGCCGGGGGCTCTTCGCCAGCCGAGGTGACTTCTGGATGCGCCAGCGGCGCATGGTCCAGCCCGCCTTCCACCGTCCCCGGATGGGCCCCATGGTGGCGGGCATGGTGCGCGGCATCGAGCGGACCGCGGAGCGGTGGGAGCCGCTGGCGCGCTCCGGCGCGCGGGTGGACCTGCTCACGGAGATGCGCCAGTTGGTCATCTCCACGCTGGGCGAGTCCATCTTCTCCCGCGACGTCTACGCCCAGAGCGAGCCCCTGCGCGGCGGCATCGACCTCATCACCCGCGACATGCACGGCCCCCGGGACTCGCTGGTGACGACCGTGCTGGGCCTGCTGCGAATGCTGCCTGCCCGCCGCCGCCGCTTCATGGCCGCCATCCAGGGTTTGAACTCGGCCCTCTACGCCCTCATCGCCGAGCGCCGGCAGGCCCCCGACGTGGGGGACGACATCCTGGGCATGCTCCTGGGCGCCCGGGACCCGCAGGGCGAGGGGATGTCGGACCAGCAGGTGCGCGACGAGCTCGTCTCGCTCTTCGTGGGCGGCCATGAGGCCACGGCGGTCGCGGCCACCTGGTGCTGGTACACGCTGGCGCGAAACCCCGAAGCCGAGCAGCGCGTGCGCCAGGAATTGGCGGAGGTGCTGCGCGGACAGCCCCCTTCCGAGGCCACAGTCCAGCACCTCGCGTACACGCGCGCGGTCGTGGAGGAGACGCTGCGCCTCCATCCCCCCGCGTGGCGCGTGGTGCGTCAGGCCCGGGAGGAGGATCGCCTCGGTGACTGGACCGTGGCTCCCGGGACGCTGGTGGTCGTCTCGCCCTACATCCTCCACCGCCATCCCAGCGCCTGGGAGCAGCCGGAGCAATTCATGCCGGAGCGCTTCCTCGCCGAACAACGCGAGCGCCGGGAGCAGCGCCAGGCGTACATGCCCTTTGGCGCGGGCCAGCGGCTGTGCATCGGCAACCACTACACGCTGCTGCTCATCACCACCGCGCTCGCCACGTTGATGCAGCGTCACCGGGTGCGCCTGTCGTCGGAGGGCCCCGTGCGGGCCATGTCCGGCTCCACGTATCGCCCTCGCGACGGCCTGATGGCCACCCTCCAGCCGGTCGGCTCGGCTTCCTGAAACCTCTGCTCCTTCCTGCCGCACCCGCCCCCATGAGCGACCTCCTCAAGCGTCTGGCCGGCCTGTCCCCCGAAAAGCAGGCCCTGCTGCTCAAGAAGCTGCGATCCACCACCACGGCCGTGCCCAACACGACCGCGCGGCAGCAGTCCCTTCCTCCGCTGGGCCGCAGGCCCCAGGGGATGAAGGCGCCCCTGTCCTTCGCGCAGCAGCGGCTGTGGTTCCTGGAGCAGCTGGAGCCGGACACCGCGCGCTACAACATCCCTTCCGCGGTGCGACTCCAGGGGCCGCTGGAAGTCGCGGTACTGGAGCGGGCCTTCGAAGCGCTGGGGAACCGGCACGAGTCGCTGCGCACCACCTTCCGCCAGGACGCGGAGGCGGACTCGGCCGAGCAGGTCATCTCCCCCGCCCAACCCCTGCGGATGCAGGTCGTGGACCTCTCCCTGCTTCCGCCCGAGCAGCGCCAGCCCGAGGTCCTGCGACGCGCCCAGGCGGAAGCCGGACGCCCCTTCAACCTGGTGACGGGGCCGCTGTTCAGGGCCAGCCTGCTGCGCCTGGACGTGGAGGAGCACGTGCTGGTGCTCTGCATGCACCACATCGTCTCGGATGGCTGGTCCACGGCGGTCTTCGTCCGGGAGATGGGGACGCTGTATGCCGCCTTTCTCCAGGGCCACCCTTCGCCGCTTCCGGAGCTGCCCCTGCAGTACGCCGACTACGCCGTCTGGCAACGGGCGTGGCTGCGTGACGAGGAATTGGAGCGCCAGCTCTCCTATTGGCGCCAGCAGCTCGCCGACGCGCCGGCCCTGCTGAAGCTGCCCACGGACCGTCCCCGGCCCGCCGAGCAGTCCTTCCGTGGAGCGGGCCACCCGGTGCTCCTCTCGCGGCAGCTCTCCGATGCGCTCAAGGCCTTCGCCCAGCGCGAGGGCGTCACGCCCTTCATGCTGCTGTTGGCCACCTTCCAGCTCCTGCTGTCGCGTTACGCGGGGCAGGACGACGTCAGCGTGGGCTCCTCCATCGCGGGCCGCAGGCTGGCGGAGTTGGAGGGACTCATCGGCTTCTTCGCCAACACCCTCGTGATGCGCACCCGCCTGGACGGGGACCCCTCCTTCCGCGCGCTCCTCCAGCGCGTGCGAGAGACGACGTTGGGCGCCTACGCGCACCAGGACATTCCGTTCGAGAAGCTGGTGGAGGAGTTCAAGCCGGAGCGCAACCTCGCGTACAACCCCTTCTTCCAGGTCCTCTTCACCGTCCTCAACACCCCCGTCTCCAAGCTGAGCGTGTCCGGACTCACCCTGAGACTGCTCGAGCTGGAGACCACGGTCTCCAAGTTCGACCTGGAGCTGGCCTTCACGGAGTCCGACGGCAGCCTCCAGGGCCTGTTCGTCTACAACAGTGACCTCTTCGATGCGGCCACCATCGCCCGCATGGCCACGCAGCTCCAGACGCTGCTCGAGGACGTGCTGGCCCGTCCCGACGCGCGGCTCTCCGAGCTGGAGCTGCTGACGCCCGCCGAGCGTCAACACCTGCTGCGCGACTGGAACGAGGCCCGGCGGGAGCTGCCCGAAGTCCCCCTGGTCCACCGCCTCTTCGAGGCGCAGGTCGCGCGCACGCCCGACGCCACCGCCCTGTGCTTCGGCGCGGAGTCACTCACCTACGCCCAGCTGAACGCGCGCGCCAACCAGCTCGCCCGCCATCTGCGCCGCGTCGGCGTGCGCTCGGAGGTCCTCGTCGCCCTCTGTCTGGATCGCTCCTTCGACTTCGTCATCGCCCTGCTCGCCACGCTCAAGGCCGGCGGTGCCTTCCTCCCGCTCGACCCGCACCTGCCCTCCGAGCGCCTGGACTTCATCATCACGGACGCGGTGGCGGCCGTGCTCCTCACCCACTCCTCGGTGGATCACCCGCTCGACCGGCATGGCTACGTGCTGCGCCTCGACGAGGACGAGGCCCACTTCGCACGAGAGCCCAAGCACGACCTGGACTTCGCTCCGGACGCGCTCTCACTGGCCTACGTCATCTACACCTCCGGCTCCACCGGCCGGCCCAAGGGCGCGCTGCTGCAGCACCGCGGCCTGTGCAACACGGCCCTGCAGACCGTCGACTTCATGGACCTGCGGCCCGGCTGCCGGCTGCTCCAGTTCTTCTCTCCCGGCTTCGACGCGTCCGTGTCGGAGATCATCCCCGCGCTGCTGTCGGGCGCCACGCTGGTGCTGGCGTCGCGTGAGGAGCTGATGCCGGGGGCGCCCCTCGTGGATCTGGTGCGCGAGCAGGCCATCACCACGCTGAAGCTCACGCCCACGGTGCTGGCGCAGCTCCAACCCGAGGAGCTCGCGGGGGTGCGGACGCTCATCGTCGCGGGTGAGGCGTGCACGCCGGAGCTGGTGGAGCGCTTCGCGCCGGGCCGGCGGTTCGTCAACGCCTACGGCCCCACCGAGGCCACCGTCTGCGCCACAGTGAACACGGCGCTCCGGCCGGACCGTGTCACGCTGGGACGCCCCTTCCACAACGTGCAGGCCTACGTGCTGGACGCCTGGCTGCGGCCCCTGCCCATCGGCGTCCCCGGCGAGCTGTACCTGGGCGGCGTCGGCCTCGCGCGCGGCTACCTGGGCCGGCCCGACCTCACCGCCGAGCGCTTCGTCCCGAACCCCTTCTCCTCCGAGCCCGGCGCGCGCCTCTACCGCACCGGCGACAAGGCCCGCTGGCTTCCCCACGGCGAGCTCGAATCGCTCGGCCGTCTCGACTTCCAGGTGAAGCTGCGCGGCTTCCGCATCGAGCTGGGCGAGGTCGAGACCGTCCTCTCCCTCCATCCCCACGTCCGAGCCTGCGTGGTCCTGCTTCGCGAGGACTCGCCCGGCCACCGGCGCCTCGTCGCCTACGCTGTCGCCGCCGACTCCGAGGCCCCTCCGGAGGTCGACTCCCTGCGCTCCTGGCTCAAGGAGAAGCTGCCCGACTACATGGTCCCCGCCTCCTTTGTCCTGTTGGAGGCGTTGCCCCTCTCCTCCAGCGGCAAGGTGGACCGTGGCGCCCTGCCTCCTCCGGAGGCTTCCAGTCAGCTCCAGGCGACCGCCTACGTGGCGCCCCGCGACGAGGTGGAGCAGCAGCTGGCGGACATCTGGTCGCGGGTGCTGGGTCGTGAGCAGGTGGGCATCCACGACAACTTCTTCGAGCTGGGCGGCGACTCCATCATCAGCCTCCAGGTGGTCGCCCGCGCCCGGCAGGCCGGCCTGCTGCTCACCACGCGCCACCTCTTCCAGCACCAGACCGTGGCCCGGCTCGCGCCGGTGGTCCAGGTCATCTCCCGGGTCGCGTCGGAGCAGGGCGCCGTCACGGGCCCCGTCCCGCTGACACCCATCCAGCAGCACCTCTTCCAGCACGACGCCGCGCACGCGCACCACTACAACCATGCCCTGCTGCTGACCCCGCTCCATCCGCGGGAGCCCGCGCTGTTCGAGCAGGCGCTCCAGCACCTGGTGGCGCACCACGACGCCCTGCGGCTGCGCTTCTTCCAGCACGAGGGGCGCTGGCTGCAGGAGAACGCCAGCGTGGAGGAGGCCCCCCTCCAGCTGCTCCGGAAGGACCTCTCCACGCTGCCCTCCGGTGAGCAAGCCGCGGCCCTGGAGGCCGAGGCCACGCGACTCCAGGCGAGCTTCGTGTTGTCCAAGCCCCCCCTGCTGCGGGCGGCCCTCTTCGAGCTCGGCAACGGTCAGCAGCGGCTGCTGATCATCGTGAACCACCTGGTCGTGGACGTCGTCTCCTGGCGCGTGCTGCTGGAAGACCTGGAGGCGATCTGCCTCCAGCTCTTGCGGCGTGAGCCGCCGAGCCTCCCCTCCAAGAGCACCTCCTTCCAGAGCTGGGCCCGGCGCCTCCAGGCCCACGGGCACTCCGTGGCCCTCGCGGCCGAGGCTCCCCTGTGGCTGGAGGAGGGGCGCGCGCACGTCGCGCCCCTGCCGCTCGAAGCCGCCGGCGAAAACCTTCGCTCCTCCGAGCGCACGCACGCGATCGCCTTCGATGCCGAGGAGACCCGGCTGCTGCTCCAGGAAGTGCCCACGGCCTGGCGCGCGCGCATCAACGACGTGCTGCTGACCGCCCTGGCCCAGGCCCTGGCCGAGTGGACCGGGCATTCGGACGTGCGGGTGCACCTGGAGGGGCACGGCCGCGAGGAGCTCTTCGCGGACGTGGACACCTCACGCACGGTGGGATGGTTCACGTCGCTGGTGCCGGTGCTGCTGCGCGTGCCGGCGGAAGGCGGCACCGGCACGCGCCTGCGCGCCATCCGGGACTCGCTGCTCCGGCTCCCGCATCACGGCATCGGACATGGCCTGCTCAAGTGGATGGGGCCGGAGGCCCTCTCCCAGCCGCTGCACTCCCAGCCCCCGCCGCAGGTGGCCTTCAACTACACGGGCCAGTTCGACACCACCGCCACCTCCAGCCAGCTCTTCGTGAGGGCCTCCGAGGCCACGGGACCCTCCCTCGACCCTTCCGGCACGCGATTTCACGTGTTGGAGGTCAACGGCAACGTGCAGCAGGGCCAGCTGCGGTTCCTCTTCAGCTACAGCGAGCGGCTGCACTCCGAGGCCACCATCGCGACGCTGGCCTCACGCTTCCAGCACCACCTGCGCGCGATCATCACCGAGCGCCACTCCGAGGATGCCCGCCGCTTCTCGCCGGGCGACTTCCCCCTCGCCTCGCTGTCCCAGCCCGCCCTCGACGCCCTGGTGGCGCGAACGGGCCCCCACATCGAAAACGTCTACCCGCTGTCGCCCACGCAGCAGGGCATGCTCTTCCATGTCCAGCTCGCTCCTGAGTCGAGCGTCTACTTCGAGCAGCTGTCCTGGACCGTCGCTTCGCCCCTGGACCTGAAGGCCTTCCTGGAGGCGTGGCGCGTCTGCATCCAGCTGCACCCCATCCTGCGTTCGTCGTTCCACTGGGAGGGACTCGACGTCCCCGTCCAGGTGGTGCACGCCGACGCGCCCTTCCCCTTCGAGGAGCTGGACTGGCGCGACCTGCCCGCCGGGGAGCAGCGCGCCCGCTTCGAGCAGCTGCTGCGCGAGGACAAGCACCGCGGCGTGGACCTGCGTCAGGCGCCCCTCATCCGGCTGACCGCGGCGCGCCTTGGGGAGCACGTGGTGCGCTTCCTCTGGAGCCACCACCACCTGCTGGTGGACGGCTGGAGCCTGGGGCTGCTCATCAAGGACGTCTTCTCCCTCTACGACGCCCTGCGCTCCGGCAACCGGCGCCTCCCCACCTCCCGGCCCGCCTACGCCGACTACATCGCCTGGCTGCACCAGCGCGAGGAGGGCCGCGATGAGGCCTGGTGGCGCACGTACCTGGAAGGCTTCGCCTCGCCCACGCCCCTTCCGGCGGACTCTCGCGCCACGCTCGCCAGGGGGCAGGCGGCGTCGCACCTTGTCTTGGAGCTGAGCTTCTCCACCGAGGAGACAGCGGCGCTCCAGGCCTTCGCGCGCGGCCACCAGCTGACGCTGCCCACGCTCGCGCTGGCCTCCTGGGGACTCGTCCTCTCGCACTTCAGCGGCGAGCACGACGTCGTCTTCGGCCAGACGGTCGCCGGCAGGCCTCCGGAGCTGCCCGGCTCCGACTCCATCGTCGGCGTCTTCATCAACACCCTGCCCGTCCGCGTCCGCCGCGCTCCGGCCTCCTCCTTCCTCCTGCCCTGGCTTGCGT
>NZ_RAVW01000381.1 GCF_003611585.1 Corallococcus exercitus | reverse complement strand
AAGAGACAGCTTCTCCGACACCGCCCTGAAGGGGGCCTCCGCCGCGGAGCGTTACGCCGCCTACGTCCAGGCCTGTGCGCTGGACGACGTGGTGGCCCTCACGCAGACGCTCGTCCGCTTCAAGACGGTGAGCAGCGAGGCCCCCGCCGCGAAGAACCCGGAGATGGCCGCCATGGGCCGCGCCCTGGAGGCCTGGGCGAAGGCGCACGGCTTCGGCTTCCGCACCGTGGGCGAGAACGACGTCTTCGAGCTGTCCTGGGGCGAGGGCGAGCCGCTCCTGGGCCTGGTGTTCCACGGCGACGTCGTCCCCGCGCCCGCCCATGAATGGAAGCGCGCGCCCTTCAAGCCGGTGGTGGAGAAGGGCCGCCTGTACGGCCGGGGCGTGGAGGACGACAAGGGCCCCATCGCCTCCGGGCTGGTCGCGCTGGCCATGGCGAAGGACCTGGGCCTCAAGCCCCAGGGCAAGGTGCTCGTCATCATCGGCAACGGAGAAGAGAGCGACTGGTCCGGCATGCAGAAGTACGCGGCCACGCAGCCCAAGCCCACGCACGTCATCTCCGTGGACTCCGGCTACCCGGTGATGGCCGCGCAGTCCGGCTTCGTCGCGTGGACGCTGGAGGCGCCGGTGGGCACCGCGCTCGCGACCCCGAAGGCGGGCACCGTCGCGCGCGCCGTGGACGTGAATGCGGGCGAGTTCCTCACCCAGGTGCCCGGCACCGCCACGCTGAAGCTGGAGCCCGTGAAGGGCCAGACGCCGGAGGCGGTGCTCGCCGCCGTGAAGGCGGCCATCGCGCAGGAGGCCCCCGCGCGCAAGGACCTGAAGGCGGAGGCGAAGCGCGAGGGCAACACCGTGGTGCTCACCGCCCATGGCGTGGCGGTGCACTCGTCCACCGCGGATGAGGGGCACAACGCGCTCTGGGACCTGTCCGCCGTGGCCTCGCGTCTGTCATTGGAGGACAACGGCATCGCGGCGCTCCTGCGCGTGGTGGCGAAGCGCTTCGACGGTGACCACCACGGCGAGAAGCTGGGCCTGAAGTACGAGGACACGCTGATGGGGCCGCTGCTGGTGGCGCCCACCGTGCTGCGCGTGAAGGACGGCAGTGTGTCCCTGGGCGTCAACATGCGCAGGCCGCAGGGCCAGGACGCGGCCACCTTCAACGCCGCGCTGGACGCCGCCGCGAAGCGCGTGGGCGAGGACTCCGGCGGCCAGGTGAAGGAGGGCTCCGGCCGCTACCTGGGCGACCCGCACGTGGCGGACACGTCCGGCCCGCTGGTGAAGACGCTGATGGGCATCTACCAGCGGCAGCGCAAGGAGCCGGACGCGGTGCCCGGCTCCATCCGGGGCGGCACCTACGCGCGGCTGTTCCCCCGCGCCGTGGATTTCGGGCCCGCGTTCCCCAAGGAGCCCTACACCGGCCACGCCCCGGACGAGTCCATCGCGCTGGAGACGCTGGACCTGAGCACGCGCATGCTCGCGGAGGCCGTGCACACGCTCGCCATCGCGCCTGCGTCCGAGGCGAAGGCCGCGCCGTGACGCCAGGCCCCCAGGTCATGGCGGCAGGTAGCCCCGCGGCGGGGGCACGCGGGGCCAGCGCACGGTGAAGGTGGTGCCCTGGCCGAGGCCGGTGTCCACGCGGACGCTGCCCTGGTGCACCTGGACGATCTCACTCACGATGTAGAGCCCCAGTCCCAGGCTGCGGTGCTTGTTGCCCGGGTCCGCCTGGCGCGACCCCTTGAACGGGTCGAACAGGTGCGGCAGCAGCTCCTCGGGGATGGGGTCGCCCTCGTTGCACACCCGCATCACCACGTCGGTCACCTCGCCGGTGAGCGTGGTGTGGACGGGCGTGTCGTTCTTCGCGTGTTGCAGCGCGTTCACCACCAGGTTGCCCAGCACCTGCGTCACCCGGTCCGGATCCCACTGCCCCCACAGGTCCTCCCCGCGCACCTCCAGCGTGAGGGGCCGCTCCGGGTACACCACCTGCAACTCGTCCAGGACGCCCTGGCACAGCTCCACCATGTTCATGCGCTGGCGCGTCACCGGGATGCCCCCGCCCAGCCGGCTGCGCGCGAAGTCCAGGATGTCGTTGATCATCCGCGTCATCCGCGCCGTGGCCTTGCGGATGCGGTCCACGGAGCGGCGCGCGGAGGTGTCCAGGTCCGGGGCCTTCCCCAGCATGAAGGCCGACGCGTTCACCGCGTGCAGGGGGTTGCGCAGGTCGTGCCCCAGGATGGCGATGAGCTCCTCGCGAAAGTCGATGGCCTGCTGGAGCGCGGCCTCCGCGCGCTTGTGGTCGGTGATGTCCACCACCGTGACGCCCACCCCCAAGAGCGCGCCGTCCGGGGTGCGCACCGGGAAGTAGTCCGCGCGCCAGGCGCCCGGGCCGCCGTGCGCGGGGTTCGACGCTTCGATGATCGCGTCCTGCACGGGCCGTCCCGTCTCCAGCACCTGCCGCAGCGATTGCTCGATGGAGGTCACGACGCCGCCGCGGACCATCTCGTGCAGCGTGCGGCCCCGGTGCGCCTCCACGGAGTGGCCGTTGATGCGCGCGAGCGTTCCGTTGATGCGCAGGTAGCGCAGCTCGTGGTCCTGGAACGCGATGCCCACGGGCGCCGCGTCCAGGAGCGAGTCCAGGAGCGCCAGGGAGCGCTCGGCCTCCTTGCGCGCCTCGTGCTCGCGCGCGCGCAGCTCCGTCTGGGCGATGTGCCCGGACGCCCGCTCCGCGACGGCGTGGAAGAGCCGCACGTCCGAGTCGGAGAAGTCGAAGGCCGTGCGCGAGCCCATGTACGCCATGCCCAGCAGCCGCTCGCCGTCCATGAGCGGCAGGCCGTACAGCGCGCGCAGCCCCGCGCGGCGCAGCGGTCCGAAGAGGACGCGCGGATCCGTGGCGGCCGAGCGGACGAAGAAGGGCCGCCGCTCCAGCGCCGCCTGCCCGCTGACGCCCTGGCCCACCGGCACGCGCAGGCCCTTCACCTCGTCGGTGCTCAGGCCCACCGCGGCGCGCACCACCAGCGCGTCGCCCTCCAGCATCATCACCGCCGCCGTGTCCACGGTGAGCGCGGACTCCATCAGCCGGGTGAGCAGGCGCTCCAGGAGCGTCTCCATGTCCGGGTCGTCCAGCGTGGCCTCGGCCATGTTGTCCAGCGTCTGGAGGATGCGCTGCTTCATGTCCCAGAAGAGCGTCATCGTCCGGGTGACCACCCGGTCGAGCGTCTCCCCCAGCCGCGTGAGGTCGCCGGACCGCAGCCGCTGCTCCTGCGCCTCCAGGCGGTGGAGGATGCAGCGGCGCAACAGCGCGTACTCCTGCGCCACCTCGCCCAGGTTGAAGCCCTCGTCCAGTCGGGCCACGGCGTGCGCCACCTCCAGGCGTTCGTCCAGCGCCTCCGGCCCCAGCTCCATCGCGTCCGCCAGCGTGGTGAGCAGCTCCGGCAGGTGGTCGATGAGCCAGGGCGGGCGTGCCGGCGCCTTTCCGCTCAGGTGCTGGAACACCGCCTGCTCCCAGTCCGCCAGCAGCGCGTCGTGATTCGCGCGCAGGAACTCCGCCGCGGACGGGCGAGGCCCGCCGCGCGCATGCTCGTCCACGGAGTGTGAATCCGGCTCCTGCATCACCAGTCTCCCCAGGCCATCGCCCGGCCGCGCCGCCCCTCGCGCGAAGTCTGCTCACGGTGGCTCCGCCGTGCTTCGCCCCCCTGTCTGGCGGAAGCCTCCGCCACGAGCCCTCGGCCGCGGGCCTCCGCCACGGGCCTCCGGACGCACCGCCCGGCGCGCCGTTCACCTTCGTGCGCTCGGCCGCCCCCGGGGACATTCGCGCTCCTGGGCATGCGGGCGCTCGGGTAGGGTGGCCGGCAAAGCATGCGCACCCTCCTGCTCAACCGCTCCGCCGTGGCCCGCAACATCCAGGCGCTCCTGCTGCTGGACGACCTGCGCGAGGCCTTCCGCACCGACGTCCTGGCCCGCACGGTGGCCCCGCAGCGCGTGCGCGCGCCGCTGCACTCGGAGGGCACCGCGCTGGTGCTCTTCCCCGGCTGCGTGCCCGGCATCCCCGCGTACACCGTGAAGGTGCACGCGAAGTTCCCCGGGCAGAAGCCCGCCATCCAGGGCGTGGTGCACCTGCACGACCTCGTCACCGGAGGGCTGCTCGCGGTGATGGACTCCGGCCACCTCACCGCCGTGCGCACCGGCGTGGTGGGCGCGCTGGCCGCGGACGTGCTGGCCCGGCCGGACGCGACGCGCGTGGCGGTGATTGGCGCCGGCCGCCAGGGCGTGCTCCAGCTCAAGCAGCTGCGGCTGGTGCGCACGCTCAGCCAGGTGCGCGTCTACGACACGAACATCGCGCACGCGAACGCCTACGCGCAGCGCATGTACCAGGAGCTGAACCTGCCCGTCCGCGTGGAGACGTCCGTGGCGGATGCCGTGGCGGACGCGGACATCGTGGTGACGGCCACGTGGAGCCACCAGCCCTTCCTGCACGCGGGCATGGTGCGGCCGGGCACGCACATCACCGCGCTGGGCGCGGACGAGCCGGGCAAGGCGGAGCTGTCCCAGGACCTGCTGGAGCAGTCGCTGTTCGTCTGCGACCACCGCGCGCTCACCGTGTCCACCGGCGCGGCGGGCGCGGTGGGGCTCACGGAGGCCGCCATCCACGCGGAGCTGGGCGAGGTCCTCGCGGGCCTCAAGCCCGGGCGCACGTCCCCGGAGCAGGTGACGGTGTTCGCCGGGGTGGGGCTGCCCTTCCAGGACCTGGCCACCGCCTGGCACGTGTACCAGGCGGCGTCCGGCGACGAGGACGTGCCCACGCTCGACTTCAACGAGTAGCGCGGGCCGTCCGGGCGCTGCTTCAGGCCTTGGCGAGCGCCTGCGAGAGGCGCACGGCCTCCTCGTGCAGGTCGGTGTCCTCCGCCAGCGGCATGGCGAGCACCTTCTGCACCAGCTCCTTCGCCTTCGCCTCCTGGCCCAGGCGCGCCTGCGCGAGCGCCAGGTTGAGCAGCGGCTCCGGGCGGTCCGGGGCGCGGCGCACGGCCTCCTCCAGCACCGTCACCGCGCGCGGCAGGTTCGCGTTCGCCGGCTCCGCGGGGATGCGCAGGAGCAGCTGACCCAGGTTGTTCGCCGCGCGCCAGCCGTCCGGCGCCAGCCCCATGCCCTGCTCGTACGCGGTGATGGCCTTGTCGTACGCGGGCGGCTCCTGCGCCTCGAAGCAGGTGGCCTCCGCCATCTTCAGCGACTCGCTGGCGACACCCAGCGACGCCATGGTCTGGCACAGGTGCCGGGCCTGTTCAATCTGACCGCGCGCCAGCATCAGCTGCGCGAGGTTCGCCTGGGCGTCCGCGTCCTTGGGGCGCTGGGCCGCGAGCGCGGAGGCCGCCTGGTAGGACGTGCGCAGGTCGCGCAGCGCCATGGACAGCACCGTCACGGACGCGAGCATGCGCGGCTGGTTGGGCACCGCCTTGAGGCCCTGCTCCAGCACCTTGCGCGCCTCCACCAGCTTCTCCTGCGAGGACAGCGCGTGCGACAGGCTCAGGTACGCGGGCACGAAGCGCGGCGCCAGCGTGAGGACCTCGCGCAGCGTGGCGAGGCCCGCGTCCGTCTTGCCCGCCTCCAGCTGCACCTGGCCCAGCCGGTAGCGGAACACCGGGTTCTGGGGCGCGAGCTTCGCGGCCTGGGACAGGGCCTCCAGCGCCTGGGGCGCCTTGTCCTGCTTGATCAACATCATGCCCTTGCCGAAGTGGGCCTCGGCGCGGTCGGGCTCCACCGCGAGCACGCCCTGGTAGGCCTTGAGGGCGGCGTCGAGCTGGCCCTTCTGGGCGGCGATGTTCGCGCGCACGAGGCCGGTCTCGCCCGTGGCGCCCTGGGCCTCCGCCTTGGCGAGCAGCCCTTCGGCCTGGGGGAGCTTGTTCTCCACCAGCGCCAGCTTGGCCATCACCACCAGCGCGTCGCGGTGGTTGGGGTTCTTCGCGAGGAGCTTCTCGGCCTCGGCCTTCGCCTGGGCCACCTGGCCCTGCGCGAGAAGGGTTTCCAGAGAGTTCATGATGGAAAGTGTCCCCCAGGGGGCGGGGGCTGTCGAGCAACGGGGAAAAGGAAAGGGCCTCGCCCGGATGGACGAGGCCCTGGGGGAGCTTCGGGTGAGAAGGCCGCTGGGACTACCAGTGCTTCATCACGTTCTTGATGCCCTCGCCGACGTTCTTGATGCCCTCGCCGACGTTCTGCACCGCGTTGCCCACGCCCTCGACGACGTTCTTCGCCGCGTCGCCAATCTTGCCCACGTCCACGGAGAAGCCGAACTCCAGGCTGGCGCCGATGCCCAGCGCCGCGCCCACGTCGAAGTTGGCGGACAGCTTGCCGTCCTTCAGGCCGACGTTGGCCTCGAACTCCACGCCGATGCCGGCGAAGGCCTCCGCGCCGGCCGTGACCGTCGCGGGCCCGATCTCCTGGCTGACTTCCGCGCTGGCGCGGGCGCCGGCGAAGGCCTCACCGTGCACGGAGGCGGCAGCCTGGCCGTGCAGCGGGTCCAGCACCACCTGGCCCGTGGCGGTCGCCTCGGCGCCGACGTTGCCCTCCGCGCCCCACTCGGAGCGGCCCAGCGCGCTGTCCGCGTGGCCTTCCACGGAGCCGCGCACCAGGTCGGCGCGCGCGTCCACGGAGCCCTGCGCGCCAATCTTGCCGTGCAGCGGGTCGATGGAGACGTTGCCCTGCGCCGCCACGTCCGCCGTCAGCACCTGGCCTTCCACCGTGTTGTGGAAGTTGCCGTTCACGTCACCGGAGGTGTGCGAGCCGGAGGCCGCGGTCCAGCTCTTGTTCCACTCGCCCTGCGCCACCGTCTGGTCGAAGCGGCTGGTCTCCAGCTGCTTCTGGATGTCCGTCGTGGTGTTGGGGTTGGCCTGGTTGCTGGTGGTGACGCGGTTGCCCTTCACGCCGCGGTTCAGGTCGATGGTCGCCTCGCCCTGGGCCCGGTTCTCCGTGTGGGCCTGGACTTCCTTCCGCACCAGCTTGCCGTGCTCCGGGGGCGTCGTGGTGGTGGTCCGGAACACGGGGCGGTAGCGGTTGGTCTCGATGGACATGGAAGCGGGCTCCGGCGGCGCGAGGCGCGGTGGGGGAATCTTGTGACTTGAGAGTTTATCGGAGGGACCCCCTGGAAAGTTTCCACCACTCTTTTTCTTCGCTGATCCGTTCGAGCCCGGGCCGAGCCCTCGGGCCGTGCCTCAGGGCTCGGATCTCCCGGGAGCCAGGATTCCCTCGGGGTCCAGCGCCGCCTTCAGCCGCCGCCGCACCTCCGTGGAGTCGTCCCGCACGGGCGGTGTGGCGCCTTGTGCCTGGAGTCCGGCTCGGGTCAGGTGGTACCCGGCGTCCGCCAGCTCGCGGGTGAGGGCGCGGTAGCAGGCCTGGGCGCGGGCGTCCTCGCCCTTCGCGTCGCGATCATAGGCCAGCGCGGTGATGAGGTAGAGGCAGCGCGGGGAGAAGGCGAGGAGGGCCAGGTTGGGCTCGAAGCCGAAGAGGCGGGGGACGCGATCGGCGATCTCCGTGGCGCGCTTCGCCTCCTGTCCGGTGAAGGGGACGGCGACGCAGCACCAGATGAAGCCGCAGCGGTCCCGGTCCGGGTTCGGGTCTGGCGGCTGGGGCGTGCGCTTGCGCCAGTAGGTCATGGCGAGGTTCGCCTCCGACGGCACGCCCTGGAAGCCGCCGTCGCCGTCCAGGACCTCCGGCCCGAAGGACAGCGGGCGGAAGGCGCCCTCCAGGGCCCGCGCGAGCCGCTTCTCCAGGAGCGCGCCGAACTCCGCGTCCGGGGCGGTGAGGGTGCCGCTGATGGCCCAGCGGCCAAAGCCCTCGCGGAACTTCTCGCGGGCCCAGTCCGGCAGCGGCGTGCGGCCCAGGGTGGCGTAGGGGTACTGCTGGGTGACGCTGAAGGCCTTGATGTCGTTCCAGAAGAAGAAGCTGCCCTTGAGCGTGCCGTCCAGGGCCAGCGCCTGGAGCCGGTCCACCATGTCCCAGAGCTGCGCGTCGTCGTTCACGGCGCAGACGAACTCGCGCAGCCAGGGCTGCTTGCGCGCCAGCCAGAACGTCATCCGCGTCACCACGCCGAAGGACGACTGGCTGAACAGGCCGTCCAGCACCGGGCCCAGGCCCCAGCGGAAGACGGGCGCGGCGCGCGAGCCGGGGAACCTCGCGTGGCCCGTCTCGATGCGCTCGCCCGTGGGCAGGACGACCTCCAGCGCGCAGACGTGCTGGAAGATGTCCGCGTTCGGGCCGCGCCCGTCGCCGCGCTCCAGCGCGTTGCCCACCAGGCTCGCGTCCGGCGAGCCGCCGATGGTGGTGATGAAGTTGGCGGACTGACGCTCGCGCAGGTACGCGGCGGCCTGGCGGAACGTCACGCCCGGCTCCACGGTGAGGTACGCGAGCTGCTCGTCGTGCGCGAGGATGCGGTTCATGCGCCCCAGGTCCAGCAGCACGCTGCCGTCGCCGGGGGGCACGCGCGAGCCATAGCCCCAGTTGCGGCCGGCGCTCACCGGGTACACCGGCACATGGTGCGCGGCGGCGATGCGCAGGCACGCCTGCACCTGGGCGGTGTCCGCGGGCCGCACGATGGCGGGGATGCGCTGGGTGGTGGCGAAGGTGGCCGTCTGGGCGGCCTCCAGCGCTTCGGGGTCCACCACGACGTGCGCCTCGCCCACGGCCTCCCGCCACGCGGCCAGGGCCGCTCGCAGGCCCAGGTCCACCGGCGCCTTCGCTTCCGTTTCGCTCACGGCGCCGCAGTATGCCCGCGCAGGCGTTCCCCCGCTGGCCCCCCGGGCGGCGAGCGGGCGGACGGGCCCCGGGCGGTGAGGGTCGCCGGGTGGACACCGGCCGTGGTCGCCCCCCGCCGCGTGTTCATCTTCGGCGTGGGGAGGTGTTCATGGTCGGCTTCATCGCGTCGCGCAACGGACGGTGGCTTCGGATTCTGGCGGGCACGGGCATGATCCTGGGGGGACTGGGCTCGGGCACGCCCCGGGGCGCGGCGGTGGCGCTGGCGGGCTTGTTGCCCCTGCTGACCGGCGCGCTGGACCTGTTCCCCCTGGGGCCGCTGCTGGGCCTGCCCATGCGCGGCGCGGACTTGCGGCGCGCGCTGGGGGAGCCGGAGGACGCGCGGCTGTTCGACCTGGCGCACGACGGCGGGCGCTATCCCTACGCGCCGCCCAGCACGCTCCTGCACTAGCTACTTCGTGCTCACCTGGAACGGGATGTCGAGCGCGCCGAACGGCTCCCCGGTCTGGGCGTCCACCAGCTTCACCTGGAGCGTCACCGCGTCCTCGCGGCGGGCCACGCCCTGGAAGTAGAGGAAGCCCTCCTGCGTGCCGCCGGGCTCCAGCGTGCCCTCCGGCAGCGCGTTGTTGAGCATGTCCCTGGTGGGCAGCGGCTCCTCGTAATACGGCGGGTAGTAGGGGGAGTAGAAGGGGCTGCCCCAGGGGCCGCCGTACCACCCCGGTCCCCAGCCGCCCCACGGCCCGTAGCCGTAGCCCTGTCTCTTATACCCATCTCCGAGCCCACGAGACATGCGCCGATCTCG
>NZ_RAVW01000380.1 GCF_003611585.1 Corallococcus exercitus | reverse complement strand
GCACGGTGATGATCACCGGCGACCACCCCGCCACGGCCCTGGCTATCGCGAAGGAGCTGGGCCTGCTGCGCGAGGGCGAGGCTCCGGAGGGCACCGTGCACGCGCGGGCGACGGCGGAGGAGAAGCTGCGCATCGTGCGCGGGTGGAAGGCGCGCGGGGAGGTGGTCGCCATGACGGGGGACGGCGTGAACGACGCGCCGGCCCTGCGCGAGGCGCACATCGGCATCGCCATGGGCCGCACCGGCGCGGAGGTCACCCGCGAGGCGTCCGACCTCATCCTCACGGACGACAACTTCGCGAGCATCGTGGCGGCCGTGCGCGAGGGGCGCGGCATCTACGAGAACATCCGCAAGACGCTCGTCTACCTGCTGGCCGGCAACGGCGGAGAGCTGGTGCTGATGCTTGGCGCGTCGCTCCTGGGTCTACCCCTGCCGCTGCTGCCCCTGCACCTGCTCTGGGTGAACCTCGTCACGGACGGGCTGCCGGCGCTGGCGCTGGTCATGGACCCCGCTCCGCCGGACGTCATGCGGCGGCCACCCCGGCGCCCCGAGGAGCCCATGCTGGGACGGCGCGAGTGGGCGGCGGTGCTGGCCACGGGCCTGCTGGATGCGAGCGTCACGCTGGGCACCTTCCTCTGGGCGCTCCAGCGCATGTCCCTGGAGGAGGCGCGCACCCTGACGTTCACCGTGCTGGTGTTCTGCCAGGTGCTGAGGGCCTTCGCCGCGCGCAGCGCCGGGATGATCCACTGGGAGGTCGGGTCGTTCAGCAACTGGCCGCTGCTGGGGGTGGTCGCCGGCACGCTGGCGCTCCAGGTCGCCCTGCCGGAGGTGCCCATGCTCGCCGCGTTCTTCTCGCTCGTTCCACTGGACGCCGCGCACCTCGCGCTCGCGCTGGGCCTGGGGCTCATCCCGGTGAGTGTGCTGGAGCTGCGCAAGCTGGTGGCGCGCGGCCTGACGCGAAGGAGCAGGGCATGCACGTGATGGAAGAGGAAGCGTCCACGGTCTCGCTGCGGTTCCTGGGGGCGGCGGGCACCGTCACCGGCTCCCGGTTCCTGCTGGAGCGGGAGGGCCGCGAGAAGTGCCGCGTGCTGCTCGACTGCGGCCTGTTCCAGGGGCTCAAGGCCCTGCGCCAGCGCAACTGGGAGCCGCCGCCGTTCGACCCGGTGACGCTGGACGCCGTGGTCCTCAGCCACGCCCACCTGGACCACTCCGGCTACCTGCCGCTGCTGGCGCGGGGCGGGTTCCGCGGCCCCGTCCACTGCACGCCGGGCACGGCGGACCTGCTCGGGCCGCTCCTGCTCGACTCCGCGCACCTCCAGGAGGAGGACGCGGAGCGGGCCAACCGCCACGGCTACTCGAAGCACCAGCCCGCGCTGCCGCTCTACACGGTGGAGGACGCGCGGCGCGCGCTCACGCTCGTGCGCACGCACCCCTACGGCACGCCCTTCACGGCGGGGGAGGGGCTGGAGGTGACCTTCCGGCGCGCGGGCCACATCCTCGGCTCGGCCACGGTGGACGTGGCCTGGGGGCAGGGGGACGCCGCGCGCCACCTGGTCTTCTCCGGGGACCTGGGCCGCCCGGGCCGTCCCATCCTGCGCGACCCGGAGCCCGTGCCCGGGGCGGACGTGCTGCTGCTGGAGTCCACCTACGGCGACCGCGTGCACGCGGCCTGGCCGGAGGAGCAGCTGGCGCGCATCATCACGCGTACCGTCCACCAGGGCGGCGCGGTGGTCATCCCCGTCTTCGCGGTGGGGCGCGCGCAGGAGCTGCTCTGGACGCTGCACCGCCTGCGGGACGAGCAGCGCCTGCCGCGCGTCTCCGTGTTCCTGGACAGCCCCATGGCGCAGGACGTGACGGAGCTCTACTGCCGCCACCCGGAGGACCATGACGTGGACATGCGGCGGCTCACCTTCCAGGCGCGCTGCCCGCTGTGCGCCTCGGAGCGCCACTGGGTGCGCACCGCCGAGGCGTCCCGGGCGCTGCTGTCGAGGACGGACGCCCGGGTCATCCTCGCGGGCAGCGGCATGGCCACGGGCGGCCGGGTGCTGCACCACCTGAAGCACCTGCTGCCGGACGCGCGCAACACCGTGGTTCTCGCGGGCTACCAGGCCGCGGGCACCCGGGGGCGCGCGCTCCAGGACGGCGCGGCCCGGCTGCGCATCCACGGCGAGGACGTCCCCGTGCGGGCGCGGGTGGAGACGGTGGACGGCCTGTCGGCGCACGCGGACCGGGAGGAGCTGCTCGCCTGGCTGCGCACGTTCCCGCGCCCGCCGCGCGAGACCTGGCTCGTCCACGGGGAGCCCGGCGCCAGCGAGGCGCTGGCGGCGACCCTCCGCGAGCGCATGGGCTGGCACGTGCGGGTGGCGCGCGACGGCGAGCGCGTGACGCTGGAGTAGGCCCCGCCCCACGCGGGCGGCCGGGCCTTCAGCGCGGGAGCACCTGCTCGGCCCGGACCTCCGTCACCCCCGGGGGCTCGCCCCGCTCGAACCGCGTCACGCTCTCCAGCGTGGTCCGGGCGATGGCGTCCAGCGCCTCGCGGGTGAGGAAGCCCTGGTGCGCGGTGACGAGCACGTTGGGGAACGTCAGCAGGCGCGCGAGCACGTCGTCCTGGAGCACCTGGCCGGAGAGGTCCTGGAAGAAGATGCCCTCCTCCTCCTCGTACACGTCCAGGCCCGCCGCGCCCAGGTGGCCGGACTTGAGCGCGTCCAGCAGGGCATGGCTGTCGATGAGCGCCCCGCGCCCGGTGTTGATGAGCATGGCCCCGGGCTTCATCCGCGCGAGCGCCGCCGCGTCGATGAGGTGGCGCGTGGCGGGGGTGAGGGGCACGTGCAGCGAGACGATGTCCGCGCGGGCCAGCGCGTCCTCCAGCGTCACGGGCTCCACTCCCAGCGCCTTCGCGTCGCCTTCGGACAGCTGGGGATCCACCGCGAGCAGCCGGCAGCTGAAGCCGTGGAAGATGCGGGCGGTGGCGCGGCCGATGCGCCCCAGCCCCACCAGCGCCACCGTCCTGCCGTGCAGGTCGAACCCCACCAGCCCGTCCAGCGAGAAGTTCCACTCGCGCACCCGCGCATAGGCGCGGTGCACCTTGCGGTTGAGCGCGAGCACGAGCGCGGCGGTGTGCTCGGCCACGGCCTGCGGCGAGTACTCCGGCACGCGGACGACGGCCAGCCCCAGCCGGCCGGCGGCCTCCAGGTCCACGTGGTTGAAGCCCGCCGAGCGCAGTGCCACCAGCCGCGTGCCCCCCGCCGCCAGCGCCTGGAGACACGGGCCGTCCAGCCGGTCGTTCACGAAGGAGCACACCGCGGGGAAGCCCGCGGCCAGCCCCACCGTCTGGGACGTCAGGCGGGGCTCGAACCAGGTGAGGGCGTGGCCGAACGCGGCGTTGGCCGCCTCGAAGGCGGTGCGGTCGAAGCGGTGGGTGTCGAAGAAGGCGATGCGCATGGACGTGGTTTCCTTCCGTCCCGCACTTTGCATCCGCCGTGCGCGGCGATGACACCGGCCCGGAGTGCCGCGCGGGCGCAAGCGTTGCGGAGTGCACGCGGTGCCGCGCAATTCCTGCGGGGACGCGTCCGGCCCGGCCTTGCGACGGCCCTGGCATGCATCCTGAAGTGCGAGGCGGGCAGGGGCCGCAGGGCCCGGAGGATGTTCCATGGATGCCACGCGTGACGAGGAGTGCAGGCGGCTGCGCAAGCGGTGGCGGACGCTGCTGGAGCTCAGGCTCCAGCACCGGCACCTGCTGCGCGAGGTCATGGGCGCCGGGGCTCCCGCGTGGGTGGACCGCGCCGTGGCCCGGGAGGAGACGCAGATGCTCGACGCGCTGGATGCGCGCGAGGCACGGGCCCTGGCGGTGGTGGAGCGCGAGCTGGCGCCACTCCCTCCGCCGGCCAGCCTGCCCCGGTGCTCCTGTCACGCGGCGCGTGGACGATGAGCCCGCCCCCGAAGGCCCCCGTCTCCATCGGGTGGTTCGCGCTGGGCTACTTCGCCTGCTACCTGCCCTACAGCGCGCTGACGAAGGCGCTGAGCCTGGGCGCCCTGCCGGGCATGAGCGCGGGGCTGCCGGGCTTCGTGCTGCTGCCGTCCACGGCGCTGGCCACGCTGGTGGGGATGTTCGCCTACCTGGCGTGGAGCGGCGCCTTCCAGCACGCGGGGCGTCTGCGCGTGGGGCCGGTGGTCCTGCCCTGGCCCGGGCGGTGGACCTTCCTGTCGGGCCTGTGCACCACGGGCATCATCGCCACCACCACGCTGGCGTACACCTTCGACGGCACCTCCATCGTCTTCATGATGCTGCTGATGCGCGGCGGCGTGCTGGTGCTCGCGCCGCTGGTGGACGCGGTGAGCGGCCGGCACGTCGCGTGGCCCTCGCGCGTGGCGCTGGGCGTGAGCCTCGCGGCGCTGCTCGTCGCCACGGGGCCGGGCACGGAGCTCCGCCTCGCCTGGGTGGCCGCGCTGGACTGGGCGGTGTACGTCGTCAGCTACTTCGTGCGCCTGCGCTTCATGAGCCGGCTGGCGAAGAACCACGTGCCCGGCGCGCGCGAGCGCTACTTCGTGGAGGAGCAGATGGTGGCCGCGCCCGCGCTCGTCGTCCTGCTCGCGCTGTGGGCCTCTTCGGGCGTGGGGGGCGCGGCGGCCCAGCTGCGCGAGGGCTTCACCGGGATGTTCACGCGGCCCACGCTGCCCGTGGAGCTGGCCGTGGGGCTCTTCTCCCAGGGCAGCGGCATCTTCGGCGGGCTGGTGCTGCTGGATGCGCGGGAGAACACCTTCACCGTGCCCATCAACCGCGCCTCCAGCGTCTTCGCGGGCGTGGGCGCGACGCTCGTGCTCTCGCTGTGGCTGGGCCTCCCCGGCGTGAGCGTCCGCGAGCTGGCCGGCGCCGGGCTGGTGACGGTGGCCGTCGCGGTGCTCGCGGTGCCGGGCGTGCTCGAGGCGCGCCGCAAGCGCGCCGTCCCCCTCTCACTCCCTCCTGCCGCCTGAAGCCCTCATGGACGTGGAACGTGAAGACACGACAGTCGCTGGGACCCACGGGCCGCGTCGCCAGCCCGGACCGGAGGACGCCATGCATGCGGACCCCATGACGACCCGGGCGCGGCAGATGCTGTTGTCCCGCCGGAGCGCGCTGCGTGCGGCGCGCGCGGACACCCGTCCCGGGGCTGGCGGTGGAGGGGACGGATGCCCGCCCGCGCGCGGAGCGTGCTTACCACCGCATGAGCTGGAGGAGGTGGAGGCGGCGCTCGAGCGCATCGCGCAGGGGCGCTTCGGGGGGTGCGAGCAGTGCGGCGGCGCCATCGGTCGTCAGCGGCTGCTGGCCGTCCCAGAGGCGCGCTGCTGCCTGGCGTGCGCGGACACGCGGGCCCGGGATGCGAGCGGATGACGCCCCCGGGCCCTTCCCTGCAGGCCTGGCCAGACACCCTCCTGCACCCCGGCCCGTGTCTGGTAAGCAGGGGCATGGCTCCAGAACGCATCCTGGTCGTGGACGACGAGGCGAACGCGCGGCGCGCCCTGGTGACCCTCCTGGGCGAGGAGGGGTACGAGGTACGGGAGGCCGCGGACGGCGCGGAGGCGCTCGCCGCGCTCGACGACTTCTCGCCCGCGCTGGTGCTCACGGACGTGCGGATGCCGCGCATGGACGGGCTCACGCTGCTGCGCCGCGCGAAGGAGGCCGGCAACGACGCGGCCTTCGTGATGATGACGGCGTTCGGCACGGTGGAGGCGGCGGTGGAGGCCATGCGCATGGGCGCGGAGAGCTACCTCACCAAGCCGCTGGACCTGAACGCCGTGCTCGTCGTGCTGGGCAAGGCGCTGGAGACGCGCCGGCTGAAGCAGGAGACCCGCCAGCTGCGCGAGCGCGTGGCGGAGCGCTTCCGGGTGGGCAACATCATCGGGGACGCGCCGGAGCTCCAGGGGGTCTACGCCCTCATCCAGCAGGCGGCGCCCACGCGGGCCACCGTGCTCATCCTGGGGGAGAGCGGCACGGGCAAGGAGCTGGTGGCCCAGGCGCTGCACGAACTCAGCCCGCGCAAGGCGCGCCCCTTCGTGAAGGTGCACTGCGCGGCGCTCAGCGAGGGCCTGCTGGAGAGCGAGCTGTTCGGCCACGAGCGGGGGGCCTTCACCGGCGCCCTCGCGCGCAAGGAGGGCCGCTTCGAGCTGGCGGACGGCGGCACCCTGTTCCTGGACGAGATTGGAGAGATCTCCCCGGCCGTGCAGGTGAAGCTGCTGCGCGTGCTGCAGGGCCGCGAGTTCGAGCGCGTGGGCGGCACGCAGACGCTGAAGGTGGACGTGCGCATCGTGGCGGCCACCCACCGCGACCTGGAGGCGGAGGTGAAGGCGGGCCGCTTCCGCGAGGACCTCTACTACCGGCTCAACGTGGTGGCGGTGACGCTGCCGCCCCTGCGCCGGCGCAAGGCGGACATCCCCGCGCTGGTGAGCCACTTCCTGGAGCGCTGCAACGCGCTCCACGGCAAGGCCGTGAAGGGGCTGGCGCCCGGCACCCTGGAGGCGCTGATGAGCCACGACTGGCCGGGCAACATCCGCGAGCTGGAGAACGCGGTGGAGCGCGCCGTGGTGCTCGCGCGGGGCGAGGAGCTCACGGCGGACGACCTGCCGCCGGTGCTGCGCGGCCCCCGCCCCAGCGCCGGGGCCGTCGAGCGGCTCATCCCCGGCGCGACGCTCGCCACCATTGAACGGGAGGCCATCCTGCGCACCCTGGAGATGGTGCAGGGCTCCACCACGCGCGCCGCGGAGGTGCTGGGCATCAGCGTGCGGAAGATCCAGTACAAGCTCAAGGAGTACGGCGGCGGTGGCACCGGCCCGGACGAGGACCCGGCCCCTGCCTCGTAGGCCACGCGCGCAAGGAAGGGAATCACCATGGAAGCAACACCCGGAGGCGCGTCGGACAACGTCCTGGAGGAGCTCCAGCGCTACGTGGGCTTCTCCTCCGACGACGGAGAGGCCCTGCGCGAGCTGCACCCCATCGCCTGCGCGCACTTCGAGCGCATCGCGGACGTCTTCTACCGGCGCATCCTGGAGCACCCGGAGGCGCGCAAGGCGCTGGAGGGGGGCGAGAGCCAGGTGGGCCACCTCAAGGTGACCCTGCATGACTGGATGGGGTCGCTGCTGCTGGGGCCGTGGGACGCGGCGTACTTCGAGCGCCGCTGCCGCATCGGGCGGGTGCACGTGCGCATCCACCTTCCGCAGCACTACATGTTCGGCGCCATGAACCTGCTGCGCCAGGAGCTGTCGGCGGTGCTGGAGGAGGCGCTGCGCGACGCTCCTGCCCGGGCCGCGCGCCTGGGCCGGGCGCTGGGGAAGATCCTGGACCTGGAGCTGGCCATCATGCTGCACACCTACCGCGAGGACCTGCTGGCCCAGGCGGCCCGGGCCGAGCGGCTGGCGACCTTCGGGCAGCTCGTGGGCTCCATCGGCCACGAGCTGCGCAACCCCCTGGGCGTCATCGAGACCTCGCTCTTCATCCTCAAGGGCCGCCCCGCCGCGGCGGAGGACGCGCGCGTGACCAAGCACCTGGACCGCATCGGCGAGCAGGTGGAGGTCGCCAACCACATCGTCACCAGCCTGCTGGACATGATCCGCTCCCGCCCGCTCGTCCGCGCGCCGCTGCGGCTGGCGGAGGTCTGGGCCTCCGCGCTGGAGTCCGTCCCGCCGCCCGGGCACGTGCGCGTGCACGCGCAGGGGCTGGAGGCCCTGCCCGTCCTGGAAGGGGACGCCGTCCAGCTGCGGCAGGTCTTCGTGAACCTGCTGCAGAACGCGGTGCAGGCGCTGGGCGAGCACGAGGGCGAGGTGCGGCTGACGGCGGAGGTCCCGGAGGACGGAGCGCGGCGCGTCCGGCTGGTGCTGGAGGACAGCGGCCCGGGCCTGGACCCGGCCATCCGCGCGCGCGTCTTCGAACCGCTGATGACCACGAAGGCGCGCGGGCTGGGGCTGGGCCTGGCGCTGGTGCGGCGCATCCTCGAACGGCATGGCGGTGGGATTGGCTACGCTCCCACCGGAGGCGGCCCGGGAGGGGCGCGCTTCGTGGTGGAGCTTCCCCTGACGCAGGAGCCTTCCTGATGGGCCGCTTCCTGGTGGTGGATGACAACCGGGCCTTCGCGGAGAACCTGGCGGAGATCCTGGAGGACGCGGGCCACGAGACCACCGTGGTGGACTGCGGCGAGGCCGCGCTCCAGGCCGCGCGCGCCGAGCGCTACGACGTGCTCATCACCGACATGCGCATGGCCGGGATGAGCGGCGCCGCGCTGGTGCACCACCTGCGCCAGCGGGACCCGGGGCTCGCGGCCATCGTCGTCACGGCGCATCCGGGGGAGGCCGAGCTCGCGCGCGCGCACGCGGAGGGCGTGCTCGCGGTGCTGCCCAAGCCGGTGCCGGTGCCCGCGCTGGTGGAGCTGCTCACGCGGGCCCGCCGCGACGGGCTCGTCGTGCTGGTGGAGGACGACGCGAGCCTCGCGGACAACCTCACGGAGGTGTTGCGCGAGCGCGGCTTCACGGCCGTGGTGGCGCGCTCGGTGCCGGACGTCGCGGGGCTCAAGCCCGTGCGCCCCTTCGCCGCGCTCGTGGACCTGCGCGTGCCGGGCGGCCCCGACGGCGAGGCGCTGCGCCGCGTGCGGGAGCGCTTCCCGTCCGCCACCCCCTTCGTCGTCACGGCCTTCCCGGAGGCCCTGCCCGGGGACTTCGAGGGCCGGTGCGTCCGCAAGCCCTTCGACACCGGGGCGCTGCTCGCCGCGCTGGAACAGGTGCATGGAGGCAGCGCGTGACGGCGCCGGGAGGCGCGGGGGAGCGGCCCCGGGTGCTGGTGGTGGATGACAACCCGGCGTTCCTGGACAACATGAAGGAGCTGCTGGAGGACCAGGGCTACGCGGTCTCCAGCGCGACGAGCTGCGCGGGGGCGCTGGAGCGGGCACCGTCGGGCTTCGACGTGGCGCTGGTGGACATCCGGCTGCCGGACGGCGAGGGGACGCGGCTGGTCCCCCAGCTCAAGGCGCTGGTGCCGGACGGCGAGGTGGTGCTGCTCACCGGCCTGGGCATGCTGGAGGCGGCGGTGGCCGCGGTGCACGCGGGCGCGTGCGCGTACCTGCTCAAGCCCTGCGCCACGCCGGAGCTGCTGGTGACGCTGGAGCAGGCGCTGCGCCAGGTGCGGCTGCACCGCGAGAAGCAGGTGCTGGCCCGGCGGGCGCAGGTGACGGAGAAGCTGGCCGCGGTGGGCACGCTGACCGCGGGGCTGACGCACGAAATCCGCAACCCCCTCAACGCCGCCGTCCTGCAGCTCACCGTCCTGGAGCGCCGGGTGCGCAGGCTGGAGGAGGCCGCGCAGGGGCCGCTGCTGGAGCCGCTCCTGCTGGTGCGCGATGAGATCCGCCGCCTGGATCACATCCTCGAGGACTTCCTCCAGTTCGCCCGCCCGCGCGAGTTCAGGTCGGCCGCCGTGGCGGTGGCGCCGCTGTTCGAGCGGGTGGGCGGCCTGCTGGCCTGGCAGGCCGAGCAGCGCGGTGTGGCGCTGGAGGTGGAGCCGCTGGAGGGGCTGGAGGTGTGGGGGG
>NZ_RAVW01000037.1 GCF_003611585.1 Corallococcus exercitus | reverse complement strand
CCACCCGTCCCGCCCACCTGCCGGAGGACGCGGAGCTGCGCGAGGACCTGAACCAGTGGGCCCGGGTGACGCTCAACGCGGACGCCGAGCGCCACGGCCTCACCCGCTTCTGGGACCTGCAGGGCCAGCTCCTCTGGGAAGCCGAGTTCCAGAACGGGCTGCGCCACGGGCGCTGCTGGTCGCGCGTGGAGAACGCGTACGCGGACTTCCGCGTCCACTTCGAGGAGGGCCGGGCGGAAGGCAACCTCGCGTGTGGCCAGTGGTCCCTGCTGGACGCGCAGCGGGCGGTGGTGCTCACGCGCGACCTGGGCCGGGCGATGGATGAGCGGACGCTGGCGCGCTCACCGGTGTTCTCCAACCTGGCCCGGAGCGCGGAGGGGTGGCGCGAGCTGGCGAAGGAGGCCCGCGCGGACCGGCGCTACCGCGAGGCGCTGCTGGCCACGGCGCGCGCGTGCGCCACGTCGCTGGACGTCCAGCCGTTGAAGGAAGGCCTGGAGGAGCTGACGCTGCCGCGCACGAAGGACTCGGCGAGCGAGGTCGCGGACGACGTGGTGGAGGAAGCGGGCCAGGCGTGGGCCCCGATGGCGGACGCGCTCATGCGCGGGGGAGACGCCGCCACGCTGCTGCGGGCCTACGCCGTGCTGCTGGACCAGACGGACCGGCCGCGCGCGGCGCTGGACTTCCTGCACGCGGCGATGCTGCTCGCGCCGGAGCGCAAGGAGTACCTGTTCACGCGCGGCCTCATCCTGCTGAACCTGGGCGTGGCGGATCAGGTGCGCAAGGACGCCCAGGGGCTCGCGGCGGTGGAGCCGGACACGGCCGCGTTCCTGGACACGTACGCGCGGGCGTTGTTTCCCCGCTTCGACTTCTGGGCGGGACACGAGCCTCCGCGCTGTACCTACGACGGCCTGCCGGAGAAGCCCGAGCAGTCCCTGGAGGCGATCCAGCAGCTGGTGCGCAAGTACGCCACGCGGCTTCAAGCGATGCGCGGCGCGCTGCTCCAGCGGTTCAAGCCCGGCGCCCCGGTGTCGTGGCTGCCGCCGGATCTGTCGAGCCTGCTGGGCGAGGGGCCGGTGGAGCTGAAGCAGTACGAGCTGGAGCTGGAGGACGATCAGGTGGAGGTGGACGAGACGCTCGACCTGGAGCTGGGGCTCGCGGACCTGACGCTGATGCTGCGGGGGGACTGGAGCGCACTGTCGTGGCTGTTGTGGTCATGCGGGGAGACGACGTTCCGGATGCCCACGCGCATCGCGCCGCCGGCGGATTACGGCCAGGCGGCGGGGCAGGCCTCGCAGCGGCTGTGGCAGAGCCGGGACCGCAAGTTCCGGGGGGATGCCAGCACGACCAGACCCGGCCAGGGCTTCCTGTTCGAGGGGGTGGCACTGGGCGACCTGCATCCGAACCTGGTGTCCATCGCGGAGCGGCAGTACGCGGAGACGCAAGCGATGTTCTATTGGCTCAATGACCCGGATCACGTCTCTCCGTGGCAGAGCAATCTGAGGGGGAGCTAGGCATGAATCGGATTCGTGAAACCATCGAGGTCGCGGAGCCCCTGTGGCGGGCGCTGGAGCAGATGAGCCACGACCTGGGCGTGGACCGGAATGCCCTGGTGGCCCAGGCGCTGTTCCTGCTCGCGAAGCAGAACGGCTACGTGTCGCCGACGCCCGTGGCGCTCGGCACGCCGGTCGCGGGAGAGCCCGTGAGGGCACCGGCGGCCCGCCCCACTGAGCCCGCGGTGCGTCCGGCGGAGAGTCCCACTGCCGCTGCCCCCGTGAAGGCGACCGCGCCGGCCGCACCGGCCGCGGCCCCGGTGGACGATGCGGCGCATGCGCGGTCCCGCATGCAAGAGGTCCTCGCGGCCGTGGATGCGGTCGTGCAGCCCCGCGACGTGCCGGTGGCATCCGATGACGAGGAGGAGTCGGACGAAGACGAAGCGGCCGATGAGTCTTCGGACGAAGAAGCGGAAGCGGCCGAGGCGTCTTCGGACGAAGACGAAGCATCGGACGACGAAGACGCCGACGCTGACGAAGCATCCGCTGACGAGTCGAACGAAGACGAAGCAGCCGACGACGACGACGCAGCCGACGAGTCATCGGACGATGATGAAGCGGCCGACGAGTCATCGGACGATGACGAAGCGGCCGACGAGTCATCGGACGATGACGAAGCGGCCGACGAAGACGAAGCGGATGACGAGTCATCGGACGAAGACGAAGCGGCCGGCGAGGGTGCGTCCGGGGCCACCGCCGACGCGGATGAGGAATCCGACGAGGACGCCACCGGCACGGACGCGGAGGCCTCCGAGGAGGACGCCGCCGCCGCTGCCGACCTCGAAGCGGCGATCGGATCCGAAGAAATCCCGGGCGCCAACGAGGCCGACGACTCCGAGCCCGAAGAGGCCAAGACGGGCGAGGAGGCCACGGGCTCCGACGAAGACGACGCGCGGGACGATGAGGCCCATGCGCGGGCCGCCGCATCCGACGAAGACGACGCGCGGGACGACGCGGCCGGCGCACGGGCCGCTGCGTCCGCCGAGGACGACGCGGGCGCCTCGGAAGCCGAGGAGCAGGACCTTCCCTTCGTGGCGGCTCCAGCCGCGAAGGGCCCCGCCCTCCGGAAGCAGGGCCGTGTACTCCGTCAGTCCACGCCCGAGGACGACGCTCCTCCGGACGTCAACAAGGGCCGGAAGCCCGCCCCCGCCGCCAGGGCCGCCGCGCGCAAGGACCTGTTCGTGCGCCTGAGCCCGGACGGCCCCGCCACCCGTGTGGACGTGGAGCGCTTCACGCTGGGGCGCGGCCCGCAGTGCAGCCTCGTCGTGAAGTCCGGCAGGGTCTCCCGCGAGCACGCCGTCGTCGTGCGCGAGGGCAACGACTACTTCATCGAGGACCTGGGCTCGTCCAACGGCACCTGGATCAACCACCAGCGCATCAAGCGCCAGAAGATCGCGGACGGAGACACCTTCAACCTGGGGACCGAAGCCGTGTACTTCGCCATGGCCCCGAGCGACGACTGACGCGCTCAGGCCTTCCGCGGTGGATCGCGGATGCCCAGGGCGGAGATGACTCCGCCCAGCACGAGCAGGACCGTGGTGACGAGCATCACCCGGTGGAAGCCCGCGACGTCCAGTCGCGGGCCCACGATGAGCCCCGTGAACGCGATGGCGATGAGCCCCGCGACCCGGGCGATGGCGTTGTTGATGGCCGAGCCGATGCCCGCCTGCTCCTTGCGGACGGACCCGAGCACCGCCGATGTCAGCGGCGCCACCGTCGTCGCCAGCCCCAGCCCGAACATCACCACGCCCGGCAGCATCTGCGTCCAGAAGTTCAGCGGCGTCCCGGCGCGCAGCATGAGCAGGAACCCCACGCCCGCGATGCACGGCCCCACCGCCATGAACAGGCGCGGCCCGAACCGGCCCGCGAGCCCACCGAACGTCGACGACAGCAGCAACATGATGACCGTCGTCGGCATCAGCGCCAGGCCCGCCGTCGTCGCGCGAAGGCCTCCCACCTGCTGGAGGAACAGGATGATGACGAACTCACTCAGCGCCAGCGCCCCATAGATGGACGTCGTGGCCAGGTTGCCCACCCAGAAGTTCCGCTCCCGGAACAGGCCCAGCGGCATCATCGGGTGCGGCGAGCGCCGCTCCTGCCACAGGAACGCGATGAACGCCGGCACGCCCACGCCCAGCGACGCCAGCACCGTGGGATGCGTCCAGCCCACCGTCCCCTGCTCGATCAGCGCGTAGACCGGACCGCCCAACCCCACGCACGCCAGCACGGCCCCCAGCACGTCGATGTGCGCGCCCTCCGGACGCGCGGGCTCCTCCATGCGCGCGAGCAGCGCCAGCGTCAACGCGATGGGCAGCACGTTGATGCCGAAGATCCACCGCCAGCCCACTGTGTCCACCAGCAGCCCGCCCAGCAACGGCCCCGCGATGAACGCGGCGCCCGTCCAGCCGGTCCACGTGCCAATGGCCTTCGCCTGCTCGGGGCCGGAGAAGAAGGACAGGATGAGCGCCAGCGAGCCCGGCACCAGGAGCGCGCCCGTGGCCCCCTGCAGCCCCCGCGCGAGGACGAGCACCGCGCCCGTCGGCGCCAGCGCGCACAACAGCGACGTGGCCCCGAACCCCAGCAACCCCAGCCGCAGGATGCGCTTGCGCCCGAACATGTCCGACAGCGAGCCCGCCACCAGCATCAGCGAACCCAGCGTGATGAGGTAGGCGTCCACCACCCACTGCTGGAGCCTGAGCCCACCGCCCAGGTCCCGGACCATCGCGGGCAACGCGACGTTGATGATCGCCCCGTCCAGGAACGTGACGAGCGAGGCGAGCACGGCGATTCGCAGGACCAGCCGCTGTGAAGGAGTCACGGTGCCGTGACTTTCCCGGAGGACGGCGCCACTCGCACCCCGGAGGACCCACGGGACGTCAGGCAGCCAACTGCGCCGGGGAGAACCGGCGGGGAGCAACGCGCTCCCCACCGGGTAGGACTCACGGACCCGGAGGGCCGTGAGGTCCGTCAGAGCTCACACCGCGGACCCTCCGTGCAGAACGGACTGGTCAGGTCCTTGCGACCCGGCATCTCCGCTTCCGAATTGGACAGGAGGCGGACGGTTTCACGCTTCAGACTCAGCTTCTTGGGCTTCTGCATGTCCTGTTTGTCCATGGCATTGTCCTTTCGTTGCAGTCTTTGCGTACGTTGACAGCCAAGCTGGATTCACGGGCAGGGATGCCCGTGATACGGCTCAGAGATCACACTTCGTGCCGTAGTCCGTGCAGATGGGCGAGGTGAGCTCCTTGCGCGCCTGCTGCTCAGCTCCCGCTCCGGAGAGCAGGCGGACGGTCTCTCGCTTCAGGCTCAACTTCTTGGGCTTCTGGGTGTCCTGCTTGTCCATGACGTTGCCCTTTCGTTGCGGTCCTTGACGGCGTTTACTGCAACAGCAAGTCAAACACCTGTTTCCCGACTAAACAAGCGCTCCCCGCCAGAACCGCCATGCGCTGAATTTCATTTCCAGACTGGATGGAGCAACGACATGCGACAGTCCCCTCCATGGAAGCCCTTGCTGCAAGGCGTCGAGCGCGACACAGCGTTGCAAGTGCTCGCAATGCTTGTCGACGCGCTGTCGCATCCTCCCGGGCAGGTTTCATCCCTGGCATCCCTCGCGCGAGGTGAGGCAGGGCGCGCGGTGCTTTTTGACGCGCTGGCGCGGGCTCACGGTGACGCGAAGCATCGCGCGGCTTCGGAGGCGTGGCTGGAGCTCGCCACGGGGGCGCTCGGTGCTCAGACGCTGGGGCCGGACCTCTATGACGGCTTCACGGGCATCGCGTGGGCCGTGCAGCACGTGCAGCGCCCTTCCGAGTCCCCGGAGGAGGATCCGCTCACGGACATCGACGCCGCGCTCGAGGACTTCCTCCAGACGCGCCCGTGGACGCACCGCTATGACCTGGTGAGCGGACTGGTGGGCATGGGCGCGTACGCACTGGAGCGCCTTCCACGGGAGGGCGCGCGGCGCTGCCTGGAGGCCGTGGTCGCGCGGCTCGGGGAGCTGGCGGAGCGCACGCCGGAAGGGCTGCGCTGGAAGACGCAGGCCGGCCATGTCGAAGCGAGGATGCGGGACGAGCATCCCGAGGGCAGCTTCAACCTGGGCGTCGCGCACGGCATGGCGGGGCTGCTCATCGTGCTGGGCGGCGCGGTGGCCGCGGGGGTCGAGGCCGCTCGCGAGCTGCTCCAGGGAGGATGGACCTGGTTCATGGCCCGGCGCGCGGCGGACTCCGACCCCGCCCGCTTCCCCACGCGCGTGGGCGCACGGAATGAACCCCTCACGTGGCCGCGCCGTCCGGCGTGGTGCTACGGCGATCCCGGCGTGGCGCTGGGACTGCACACGCTGGCGCGCGCGGTGCGCGAACCCGCGTGGGAAGCCCAGGCGCTCGCGCTCTGCCTGGAGGCCGCCGGGCGCTGGACGGACGTCGCCTCCGTGAAGGACGGCGGGCTCTGCCACGGCTCCGCGGGGCTCGCGCACCTCTACAACCGCCTGTACCAGACCACGGGCGAGCCCGCCTTCGAGGCCGCCTCCCGCTACTGGTTCCAGCAGCTGTTCTCCGTCCACCGGCAGCCGGGCCTGGGCGTGGCCGGCTTCCGCACGCGGGAGTATTCCGACGACGGCACGGGCGACTGGACCGACGACACCGGCCTGCTTGGGGGAGCCACCGGCATCGCGCTGGCGCTCCTCGCGGCGACCTCCTCCGCGGAGCCCTCCTGGGACCGCATGCTGCTCATGTCCCTGCCCCGCTCTCCCCTGGACTCTCCATGACGCCGCCGGGCTTCGCTCCCTCCGGGTTCTTCGTCCTCCGCACCCCGCTGCTGCCCTTCGACGAGCTGCTCGCCTGGGGCCGGGGACTCTCCGCCTCCGCCGCGCTGACGGCTTCCACCGTGGAGCTGGAAGCAGCGCTGGAGCGGGACCGCGCGCTCCTGCGTGAACGGCTCTCCGCGGTGATTGCCCGGCCGGAGGTGCGGGAGGCGCTGTTCCTCGCGTCGCCGTCGCTGGAGGAGCACCTGCCCGCGTGGACGTCCGCGCCCGGGAGTCCGCACGGCGAGAAGCTGGAGCGGACACTGGTGCGCTACTGGCAGCGCATGGCGGCGCGGTCGACGCCCTTCGGCCTCTTCGCGGGCAACAGCCTGGGCACGCTCACCGCGTCCACGCGGCTGTGGCTGCCTGCTCGTGAGACGTACCGGCGCCACACGCGACTGGACACGGACTACGTCGACGCGCTGATGGAGCAGCTCGCCAGACTGCCGGAGCTGCGCGAGGCCCTGGGCTACCACCCCAACTCCAGCCTGTACCGGGTCGCGGGCCGGCTGCGCTACGCCGAGTCCCGGCGCGCCGGCGGCTCGCGCACCTACCAGCTCGTGGGCGTGGAGCCCACGCCGTACCTGGAGGCGACGCTGGAGCGGGCCCGCGCGGGCGCGTCGCTCGCCACGCTGGTGCAGGCGTTGGTGGACGCCGACCCCGACGTGTCGCGCGAAGAGGCCACGGAGTACGTGGACATGCTCGTCGAGCACCAGCTCCTGGTGCCGGACCTGGCACCGCCCGTCACGGGCCTGGAGCCGCTGCGCGAGCTGCTCGCGCGCCTGGAGGGCGTGCCCGCGATGGCCGCGTCCCACCGCGTCCTCCAGGGCGTGCAGCGTGCGCTGACGGAGCTGGATGGCACGCCGCCGGGCGCGGAGCCGTCACGCTACCGCGCGCTGGCTCGCGGGCTGGAGGCCCTGCCCTCCCCTGTCGACGTGAGCCGCCTGTTCCAGGTGGACCTGCGCAAGCCCGCCGAGGCGCTGACGCTGGGCCCCGCCGTGGTGGACGCGATGCTCCAGGGCGTCACCCTGCTGCACCGCCTCAACCCGTCCGCCGAACACTCCATGCTGCGGCGCTTCCGCGAGGCCTTCGTGCAGCGCTACGAGGCGCGCGAGGTGCCCCTGCTGGAGGCGCTGGACGAGGACGTGGGCATCGGCTTCGAGCTGGCGAGCCCGGAGGCCGCCGAGGACGCACCGCTCCTGCGCGACCTGACCCTTCCCGCTTCCCGTGCCGAGGAGCCCGTCGCATGGGGCAAGGCGCAGGCGCACCTGCACTACCGGCTGTCGGAGGTGCTGCGCTCGGGCGGTCCGCTGGAGCTGGAGCCCGCCGACGTGGAGGCGCTCGCCCATTCCCGTCCGGGACCGCTGCCGGATGCCTTCTCCGTCATGGGGGCGGTGCTCGCGGCCTCGCAGGAGGACGTGGACGCGGGGCGGTTCCAGTTCGTCTTCGAGTCGATGATCGGCCCCTCGGGCGCGGCGCTGCTGGGGCGCTTCTGCCACGGGGACCCGGAGCTGCTGCGCCACGTGACGGAGCACCTGCGCGCGGAGGAGGCCCTGCGACCGGAGGCCACCTTCGCGGAGGTGGTGCACCTTCCCGAGGGGCGCAACGGCAACATCCTCTGCCGCCCCGTGCTGCGCGCGCACGAGCTGGTGTACCTGGGGCGCTCGGGGGTACCGCCGGAGCGGCAGCTCCCGCTCACGGACCTGTTCCTCTCCGTCCAGGGCTCCCGCATCGTCCTGCGCTCCGCGAGCCTGGGGCGTGAAGTGCTTCCGCGCGTCACCCACGTCCACAACTTCGGCCGCGCGCACCTGCGCCCGTACACCTTCCTGGGCACGCTCCAGCAGCAGGGCGTCACCCCCGGCCTGCGCTGGAAGTGGGGTCCGCTCGCGAGCAGCGCGTTCCTTCCGCGCGTGACGATGGGCCGGCTCATCCTCCACCGCGCCCGCTGGCGGCTCCAGGCGTCCATGCTCCGCGCGCTCGGTGAACGCGAGGGCGCCGAGCGCTTCCGTGAAGCCCAGCGGCTGCGCGAACGGCTCCAGCTGCCGCGCTTCGTCGGCCTGGAGGACCGCGACAACGTGCTGCCGGTGGACCTGGACAACGTGCTCAGCGTGGACACCTTCGTCCACCTGGTGCGGCAGCGCGCGGATGCCGTGGTGCTGGTGGAGCTGCCGGAGAAGGAAGGCCTGTGCGTCCAGGGCCCCGAGGGCCGCTTCGCCCACGAGGTGGTGGTGCCCTTCGTGCGCACCGCGCCCGCGGTGCCCGCGCCCGCCGTGCACCTGCCTAAGCCCCCGCGCATCGAGCGCTCCTTCCCGCCGGGCTCCGAGTGGCTGTACGTCAAGCTCTACACCGGCACGTCGCTCGCGGAGCGCGTGCTGGCGGAGGCCGTGGCGCCGGCGGTCCGTCAGGCCCTGGCGTCCGGTGCCGCGAGCCAGTGGTTCTTCCTGCGCTACGGAGATCCGGACTGGCACCTGCGCGTGCGTCTCAAGGGCGACCCGCGACGGCTGCGCGGCGAGGTCCTGGAGCACCTGCACACGCTGCTCGGTCCGCTCCGGCGGGACGGCCTTGTCCACCGCGTGCAGGTGGACACGTACGAGCGCGAGGTCGAACGCTACGGCGGCGACGCGGGCATGCCGCTCGCGGAGCAGTGGTTCCACGCGGACAGCGACGCGGCGCTGGAGCTGCTCGACACGGTCGCCGAGGAGGGCGGCGCGGACGCGCGCTGGCGGCTGGTGCTGTGCGGCATCGACACGGTGCTGACGGACCTGGGCTTCGACCTGGAGGGCCGCTGCCGGCTGCTCGAAGGGCTGCGCCAGGGCTACGGCCAGGAGTTCTCGGTGGACGGCGCCGTCGAGCGGCGGCTGGGCGAACGCTTCCGGACGCACCGCCAGGAGCTGGAGGCCCTGCTATGGCAGCCGTGGCCCTCCGAGGGGCCGCTCGCGCCAGGGCTCGCGGTGCTGCGCCGCCGCGCGGAACGACAGGCGCCGGTGCTGGGCCAGCTGCGCGCGTGCGCGGACGCGGGACAGCTCACCCAGCCCCTGGACCGCGTGGCGATGAGCCTGGTCCACATGCACACCAACCGGATGCTGCGCACCGCCGCCCGCGCACAGGAGCTGGTCCTCTACGACCTCCTCCACCGCCTCTACACGTCCCGGCGGGCCCGGGAGCGGAAGCGGTCCTGACACGACCCGTCTGGCGGCCTGCCTCCGTATCCAGTGCAGGAGACCAACGACATGGCACAGCCGATGTACACCGGACAGGTCCGCACCGTGGGGGAGAGCATGGCCCGCAGCACCACGGAGGCGCAGGCGTTCAAGATCTTCATGGACGAGCCCGTGGAGCTGGGCGGCCAGAACGGCGCGCCCAGCCCGCTCGACTTCATCCTCGCGGCGCACGCGGGCTGCCTGAACTACATGACCTTCTTCATCGCCCGCGAGCTGGGCATCCCCGTCACCGGCACCGAAATCACCGTGAAGGGCTCCCTGGACCCCGCGAAGTTCGCCGGCACCCACCGTGAGGTCCGCGCCGGCTACCAGTCCCTCACCGCCACCATCCACGTGAAGGGCGACGTCACCCAGGAACAGCTCGCCCATCTGCTGCGCGAGGTGGAGACGCGCTGCCCCGTCAGCGACAACCTGGCGCACGCCACCCCCATCCACCTGTCCATGCTGCCCGCCGCATAGGTCCGCTCCCCAACGGTCCATCCCCCACGACGGGCCCGGTGCCACCCCAGGCGCCGGGCCCGTCGCGCGTTCCCACCCCAGGTCGCCTTGACTTCGAGATTACGCTGGTAATATTACGCTCGAAATCAAAGGAGCCACACATGACCGCCAGCTACATCATCGACGCCGTCCGGACCCCGCGCGGGCGCGGGAAGATGGGCAAGGGAGCCCTGACGGGGCTGCACCCGCAGGAGCTGCTCGCGCAGACGCTCAACGCGCTCCAGCGGCGCGGCGGCTGGGACGCGCGCGAGGTGGGTGACGTCATCGCCGGATGCGTGTCGCAGGTGAACGAGCAGGGCGCGAACATCGCGCGCAATGCCGTGCTGGCGGCGGGGTGGCCGCAGGACGTGTCCGCCGTGTCGCTCAACCGCTTCTGCGGCTCCGGGCTCCAGGCGGTGAACTTCGGCGCGATGGGCGTGGCCTCCGGCGCCATGGACTTCGTGGTGACGGGCGGCGTGGAGAGCATGTCGCACCTGTCGCTGGGCGCGGACGGCGGCGGCCAGGACGGCGGCAACGTGCGGCTGCGCGAGCGCGTCTACCAGGTGCCCCAGGGCATCAGCGCGGACCTCATCGCGACGCTGGAGGGCATCACCCGCGAGGACGTGGACGCCTGGGCCCTGCGCTCGCAGCGGCAGGCGGCCCGCGCCATCGAGGAGAACCGCTTCGCGAAGGCCCTCTTCGCGGTGAAGGACCCGGCCACCGGCGCCGTGCTGCTGGAGCGCGACGAGTACCCGCGCCCGGACACCACCGCGCAGGGCCTGGCCGCGCTCAAGCCCGCGTTCGTCGCCATGGGCGAGACGGCCGTGGGCCCCCACGGCGAGACGCTGGATGGCATCGCGCTGGCGGCCTACCCGCGGGCGAAGCGCATCCAGCACGTGCACACGGCGGGCAACTCCAGCGGCATCGTGGACGGGGCGGCGGTGGTGGCGCTGGCGTCGGAGCGCTACGTGAAGGAGAAGGGGCTCAAGCCCCGCGCCCGCATCCGCGCCATGGCGACCGTCGGCACCGAGCCGCTCATCATGCTCACCGCCCCCGCGCCCGCGAGCGAGAAGGCCCTGCGCATGGCCGGCATGAAGGCTCGCGACATCGACCTGTGGGAGATCAACGAGGCGTTCGCCGCCGTGGTCCTCCAGACGACGCGCGCGCTGGACATCGACCCGGAGCGGGTGAACGTCAACGGAGGCGCCATCGCGCTGGGCCACCCGCTGGGCGCCACCGGCGCGATGCTGCTGGGCACCGCCCTGGACGAGCTGGAGCGCACGGGCAAGCAGACGGCGCTCATCACCATGTGCATCGGTGGCGGCCAGGGCATCGCCACCATCATCGAGCGCGTGTAGCGCTCAGCGCTCCCGGTAGGACCTCCGGGAGCGCCAGCGCCCCTGCGTCAATGAAAGGCTCCGGGCCCTACGGCAGGTACTTCCATGCCGCCGTCACCGCCGGCTGGAAGCAGTGCACGTGGGCCTTGGTGGCGCTGGGGATTTCCTGCACCACACCCGCCCCGTAGCCCTGCGTGCGGCACCACTGGCTCACCTCCAGGCGCGAGCCCGGAGCGGTGTAGTCGCCCGTGTTGGACATCGGCCCCAGCACGGACCTCTCCACGTCCGTCTGGAGCCCGGAGTTGAAGCAGCCCACCCAGGGCCGGGACGTCACCTCGAACACCTGCCCCGTCGTCCACCCCTGACGGTTGCAGAAGCGGTGCGCCGCGGCGGCGCAGTGGGTGCTCGTCACGCCGCGCTCGTCGGTGCAGCCCGCGTGGATGCGCGACAGCTCCTCGAACGTCACGGCCACGCTCTCGTGCTGGATGGGCGCGCAGGCCACCGTCAGGTCCGTGGCCGTGGACGACACCGGCACGCCCGCCAGCGAGATGGGCGGACGGTTGCTGACGAGCTGCTGGAGGGTGTCCCAGGTGTTGGTGGTGTTCGCCAGCGCGTCACCCGCGCCCCGCTGCGCGCACACCCGGTGCATCGCGGACAGGCATGCGGCCGAGTTCAACGACTGGGTGCCATTGCACGCGGGCGCCTGGGCGCTCATCACGAACTGGCCCGCGGAGGGCGAGTGCTGGATGGCCTCCTCGCGGCAGTTGGCGCCGTGCGCCGTCAGGCAGATGCTCCGGTTGGAGCGCGCGTGCGTGAAGATGCGCACCTCGTCGATGGCGCCCCGGAAGGAACCCTCGCCGTTGGCCGGGCAGCGCTGCGTGTCCAGGTTCGACCCCGCGCCGATGTAGAGCGTCCCCGTGCCCAGCCGGGCCGTCCCCGGCGCGACGGGCAGCGCGCGGTTCGTGGGCACGCCGTTGAGGTATTCGTTGAAGACGCCGGTGGTGCCATCCCACGTATAGGCCAGGTGGCTCCACTGCCCCACCGGCAGCACCGGGCCTCCGCCCAGCCGCACGCGCTGGCCGTTGACGACCAGGGAGAACTGCACCTGATTGCTGGCCTCATGGATGATGTCCAGCCCGCCCGCCTTCTGCATCAGGTAGCGGTAGGGATTGCCGGTGGTGCAGCCCTGCTGGATGTCCGCGTCCGGCCGCACCGCGAACTCCACGGACAGCGCGCGCACGGCCGCGCCCACGCCGGGCACCGTGCCGGACGGATCCGCCAGGTTCACCGCGAGCGCGCCGCCGCCGGGCACCACCAGCGCCTTGCCCTTGCCGTGCGGCTGCCACAGCGAGTCCGGCGAGGAGCGCGTCACCGCGTTGCCCGGCGAGATGGAGGCGCTCCCCACCAGCGTGCCGGTGAAGAAGTGGCCGGACAGGTCCGGCGTGCGCGTCAGGTCATACGCGCCCGCGCGCGTGACGAGCTCGTTCATGGGCAGGAAGAGCAGGTGGAAGGGGTCCATCAGCTCGCCCAGGTCCACCTCGTTGTAGTCGGCCGTGTTGCTGCCGAAGAGGGCCAGCACGTCGTGCGTCTTGGTGACGGGCAGGTAGTGCGCGGCGTTGCTCTGGCCGGGCGGGAAGTTCTGCGATGGCAGGCGCTCCTGCTCGAAGTTCCACATGGGCCCCGAATAGAAGAGGTGCGCGATGTCCATGCGGTCCGTGTTGAGCGCTCCATCGATGTGGTACGCGGTCCAGTTCGTGTCCGCGCCCACCAGGCTCACCGCCTCACGCCGCGCGCCGTCCGTGTACGTGACGGCGATGTAGAGGAGGTTGCGGCCCTCGTGGTCCACCCACGCGTAGGCGCCGCGCACCAGCGCGCCGGACGCCGTATCGCCGAAGTCCTCGCCCGTCGCGGCCTTCAGCCGCTTCCACGCGAGCGGGTAGCGCTTCACGCCCGCGTCCGGGTCGTTGAACATCATCGACAGCGGACGCGGGTTGCTCCAGCCCGTGGCCGCGCACGGCGTGGGGTTGTACGCGTACATCATGTGGTCGATGCCGCCGGTGTTCGCGGGCGCGCCCTGGTAGATGAGCAGCCGGCCGTCGGACGTCATCGTCGGCTCGATGCCGCGAAGCGTGGCGCCGGTGACGGTGCGCAGCGTCTCCAGCGGGCCGGTGGTGAAGGAGGCGATGTCCGCCGCCGTCGTGAACGGCTGGGACACCCGCAGGTCCGACGTGCGCCGCCGGAAGACGTTGTCCCCGTTGAACATCATCGAGTCGAAGATGAACGGCTGGTACACCGCGACGCCGCCCGACAGCACGTAGGGCTGCGCGGGGTTGGGGAAGCAGAACGCCAGCGCGTTCTCCCCGTTCCTCACGTCCAGCGTCTTGCCGGCGGAGAAGGCCGCCGCGAACGACGGCTTGCCGGCGGCGTCGTACGTCACCGCCTCCGGACGGAACACCCGGGCGATCCACGTCGTGGTCGTCGTCGCCTGGTCCTCGCGGATGTTGCCCACGAAGATGCGCCCGTCCACCGTCGACGAGTGCCCGTTCGACCCGAAGGGCGTCGGGATGCGCGTGTTCACCAGCGACGGGCGCCCTTCCGCGAACACCGCCCCGGGCACGCCCGCGAGCAGCACGGTCAGACTCCAGATAAGTGAGTTTTTCATGGAAATTAGGTTAACCTCATTTCCATGCCCGGCCCAACCCGGCCGGGTCCCGCTCCCTGTCGGAGCCGGGCACACCTTCGAGGATGACGATGGCGGCGAGCGCCGGAAAGACGCTGTGGACGCTGGCGGCGGTACTGGGATTGACGGCGTGTGGTGGGGCCCCTGCTCCGGCCGGGGACGCGACGTTGACGACGCCGGTGGTGGCGGAACAGGAGCAGTCCGCCACGGCGGCGCCGCTGGGTCAGACGGTGTGGCTGAAGGCGTGCGCGACGCAGAAGTTCGTGTCGGCGGACAAGAACCTGGGGGCCACCGCGCCGCTGGTGGCCAACCGCGACAGCGCGCAGGGCTGGGAGCAGTTCCAGGTGGGTGACGCGGGCAATGACTTCATCTCGCTGCGCGTGCTGGAGACGGGCCTGTACGTGTCCGCGGATCCGAACGCGGGCGGACAGGTGACGGGCTTCCGCACGGCGGTGGGTGACTGGGAGCGCTTCACCTGGGTGCCCTTCCCCGACGGCACCGTGGGCCTGAAGGCGAAGAGCACGGGCCAGTACGTGTCCGCGGACTCGAACCAGGGTGCCAGCGCGCCGCTGTACGCCAACCGCGCCACGGCCGGCTGCTGGGAGTCCTTCTCCTTCGGCGTCGTGGGCGGCGGCGAGGACCGCTGGGTGCAGATCTGGAGCGACGAGTTCGACGGCACCAGCGTCAACACCGCCAACTGGGCGCCCAACACGTCCGTGCACGTGAACAACGAGCAGCAGCAGTACACGACGTCCGGCGACAACATCTCCGTGAGCAACGGCACGCTGAAGCTCACCGCGCGCCTGCAGTGGAACAACGGCTACCCGTTCACCTCCGGCCGGCTGGAGAGCGCGGGCAAGCGGGAGTTCAGCCACGGCCGCATCGAGGCGCGCATCAAGCTGCCGGTGGGCGCGGGCCTGTGGCCGGCGTTCTGGCTCCTGGGCAATGACATCAACTCCGTGGGCTGGCCGGCGTGCGGCGAGCTCGACATCATGGAGAACGTCGGCTACGGCGACTGGACGTCCGGCGCGCTGCACGGCCCGGGCTACTCCGGCAACACGCCCATCAACGGCCGCTTCTACCCGTCGTCCAGCGTGAGCAACTGGCACGTGTACCGCACGGAGTACTCGTCCTCGGACATCAAGTGGTACATCGACAGCGCGCTGGTGAAGACCACCACCCGCACGGAAGTGCAGCGCTACGGCGCGTGGCAGTACGACAAGCCGATGTACATCATCCTCAACCTCGCGGTGGGCGGCGGCTATCCCTTCGGCGTGAACGGCGCCTCGACGCCGTACTACGGCGTGCCGCAGTCCACGGTGGACCTGGTGCGCAACGCGCCGCAGACGATGGAAGTGGACTGGGTGCGCGCCTACCAGTGGCGGTAGGCTTCGCGGCATGACGCTTCCGCCCCTCCTCCTGCTGGCTGACAGCGCTCCGCTGTTCTGGCGCGTGGAGGGGCGCCCCTTCCTGGACTACGTGCGCGTGCTCACCGGCGCGGAGCTGCGCGTGCCGCCGGTGAAGGCCGCGTACCTCGGCGCATCGAACGGCGGCCAGCCGGAGTTCTTCGACATCTTCGTCGCGGCCATGGAGGGCATCGGCCTCACGCGGTGCCGGAGCATCCCGGCCGCGCCCTCCCCCGAGGACCTGGCGTGGCTGAAGGACGCCGACGTCATCCTCCTCGCGGGCGGCGACCCGCGCGTGGGCTGGGACGCGTTCCAGGCGCACGGCGTGGATGTGATTCTGCGTGAGCGGCATCAGGCCGGCGCCGTGCTGATGGGCGTGTCCGCCGGGGCCATGCACCTGGGCCTGGGCGCGTGGTGCGAGGACCTGCCCGGCGAGGGTGAGCCCTTTGCGACGCTGGGCCTGACGCCCTACCTCATCGGCGTGCACGAGCCGGCTGAGTGGCCGGGCCTCAAGCTCGCCGTCCGGCGGATGGAGCTGCCCACGCGCGGGCTGGGCATCCCCCGGGGCGGCGGCGTGCTGCTGCACGCGGACGGCAGCGTGGAGCCCGTGCGTCAGCCGGTGGTGGACGTGACGGTGGACGTGGAGGGCCGGCTGCACGAATCGCTGCTGCTGCCTCCGGCCACGCCATACCGGGGCGAGCCTCCCGAAGCGCCGGTGGACCGGCGGACGCTCCAGTAGCTGACTCCCCTTGCAAGGAACGACGATGGCGATGAGGACCGGCAGGACGGCAGCGGTGTGGGCGCTGGTGGCGGGGCTGACGGCGTGCGCGGGGACGTCGAAGCGCTCGGAAGGAGTGGCCCGCCAGGAGGACGGCTGGGTCCAGGTGTGGGCCGACGAGTTCAACGGCACGGAGGTGGATCCGGACAACTGGATCCTCAAGACCGACGTGCACGTGAACAACGAGCAGCAGCAGTACACGACGTCACCGGACAACGTGTCGGTGAGCGGCGGCACGCTGAAGCTCACGGCGCGGATGCAGGCCGCCAACGGCTACCCGTTCACGTCGGGCCGGGTGGAGAGCGCGGGCAAGCGCGAGTTCACGCACGGCCGCGTCGAGGCACGCATCAAGCTGCCGGTGGGCGTGGGGCTCTGGCCGGCGTTCTGGATGCTGGGCAGCGACATCCACACGGCGGGGTGGCCCGCGTGCGGGGAGCTCGACATCATGGAGAACGTCGGCTACGGCGACTGGGTGTCCGTCGCGTTGCACGGGCCGGGCTACAGCGGCAACACGCCCATCAACGGCCGCTTCTACCCGCGCACGCCGGTGAGCGACTGGCACGAGTACCGCGTGGAGACATCGCCCCAGGCCATCCACTGGTACATCGACGGTGAGCGCGTGAAGACCACGACGCGCGAGGAGGTGGAGCGCCACGGCGCGTGGGCCTACGACAAGCCCCTGTTCATCATCCTCAACTTCGCGGTGGGCGGCGGCTACCCGGAGGGCGTCAACAAGGCGAAGGAGCCGTACTTCGGCGTGCCGCAAGCCACCGCGGACCTGCTGCGCCAGGGGCCGCAGACGATGGAAGTGGACTGGGTGCGCGTCTCCGAAAAGCGCTGACGCCTCCCTCCAATGGGGGATGGCCCGCCCCGCACCGGGGTTTCTAGGGTGTTCCTCCTCGGGAGGAACAAGGCATGGCGGTCACGGTGGTGGTGGTGTCGGGGCCCATCGGCGCGGGGAAGACGACGCTCGCGCAGGGGCTGGCGCGGCGGTTCGGCGCGCTGCATCTCCACTCGAAGGACCTCCTGCGAGGGCACGGCGGGGACGGCTCCCGGCGGGCGCGCCAGGACCTGAGCATCACGCGGGACCGCGAGACGGGTGGGCGTTGGCTGGTGGAGGGGGTGCTCGCGGCCCTGCCTGGTCGGTGCCTGGCGGTGTCCAGCCGCGCGAACAAGATGTCCAGGCTGATCACCGTGGACGCGGTGAGCAGCAAGGCGCAGCTGGACGGCCTGCGCGCAAGGCCGGGGCTCCGCGTCGTGCACATCCACCTGGAGGTGCCCGAGCCCGAGCAGGCCTTGCGCTGCGCGGAGCCGGACACCTTCGAGACGGCCTGGGCGCATCCCGCCGAGCGCGCGGTCCATGAGCTGGCCTCGCTGGCGGAGCTCGTCGTCGACACGGCGAAGGTTCCGCCCGAGGCGGTGCTCGTGCGGGTGGCCAGCCGGCTCGGGCTCTACGGCCGGACCGGTGAACGGCTCGTGGACCTCGTCATCCCGGGCCTCCATGGCGACGTGGACACGCGTCCCCTCACGGCGCAGCTCGCGCCCCACTACGAAGTGCTCCTCCGGATGGGGGTGCCGGACCCGGTGCCCTTGCGCGAGGAGCTGGAGGACGCCTTCGCCCGGGGACACCGCGTGCTCATCGAGAGCGCCGGGACGATGGCGAGCGTCTGCCTCGCGGCGACGGGCATCGCGCCGGGCCGGGTGCGGCGCATCGTCATGGTGTGCCGCTCCGAAGGGCCCACCTTCAACTGGGTGGGGCTGCGCGAGGCCGCCTCCATCAACGGCCCCACGGACCTGGCGCTCGTGCTCGCGGGGGACCTGGCATCCACCAACTGGGCCGCCCGGCGCTTCGACCAGCTCACCGACGCGGCCCGCCACCATCTGGAGGAACTGGAGCGCGTCGCGGGTGCGCCGGTGTCGTTCCTCGCCCCCTCTGCCCAGGCCCGCCACCTCATCGAGCGGCGGCCCTGGTGAGCCCGGCGCTCACGAATCTTCGAAACCCTTTCTGATTTTCCGGGTTGGTGTGTCCGTACAGCACCCGTTCCCGGAGCCCGCGTGCCCCTGACTCCCCCATCCCCGAGCCGATGGCTGCTGCCCGGGCTGCTGCTGCTCGGGTTCGCGACCCCGGCCGTGGCCATGCCCACCGGCCCTGGCGCCTTCTGCGCGGAATATCCCACCGCGCCCGCGTGCCAGGGCACCCAGCCCGCCTGCACCTACTGCCACGTGGCCCCGCCCCAGCGGAACGGCTACGGCGCCGCGCTGGAGCCGCACCTCGCCCCCGGCAAGCCGCGCCCCCTCTCCGAGGCGGACTTCGCGGCTGCGCTCCCCGCAGCGCTGCGCGCCATCGCCACCGCGGACACCGACGGCGACGGCGCCCCCAACCAGTTCGAGGTCGAGCAGGGCTCGCTCCCCGGCGACGCCACCAGCGTCCCGCCCAGCGGCGTCTGCGGCGGCGGGGAGAACCCCCAGTTCAAGGTCTGCCAGTACGACGTGCGCTTCGTGTACCGCCGCATGCTCAGCGACTTCTGCGGCAGGTCCCCCACCTACGTCCAGGTGGCCACCTTCCTGGAGCTGGGCATCGAGGAGAAGCAGCGCGCCTTCATCGACCAGGAGCTGGACCGCTGCCTCCAGTCCGACTTCTGGCGCGGCAAGCACGGGCAGCTCTGGAAGGTCGCCCACCCGAAGATCCGCCCCGTCGGCTCCATCAAGTCCGGCGAGGACGCGGGCGTGATTCCGCTGGCGGACTACTACGACGACTACGCCCTCTTCGCATGGTCGCAGACGGACGACCACGACGCGCGCGACGTGCTCACCGCCCGGTTCTTCGTGAAGCGCTCGGGCACGAACCCCACCACGTACACCTCTGCCAACAGCGTCTCCTCCCAGTTCGTGGAGGCCTCGCGCCGCGCCGGCAACATGACGAGCGCGTGGACGCTCACCTCGTTCGTCATGTTCACCGCGCTGCCGCGCAACGCCGCCTCACAGATGTACCGCGCGTACCTGGGCCTGGACATCGCGAAGCAGGAGGGCCTGCACAGCATTCCCAACGAGCCGCGCGACTACGACGCCAAGGGCGTCCAGGCGCCGCAGTGCGCCGCGTGCCACGCGACGTTGGATCCGCTGTCGTATCCGTACCGCAACTACAACGGCCTGGGCGGACTGCCCAACCGCTACATCCCCAACCGCCTGGAGCTGCTGTTCCCCAACGAGGTGGCCACCCTGAAGAACACGCCCGAGCAGGGCGTCATCCTGGGCCAGCCCGTGAACAACCTCACGGAGTGGGCCCAGGTGGCCTCCAACAGCGACGCCTTCGCCATCTCCACCGTCACCGACTACTGGAAGCTGCTCGTCGGCCACGCGCCGCTGCCGGAGGAGAACGAGGAGTTCGTCCGCACGTGGCAGGCCTTCCGCACCACGCACGCGTACCGCGTGCAGAAGATGCTTCACGACCTCATCCGCACGGAGGCCTACGGTGCGCCCTGAACGCCTGCTGCTGACCTGCCTGCTCCTCACGGGCTGCTCCGACAAGCTCCCCAACGCCGTGGACCTGGGACCGGGCGCCAACCCCGGCGTGACGCCGGAATGGGATGGCGGCGTCGCGAAGTCCCAGAAGGGCAACCTGCGCTTCAAGGGCCCCGAGCGGCTGTCGCTCGACCTGGCCCAGGCGCTGGAGCTGCCCTCCGCGTCCGTGTGCAACGAGCTGGGCCAGTACCCCTGCCAGAACGTGCACGGCGTGGCGCTGGGCGGCGTGGACCCCTACGAGCACAGCGTCTACGAGACGCCCACCGCCACGGGCGCCACCACGCCCATCGCCGTGGAGCGCACCGTGCTCTCCGCCTGCAACGCGCGCATCACGCTGGACGTGAAGACGCCCGCGTCCGCGGTGGTGTTCAAGGACGTGACCCTCACCGCGGACGGCAGGCTGGCGGACGCCGCGAGCCCCGCCGTCGCCACGGCGGTGACGTCCCTGGTGCGCCGCGCGTGGCTGCGCGACCCGACCCAGGCCGAGCGCGACACGCTGGTGCGCCTGTCCGCCGACGTGCAGGCCACCGGCACGGCCACGCCGGGCGTCGCGTGGATGCAGGCCGCGTGTCTCGCCGTCTTCTCTTCCGCCGAAGCCGTCTTCTACTGAGGAACCCCTCCCATGACCCTCAAGACCACTGGCCGGCTGTCGCGACGGGAGATGCTGCGGGCGCTGTCGCTCTGCGCCGCGGGCACCACCCTCTCTCCCTTCCTCTCCGGCTGCCGTGAATCGCTCCAGACGCCCGAGTCCCTGGAGAAGCTGGGCCGCCGGCGCGACGCGCTCGACGGCAAGCCGAAGTTCCTCATCGTCATCGGGGCGGCGGGGGGCGCTTCCATCGTGGACAGCTTCCTCGCGGTCCGACAGTCCGAGTCCGCCAACGCCGCCGGGCTCAACACCTTCCCGGACGCGCAGGTGCAGGCCGTGGCGGGCAGCCCCTTCCGCGCGGTGAAGTACAGCAACTCGCGCCTGGGCAGCATCAACATCCCGGTCGACACCGACCAGCTGGCGTTCGTGAAGAAGCACGCCAACGAGATGCTGGTGGCCACGTCCGTGGGCACGTCCGTGAACCATGGCATCGCGCAGAAGCGCTCGCTCACCGGCAACGGCGCGTGGAAGGGCCGCACGCTCCAGGAGGCCGTCGCGCTCCAGTGGGGCAGCGGCATGCCCCTGCCCAACGTCAACATGGGCACCGGCGGCTACGCCGAGCGCGGCACCGACGACAGCCTGCCCCTGTCCTGCTTCGGCGAGGCCGTGGTCAACCCGTCGCTGTGGCCCCTGGGCCTGGACGGCTCGCGAGGCATCGCCGGGGCGCCGTCGAAGGACGTCATCGCGCTGGCGCGGAGCACGCGGGACGCGCTGGATCAGAAGTCCATCTTCGGCCGCACCTTCCAGGACAGCGCCGCCTTGAAGCGCTGGAGCGAACAGCGCGGCGTGCAGCAGCCGAAGCTGGAGGCGCTGGACCTCATCACCAAGCTCAACGTCCTGCCGGACCTGCCGCAGATTCCCCTGGGGAAGTACGGGCTGGAGAGCTCACCGGATGGAGCGCGGCTGCGCGAGGTGTTCCCCGGCTTCTTCACCGACCCGGTGCAGGGTCAGGCGGCGCTCGCGTTCCTGCTGCTCAAGTACCGGGTGTCCGTGTCGGTGACGCTGGGGCCGGACTTCAACGTCGCGGTGGGCGGGCCCAACGGCATCGCGAACCCGCCGCTCGCGTTCGACATCAGCCACAACGACCACCGGGGCGGCCAGGCCTTCATGTGGGCGCGCATCCTGAACACGGTGGATTCGCTGATCACGCTCCTCAAGGCGGAGCCGTTCGACGCGACCTCCGGCGAGTCCATGTGGGACCGCACGCTCATCTACGTGGCCACGGAGTTCGGCCGCACGCGCCCGCGTCCCTCCGGCGCCACGGAGTTCGGCTCAGGCCACGACCTCAACAACGGCTTCCTGCTCGTGTCCCCCATGGTGAAGGGCAACACCGTCCTGGGCGGCGTGGATCCGAACACCACCCTCACCTACGGCTTCGACGCGCGCACCGGAGCGCCCCAGCCGGGCAAGCTCACGTCCAACGAGCCGGACATCTACGCCGGCGTCCTCACCGCCATGGGCGCGGACCTGGGCGGCAGCGGCCTGCCGGACGCGAGCGCCTTCAAGCGGGCCTGAGGCCGCCCCCGGCACGGGAGGTGCTACACCTCACCGCATGACCTCCCGCCCGTTGATTTCGACCCTGTGGCTGACGACCTCGCTCCTGCTCACCCTCCCCACTGCCGCCCTGGCGGCGGATGATGCGGCGACGAGGAAGAAGCTCGTCGCGTGCATCAACAAGGACATCACGGCGGCGAATGCGGAGTGGAAGCTCCCCGACGCCGACCTGAAGAAGTTCACGGACATCATCGACCGGGAGGTCATGAAGGGACCTCTCGCCAGCAAGACGCCGGAGCAGCAGATGAAGGTGATCAAGGAGATCCAGGACGCTTCGCGCAAGGAGCTGCCGAGCCTGGACAACAAGACCCTCGACAAGATGATCGATACGCTCCAGGTCAAGGCGAAGCATTGCAACTCGCTGACGACAAACTGATCCCACGTCGGAGCGATAGCCCGGGACCGCTCGCGGCCCCGGGCAACCCGCTTCAACCGCCGTAGCAGTTCAGCGTCGAGCCGCCACAGTAGCTGGAGCCAGAGTTGCTCCAGGAGCCCGACGAGTTGGTGCAGATCTGGTTCTGCCGGCGCTCCAGGGTGGGCGTGCAGCAGCCCACCTTGATGGTGCGCGTCTGGCCGGGGATGCAGCCGGCCTGCGCGGACACCTCCTGCGTGTCCTCCTGCGCCGGAGCGCTCTCGTCCGGAGCTTCCACGCCACAGCCCACGGTCCCCAGCAGACAGGCCGCCAGCAACAAGCTCCGCTTCAGCGTCTTCATGTGTCGCTCCCGGTGGTGGTTCCCAGCGGTCCGGGACGCTATCAAGGACTCCCGGCTCCACCAGGATTCCCCGGGTTGCCCGAACCCGGGAGTCGAGCCCACAACACCGTGGCGTTGGGCCGGGCGGGCTCCGGGGTGAGGCCCAGCTTCTTGAAGTCCTGTGAGTAGCGCGACCCCTTCAGCACCACCGCCCTGCGTGCCACGCGCCGCGCCTCCTCCACCGTGTCGCGCGTCAGCGGCGAGTAGTCCGCGTGGCGGCGCAGCGCTTCGAACGCGGCGGAGGACTTGCGCTCGCGCTCGAACATCGGATCGAAGAGCACCACGTCGAACGCGCCGTCCGGCAGCGCGTGCAGGTACGCCGCCGCGTCCGCGTGCACCACGTCCACCGCGCAAGAGGCCGGGTGGCGCGGCAGTCCCGCGAGCCCGTGGTGCACCAGCAGGTAGAGCGCCGGGCTCTTCTCCAGCGCCGTGACGTGGCCCGTGGGCCCCACCAGCCGCGCCGCCACCTGCGCGTCCGCGCCCAGTCCCAGGGTGCAGTCCAGCACGCGCTCCCCTTCGCGCAGGCCCGCGACGCGCAGCAACTGGTCCTCCGTCACGCCCGCGTCCAGCTGCTTCACTCGAAGGTGCGCGAGCCCCGGGGAGAAGCGCAGCGTGCCTCCCGCATCCACCAGCGACACCGCCGTGGATTCGAAGACGACCAGCGCGTCCGCCGTGTCCGCCAGCAGCTTCTTCAGGGGCAGCTTGTGGTGGCGCTCCACATACGGCACGCCCACCGCCTCCGCTGCGCTCCGCGCACGCTGTGCGAGCTGTGCGTCCACCCGGTCCGACGTGGTGACCACCAGCGGCTTTCGGGAGGACGGCGGAGTCGCGGACATGGGGACGGTGCAGCCTACCCCGCGCGCAAGCCGTCCCTCCGGGGTCATTCCCCTGTCCTGCGCCTGTCAGCCACCCTCCCCCGGGACGCATGGCGCGGTGCGGCGCTCCTTCTTACTTCTTTCCCATCATGCGGGGATGTCATGGAAACCGCGTTACCACGGCCTTGCCGGTTCAGGGCCTGGAGAGGGGGAAGGACATGCGACACCCACGAATGGCCCATGCGGGCGTGCTGGCGTTCAGCGTCGCGGCGCTGATGGCGATGGCCCTGCCGCGCATGGCGGGCACCGAGTCCCGGCCGCTGCTGGACGCGCCCCGCGCATCGCCCACGGGGATGGAGCCTCGCGCCGTGGCGTTGGGGGACTTCGACGCGGACGGGCACCTGGACGTCATCACCGCCAATCACACCGCGGGCACGGTGTCCGTATTGCGGAGCCGGGGGGACGGGACGCTCGCGCCTGGCGTGGAGCAGCCCACCGGCGCGCGGCCCACCGCCGTCGCGGTGGGGGACGTCGACGGGGATGGCCACCTGGACGTGGTCACCAGCCACTTCGCGGGCACGGTGTCCGTGCTCCTGGGGCGTGGCGATGGGACGTTCGGCTCGCGGACCGAACATGCCGTGGGCTCGGAGCCCACGTCCGTGGACGTGGGCGACTTCGACGGCGATGGCCGCCTGGACGTCGTGACGGCGAACGAACTGGACGACTCCGTGTCGGTGCTGCTGAACCGGGGGCGAGGGAAGTTCGCGCCCCGCCGGGCCGTGACCACCGGCACCAATCCGTTCGCGGTGACGGTGGGCGACGTCAACCACGACGGCAAGGCGGACCTCGTCACCGCGAACTTCGTGGACACGGTGTCGGTGCTGCTCGGGAACGGCGACGGGACGTTCCGGCCTTGCGCGAACTTCGCGACGGGCAACGCGCCCTACTCGGTCGCGGTGGTGGACGTGGACGGCGACGGGAAGCAGGACCTGGTCACCGCGAACTTCCGGGGCCGGAGCGTGTCCGTGCTGCACGGAGATGGCACCGGCACGTTCCCGTCGCGCTCGGACTTCCCCGTGCGGGGTGGGCCGTACTTCGTCGCGCCCGGCGACTTCAACGGCGACGGGACGCTGGACCTGGTCACCGCGAACTTCACCGAGAACACCGTGTCGCTGCTGCCCGGCCAGGGCCACGGCGCCTTCGGCAAGGACACGCTGCTTCCCACCGGCGCGGGGCCCGCGGCGGTCGCGGTGGGGCTGCTCGACGGCGACCTGAAGCCGGACGTCGTGACGGCCAACGCCCGGGGCAACGACGTGTCCGTGCTGCGGGCCGCGGCCTCCGCGGACGTGGGCGTGGCGCTCACCGCCGTCCCGAGGCGGGGCGTGTCCGCGCCGCGCATCGACTACACGCTCACCGTCACCCAGCACGGGCCGGATCCGCTGACCCGGGCCGTCATCACCGTGGCCCTGCCCCCGGGCCTCCTGGCCACCACCCGCGACTGCCACGTGACCGCCGGCGCGCTCCAGTGCGAGGTGGGCCCGCTGGCCGTGGGGGACACCGCCCGCCTGCACTTCAGCGCGCCCCTGCCGCGCTCCAGCCTGGGCCTGTCCTACCGCATCACCGCCACGCGGACGCTCAGCGTCCCGGCGGACCTCCAGTCCGCCAACGACGCCGCGAGCCAGGACTACGTGTCCTTAGGTGGAATGGCCGCGACGTGGTGGTGAGCCCCTGAAGCAGGGCGCCTCAGCGCGAGCGCTTCAGCTTGGACCACATGAGCCCGACGAAGGTGTCGGGGGCGGGCTCCGCGGTCATCAACTCCTCGTCCTCGTGGCCGCGCACGGGCGGAGGCAGGGGCTTGGGGGCCACGGGAAACGGCAGGGGCTCAGCGGTATTGAGCCCCTGCGCGTGGCGCTCCATCACCTCCGAGAAGGAGCGCCGGGGCGTGTTCCGGTCCGTCACCGGCGCGGCGCCCTCCACGCTCTGGAGGGCCCGGATGCGCAGGATGACGCTGGCGCCCTCGGCGCGCGAGATGCCCGTCACCCGTCCGATTGGACCCTTCGGCCCGCGTCCACGGCTCATCGGCACCCTCCCGGTCGCTGGGGAAGGTAACGCCTCCACCCCCCTGACGGCCACTGCCCGGCCCCCCGGAAAGCCGCGGGATGGCCTGCCCGGCCGGCCGGTGTTCACTGCCCGCTGTAACCGCCCCCCGGGGTCCCCCGTAAGAGGAGAGAGCGCCCTTTTTCCGAAGGTGCCCGGAGGCTTCGCGTCCCATGTCGTCCACCCGTGCAGTGTCTTCCCCCACCCGGCTGTCGGTGGCACGCCGGCTGTGGCCCGCCGCGCTGGTGCTGGCCGCCGCGCTGACCGCGTGCACCGAGGCCCGTGGCGCCCCGCCCGGCGCGAAGCCCGCGGCCACCGCCTCCGCCCCGGTGCAGGACGGCCGCAAGTACACGAAGCCGTCCGACGCGGAGCTGAAGCGCACCCTGTCCCCCCTGGCCTACCAGGTGACGCAGCACGAGGGCACCGAGCCGCCCTTCCGCAACGCGTACTGGAACAACCACGAGGAGGGCCTCTACGTCGACGTGGTCAGCGGCGAGCCCCTGTTCTCCTCGCGCGACAAGTTCGAGTCCGGCACCGGCTGGCCCAGCTTCACCCGCCCCCTGGACAAGGCGCACGTGGTGGAGAAGCGCGACGGCAGCCTGGGCATGGAGCGCGTGGAGGTGCGCTCGAAGGACGGCGACTCGCACCTGGGCCACGTCTTCGAGGACGGGCCGGAGCCCACCGGCCTGCGCTACTGCATCAACTCCGCGTCGCTGCGCTTCATCCCCGTGAACGAGCTGGCCGCGAAGGGCTATGGCGCGTGGCTGCCGTCCTTCGGCCGCGCGGCGCCCGGTGAGCCCCAGGGCGCGATGGCCCCCGCCGCGGGCGCCGTCGTGCTGGCGAAGGCGGCCGCCCCCACGGAGGCCCCGCGCGAGACGGCGTACCTGGCCGGCGGGTGCTTCTGGGGCATGGAGGACATCCTGCGGAAGATCCCCGGCGTCATCGAGACGGAGGTCGGCTACACGGGCGGCGCCAAGAAGGGCGCCACCTACGAGGACGTGCACACCGGGGAGACGGGGCACGCGGAAGCCGTGCGCGTCGTCTTCAACCCGAAGCTGCTGACGTACGAGTCGCTGCTGGAGAAGTGGTTCTTCCGCATGCACGACCCGACGACGCTCAACCGCCAGGGCAACGACGTGGGCACGCAGTACCGCTCCGCCATCTTCTACCTGTCGGACGCGCAGCGGCAGACGGCGGAGGCGGTGAAGGCCCGCGTGGACAAGTCCGGCAAGTGGTCCCGCCCCGTCGTCACGCAAATCACCGCCGCCGGAGAGTGGGTGCCCGCCGAGGGCTACCACCAGGACTACCTGGTGAAGAACCCCGGCGGCTACACCTGCCACTACCTGCGCGACTGAAAAGCGCGCCCGCGCGCTCAAGCAGCGCGGTCGTGGGCCTCGAAGATCATGCCCGCCTTGCGCAGGCGCTCCACCAGCACCATGCCCATGGCGGACGCGGGGGTGAGGACGCCGCCCCGCTTGGGGATGGTGTCGAAGGCGAGGCACAGCGCGGACTCCGCGAGCATGCGCGCCGTCGCCGCGTAGCCCGGGTCGCCCTTGGACGCGACCTTGCCCTCCACCTTCACGCGCTGGCCGCTCTTGGGGGACTGGCCCTCGCCCAACAGCCGCACCTCGAAGAGGCCGTTCTCGCGCACGGAGGCGGACGGGCCCTGGCCCGGCGCGGGCAGCACGTGCTTCTCCAGCAGCTCCCGCACGGGGTCCACGTTCGACACGGCCATGAAGCCGCCCAGCCCCGCGGTGGTCGCCGCGGCGAGCGCCAGGCCCTTGGGTCCGGGGCCGAAGTCGGAGACCTCCGAGTAGAAGAAGTCGCGGCCCCACGGGTAGCCCAAGAGCGCATTGGAGCGCCGCACGACGCGCGTGTTGACGGACGCCATCACGAAGGGCGCGGTCCACGTGCCCGTGTCCGGGCTCTTCTTCACCATGGCCAGGTCGCGCTCCTCCTTCGTGCCACGGGAGGGCTCGGGGTCCAGCGCGTGGGCGCTGGTCAGCACCTTCTTGAGGGACGGGTCCGCCTTCACCGCCGCCAGCGTGTCCATCATGCTGGCGATGGTGCCGCCACTGAAGCCGCCGCGCATGCGCGTCAGGTGGAAGCGCACCTGGTCGCAGTGGCCGCCGTGCTTCTCCCGCATGTAGTCCTGGAGCATCAGCGTGCCCAGGTCGGAGGGGATGGAGTCGAAGCCGCAGGTGTGCACGATGCGGGCGCCCGTCTCGCGCGCCCGCGCGTCGTGGGCGTCGATGGTCTTGCGCATGAACTGCACTTCGCCCGTCAGGTCGCAGTAGTCGGTGCCGGCGCGGACGCACGCGGCGACCAGCTCGTTGCCGTAGCGGGCGTAGGGGCCCACGGTGGAGATGATGACGCGCGCTCTCGCCACCAGCGCGTCCAGCGAGGCCGCGTCCTTCGCGTCCGCGAGCACCACCGGCAGGTCCGCGAATTCCGGCCGCACCTTCGCCAGCTCCGAGCGGACCTGGTCCAGCTTCGCCTCGTCGCGCCCGGCGATGGCCCACTTCGCGCGGTGGGTGTCCTGGGTGCGCGCCAGGTACTCCGCCACCAGGCGGCCGGTGAATCCCGTGGCGCCCCACAGGATGATGTCGAATGCGGGCTTCGTGTCGTGGGCCATGGAGGTCTCCTAGTAGCGGAAGTCCGCCGCCACCGTGGACAGCCGCATGCCGAAGGTGGAGCGCCCGGGCCACGTCATCGTGACGCGGGTGCGCAGCTGCGACAGCGGCACGGGCGGGGACAGGGTGTACGTGTCGTTGAAGAGGTACCAGCCCTGCGTCATGTCCGGCAGGTTGTGCGTCACCGTGGACTGGGCGATGACGGTGCTGCCGCGCAGGAGCATGCTGCCGCCCTGGCCGCAGATGAGCGGCGCGGTGCAGCTGGCGTTGCGCATGAAGTACTTCACGTTGACGCTCGTCACCAGCACGTCGCCCGCGGCGATGGCCGGATAGCTGAAGTCCACGAAGCTGCTGGAGCCGTTGCCCTCGATGTACGTCGCGTCGAAGTCCGGCTGCACGGTGTCCTTCACGTCGTTGACCAGGTTCACGTCGTCGGGAACGCCGCGCACGCCTGAGCGCGCCACCGCCGCGTTCGGGCGCACCGCGTTCACGTCCGTGAGACCCGCGCTCGACGAGGCGAAGGCCTCCGCCTCCTCGGGGGGAAGGCCCCCACAGCCCACCATCAGCACGGTGGCAACGGCACAGGCGGAATACCGCGAACGCTTCCAGTTCATGGTGGCCTCGGAGTCAGTCCGGAATCAGGAGGCGAGCGCGTAGCCGGACCCTCCATGTGCGCGCAAGCGCGATTCCACCGCCCGTGAACGCGCTGTGCAGGGCGCCACAACTCAAGAAGAGGTCAGGCACGCCGGCGCAGCCGGATGGGCCCGCGCGCGGTGGACGGGTCCACCACCCTGCCGCCCTGGACGATGTCCAGCACGCCGCGCGCGACGAGCCTGCGCGCCGCCTCGCGCACGGGCTCCATGCACGCGCGCCAGTCCTCCTCACCGGACGCCCGGGCCACCTCCGAAGGGCACACGGTGGCGCCGCCTGCCCGCTGGGAGAGCAGCTCCAGGATGCGCGCCTCCCACGGGGAATCCCGCGCGCCGGCCCGCTTCCCCCGGCACGCGTCCGAGCAGTACCGCACCTGTTCCCAGTCGCGCGCCCACTTCCGGCGCCAGGTGATGGCGCGGCCGCAGACGGCGCAGGGCTTGGGAGGCGGAGGGGAGGCCATGCACTCCCATCGATGCGCCCCGCCGTACCGGGTTTCAACCCCGGCCGACGCCGAAGTAGGTGAAGCCCTCGCCGCGCGCCTGCTCCGGGTCGAAGACGTTGCGGCCGTCGAAGATGACCGGGCGGCGCATCAGCGACTTCAGGCGGCGCAGGTCCGGGTGGCGGAACTCGCTCCACTCGGTGACGAGGAAGAGGCCGTCGGCGCCCTCCGCCGCGTCGTAGCAGGTGGAGGCGTACGCCACGCGGTCCGCGAAGCAGCGCCGCGCGGCCTCGCCCGCCACCGGGTCATGGCACTGCACGCGCGCGCCCGCGTCCAGCAGGCCCTCGATGAGGTCCACGGAGGGGGCCTCGCGCATGTCATCCGTCCTCGGCTTGAAGGCCAGGCCCCACACCGCGAAGGTGTGGCGGGACAGGTCGCCGTAGTGCCGGAGCGCCTTGGTGAGCAGGCTCTGCTTCTGCCGGGCGTTGGTGGCCTCCACCGCGCGCAGCAGGTCCAGGTCCAGCCCCACGTCCCGCGCGGTGGCCATCAGCGCGCGCACGTCCTTGGGGAAGCAGCTGCCGCCGTAGCCGATGCCCGGGTGCAGGAACGCATGGCCGATGCGCTTGTCCGCGCCCACGCCCCTTCGCACGTGGTCCGCGTCCGCGCCCACCCGTTCGCAGAGCGCGGCCACGTCGTTCATGAAGGAGATGCGCGTGGCGAGCATCGCGTTGGCCGCGTACTTCGTCAGCTCCGCGGAGCGCGTGTCCATGAACAGGATGGGGCTCTCCGTGCGCACGAAGGGCGCGTACAGCTCGCCCATGATGCGGCGGGCGCGCTCGGAGTCCGCGCCGATGACGACCCGGTCCGGCTTGAGGAAGTCCTCCAGCGCGGCGCCCTCCTTCATGAACTCCGGGTTGGAGACGACGTCGAAGTCGTGCACGGTGTGCCGGGCGATGAGCGCATGGACCCGGTCCGCCGTGCCCACCGGCACGGTGCTCTTGTCCACCACCACCGTGTAGTGCCGGAGCGCGCGGCCCACGGCCTCCGCGGCGGCGAGCACGTACTGGAGGTCGGCGCTCCCGGACTCCCCCATGGGCGTGCCCACCGCGATGAACACCACCGCCGCGGCCCCCACCGCGGAGGCCAGGTGGGTGGTGAAGCGCAGCCGCCCGGCCTCGCGGTTGCGGCGCACCAGTTCCTCCAGGCCCGGCTCGTAGAGGGGCAGCTCCCCGCGCTGGAGCGCCGCCACCTTCGCCTGCTCCACGTCCACGCACGTGACGTCGTGGCCGGACTCGGCGAAGCACGTGCCCGCGACCAGCCCCACATAGCCCGTCCCGATGACGGCGATTCTCATGGCGCCCCCTCCCCCTTCACGTCCCGTCCGCTTGCAGCTCATGGCGCTCGGCCGGACGCGGCCTCCCGCGCATACGCCTCCAGCGTCCGGGCGCGGTGCTCCGCCGTGTGCTCGGCGAGGACCCGCGCCCGGGCCCGCAGCGCCACCGCCTGGCGCTCCGACTCCGGCAGCTCGCGCAGGTAGCCGAGCGTCTCCCGCGCGTCGTGCGACACCAGGATTTCAACGCCCGGCGTGAAGAAGGTGTCCAGCCCCTCCCACGCGTCGCTGATGATGGGCACACCGCACGCGGCCGCCTCGAACAGCCGCACGCTCGGCGAGTACCCGGCGCGCACCATGTCCGCGCGGGTGACGTTCAGCGTGAAGCGCTGGGCGGTGTAGAAGGCCGAGTGCTCCGGCGGCGGCAGGTGCTGCACGCGCTCCACGTTGGGAGGCCACGCCACGCCTTCGGGGTACTGGGGCCCGGCCACGACGAAGCGGCCCTCCGGCCAGCCGCGCGCCGCGTCCAGCATCAGCCGCTCCAGCACCGGCTGCCGGTCGTCGCTGTACGTGCCCAGGTAGCCCAGGTCCCAGCGCGGCCTCCCCGCGCACGGGCCATACAGCTCCGGGTCACAGCTACAGTAGAGCGGCCGGGCCGCGGGCGAGCCCAGCTCCTGTTCGATGCGCTGGAGCGTGGGCCCGCCGGTGAAGGACAGGTAGAGCTGGTAGCCGGGCACCAGGTGGGGCGCGAGGTACTCGAAGTCCCCGCGCTCCAGCTTCGCCAGCGTCACCGGCGTGTCGATGTCATAGAAGGCCGTGACGCCCTTCGCCGTGCCCTGCACCCACGCGCCCACGTCAACGCCCTGCGGGACGTAGGAGCCCACCACCACGAGGTCGGCCTTGCGGACCTCGGAGGCGAAGCGCTCGCGCAGGTCGTCCAGGCTGGCGTACAGCTCCGTGCGTCCGGCCCAGGTGCCGTTGGGGTCGCGGTGCGCGGCGTACCAGGGCACGTCCCGCTCCAGGAAGAGCACGTCGTGCCCGCGCCGCACCAGCTCGCGCACCAGCGCCCGGTAGGTGGTGGCGTGGCCGTTGCCCCAGCTGGAGGTGATGGACAGCCCCAGGATGACGATGTGCATGCGCTGGGGCTCCCTCACGCCGGCCTCCCATGCGGTTGGGCGCGATAGCCCAGCTCCGCCTCCACCTCTACCGCGCGGTGCGTGTACGTGTGCTCGGCGAGCACGCGCCGGAGCGCGGCCTGGCCGATGCGCCGGGCGTCCTCCGGGGTGAGGCGCTTCACGTGCTCGGCGACCTCGTCGCCGGAGTGGGCCACCAGCACCTCGCGGCCGGGCTCCAGGAACTGCTCCACGCCCTCGAAGGCGTCGGTGATGAGGCAGGCGCCCGCGCCCGCGGCCTCGAACACGCGCGTGGCCGGCGAGAAGCCGAAGCGCGCCATGCTGTCGCGGTGGATGTTGAGCACCGCGCGCGCCGAGCAGTTCAGCGCGTTGTGGTCCTGCGTGTAGACATGGCCCAGGCGCACGACGTTGGCGGGCAGGACGCGGGCCTCCCAGCCGCTGCCGCCCAGGAGCATGCGCGAGCGGGGCAGCGCCTCCGCGGCCTTGAGGAAGAAGGCCTCCACGCGCGCCTCGCGGTCCGGCAACCGGTTGCCCAGGAAGGCCAGGTCCCCGGCGAAGCGCGGGTCGGGCGCCACGGGGTGGTGCGTGTCCGGGTCCAACGCGTTGTAGATGGGCACGCAGCGCTTCGCGCCCAGCTCTCGGTACGCGTTCACCACCGGCGCGCCGCCGCCGTAGGTGAGGATGTGGTCGTAGCGCGGGATGAGCGGGCGGAAGAGGTCGTTCGCGTCCTTCGCCACGCGCTCCAGCGTCGCGGGCGCGTCCACGTCCCAGAAGACCACCTGCGTGCCGGAGCGGCGCAGCCCCAGCACCTGCGCCTCCAGGTAGGAATCGAAGGTGCCCACGCCGCTGGCCTTCACCACCACGTCCGCGCCGAAGGCGTCGTCCAGGCACGCGTCCAGCGAGCCCCGGTCGTTCGCGTAGACGACGACGCGGGCCCAGTCCGGATCCTGGAGGTCGCGGTGCTCCTGCCGGCCGTAGGCGTCCGGTTCGTAGAAGGTGACGTGGTGGCCGCGCGCGTGCAGGGCGCGGATGAGGCCCCGGTAGTAGGTGGCCGCGCCGTTCCAGTAGGCGGACACCAGGCTCGAACCAAAGAAGGCGATGCGCAGGCCGCGGCTCATGCGAAGACCCTTTCGGAGGACAGTGGGTGGAGGACGTCGTCGGACATCCCCAGGGACTGACAGATGCCCAGCAGCGCCTCCACGCGATGCGCGCAGGTGTGCCGGGACAGGACCGTGCGCAGGCCGGCCTCCGCGAAGGCGTGCCGCATCTCCGCGTCCGCCACGAGTGTGGACAGGTGGCGCCGCATCTGGGCGCCGTCCCGGGCGACGAGGAAGTCCTGGCCCGGGGTGAAGAGCCCGTCCGTGTCCTCCCAGGGGGCGGACACCAGCGGGATGCCGCACGCCAGCGCCTCGAAGGGGCGGATGGTGGGGATGCCGGGCAGCAGGGTGGCGTAGGGCCGGCGGGGGATGTGCACGGTGACGCGCGCCTGGGAGAAGGCCAGCGGCACGCGGTGGTTGGGCAGCCAGCCGGCGTACTCGATGCCCGCGTCGAAGAGGGCGCGCAGGGCGGGGGCCGGGTAGCGCACGCCGTGCACGCGCGCCGTCAGGCCCAGGGTGTGCACCGGCTCCAGGAGGAACTCGTGCAGCTCCTTCGTGCGCTCGTCGTCGCCCCAGTTGCCAATCCAGACCAGGTCCCGCACCTCGCGGTTGCGCGGGTGCGGGTGGAAGACGCGCACGTCGGCGGCCTCGTGCCAGGTCCACGCGCGCCTCGCCCAGCCCTGCTTCAGGTAGAGGTCCCGGAGCACGTCGCCGAAGGCGAGCACCCCGTCGTACTGGGACAGGTCATAGCGGGCCATCGCATCGGGTGCGCTCGCGCCCCGGTGGTGGGTGTCGTGGAAGAGGAGGCGGAAGCGGCCGCCGTCGCGGCGGTGTTCGCCAATGCGGCGCACCAGGTCCGGCGGCGTCCATTCGTGCACCAGCACCAGGTCCGCGCCGTCCAGCACGGCCTCAAGGTCCAGCGAGTCGTGCGTGTAACGCTCCGGGCGCACGCGCGGGTAGAACGCGCGGACCTCGTTGAGCGCGGCCACGCCGTGGGGTTCCTCCAGGAGGTGCCGGAAGCTCCAGCCGTCCTCGGGTTCGAGCACGCGCACGGAGTGGCCGCGCGCGGCCAATTCCGTCACCACGCCTCGCAGGAAGTGGGCGTTGCCGTGGTTCCAGTCGGACAGCAGGGAATGGCAGAAGAGGATGACACGCATGGGTGGGCAGGCTCCTCGGTGGGTCAGGACACGCGGTGCTCGAGCCGGGCAAGGCTCGCGTAGAGCTCCAGGTAGGCCTCGGCCATCCGGTCGGGCGTGAAGGTGAGCGCGCGCTCGCGGCCGCGCGCCGCCAGGGCCTCGCGCTCTCGCGGATGGTCCATGAGGAAGCGCAGGGTCCGCGCGAGGGCGTGGGAATCATCCGGCGGCACGAAGCGCGCGGCGTCCCCCCACACCTCGCGCAGGCTGGGGATGTCCCCCAGCACCAGCGCGCAGCCGGCGAGCGCGGCCTCCAGCGCGGACAGGCCGAAGGGCTCATAGCGCGCGGGCAGCGCGTACACGGGCGCGCGCGCCATCCACTGCGCGAGCACGGAAGGCGGAAGGTGTCCCAGGGGCCGCGTGCTCCGAGTCTCCGCCACGGCGCCCCCTTCCGGGTGCAGGGCGTCTCCCGCGACATGGACGGGAAAGGGCAACTGGGGCGCCGCGGCCTCCAGCGCGGCCAGGTTCTTGGCCTCGTCCCACAGCCGTCCCGCCGCGAGCACGAAGCGCTCCTTGCGGGACGGGGGGAAGCGCGTCGCGCACCGCGCGTTGGGGATGACCCGGGCGGAAGGGAACGCGCGGGCATGCGGGGCACTGTCATGGGCCGGCTTGGGCGCGACGTCCTCCGCGAGCCCCGCCCTGGGAGCTCTTCGCGCGGCGGGAAGCGCGCGGGTACGCGGGGCACTTTCATCGGACTGGCCGGGCGCGACGTCCTCCGCGAGCCCCGCGTTGGGAGTGCCTCGTGCGGCGGGAAGCGCGCGGGCATCTGGGACGCTGGCACGGGCCTGCTCGGTCGCGACGCCCTTCAAGCGATCCACTGCGGGAGCGCCTCGTGCGGCGGGAAGCGCGCGGGCATGCGGGGCACTGTCATGGGCCGGCTTGGGCGCGACGTCCTCCGTGCGGCCCGCGTTGGGAGCGCCTCGCAGGGGGTGGAGGTCGCCGTAGTGCCGCTCGATGGCGTCGAGCATGGCCCGCGTGGGCGCCACCACGACGGACGCAGCATGGAGCCCCTTCGCCACCTCCTCGCGATAGCGGTGGTAGCGGGCCGGCGCGGCCCCGCCCTTCACCGCCTCCCACCAGGAGAGGACGCACGAGTGCGCCACCACCAGCACCGGCGCGCGGAAGGGCCACGCGCCGTGGCAGTAGCCGTTGAGGTGCACCACGTCCGGCGACAGCCGGGCCTCCAGCGCCAGCAGCCACTCGCCGGCGGCGCGCACGTCGTCCCAGGGCGCGTCCATCCACTCCAGCCGCCAGGTGCTCTCGTGCACCGTGAGCCCGGGCAGCGCGCGGGCCTCCTCCCACTGTGCGTCCGACAGCGGCGCGCCCAGGGTGGCCAGCTCCACGCACACGCCCCGGAGACAGAGCGCGCGGCACAGCTCCAGTGCGTAGGACCAGACGCCGCCCACCGTGTCGGCGGTCATCAGCACCCGGCGCACCGGCGGCACGAGCCGCAAGGCCTCAGGGCTGGACGTCGACGGTTTCAAGCATCTCCCCCCGACCCATGACCGGCCGCGTCCGCCCTCCTCGCAGCTCCTGTCTCTTATA
>NZ_RAVW01000379.1 GCF_003611585.1 Corallococcus exercitus | reverse complement strand
GTTGGTATCCACCGTGATGGTGCCACGGGAGAGGAGGCTGACGACGCCGCCACCACCGCCTCCGCCGCCCGCCACCGGGGTCGGCGCTCCGGCGGGCCGGTTGATGGTGGGAATGCTGTTGTTGATGCCCTGGCGACCGTTGGTGTCGATGTAGCCGCGGATGATGATGTTGCCCTTTGCGGCGAGGATGAGCCGCCCGCCCCCGTCGCCGCCGAGGATGTCGGGGTTCGTCGTCGAGCGAAACCCACTCCCGCCCCCCAGGAGGTCGGCGCGGGAGACCAGGGACGTGCGCCCCAGGTCCAGGCCCTTGCCTCCCAGGTAGTTGAAGGAGGCGGACATGGCGATGCCCCTCTGCGACGGATTGAGGGTCTGAATATGGAAGTCGGGGCTGACGATGATGGCGCCGGTCGAACCGATGACGATGTCGCCGGTGGCGCGAATCATCGTCCCGCTCGACACGATGAGCGTGCCGTCGATGGTCACGTTGTGGAACATCAGGTTGGCGCCAGCGGCCGTGAAGTTCCCGGCCTGGAAGGACCGCGGATTCGCGAAGGAGGAGAGCGTGAAGTCCCCCGCGGATCCGTCGCCGTAGGCGAACGCGAGCGGTCCGGACTCACCCTGGAGCCCCTGCGAGCCCGTGTCGCCCTTGGGCCCCTGGGCGCCGTTGCAGAGGTACTTCGTGGCTGACGCGTTCACCTCGCCGTCATCCAGCAGGGCGCCGTCGCCGTTGCGGTCGACGCCGGTCTCCAGCTTGACGCCGCCGAAACCGCAGTTGGCGCCCGCGGGCTCGGGCGTGGTGAGCAGCAAGGCGCTCAGGCCCTGTCCCGCGGCCCCCGCGGGCCCCTGCGGACCTTGAGGGCCCTGGGCACCCGGTGGGCCCTGAGGTCCAGCAGGGCCCTGGGTGCCTTCCGAGCCCGCCGAACCCTTGCAGGCGGCGACGCCGAGCAGCCCCGCCGAGAGCACGGCTCGCAGCACATGTGAACGAAGAACCCCTGTCGCAACGAGGACGCGCATGACTCCCCCAGGTGAAACAAGACGCGTGCGGTCCGGGAGCGCTCCCCGACGGCACGAGGCAACCGGGTGCGTGGCCGCGCACACCGGGAGACAGCGAGCGCGCATTCTGTCTCCAGGGGCCTGCTGTCCGCCAGTGGACTCGGGGGGGCGTGAGGGCGGAACTCCGAGGAGCCCGGTCAGAGGTGCACGCCCTGGCGCCAGGACGTGAGGACGTCCGGGGCCCTGGGGGAGGTGCGCAGACGTTGCGCGCCCGCCCCGGGGCCTCCCTCGGGCGCAAGCTGGCACGGGGTTTGGATTGGAGCAGGGGTGTGATGGAAACCCGCTTCGACCTCCCCACGCCGTCCGAGGAGCTGCTGGCCCGCTACAACGTCGCCGGCCCCCGCTACACCAGCTATCCCACCGCCCCCGAGTGGCGCGGCGACTTTGGCCCTGACGCCCTCGCGGAGCGCCTCACCCTGGCCGGCGCGCGGGAGACCTCGGAGCCGCTGTCCCTCTACGTCCACCTGCCGTTCTGCCGCAGCCTCTGCTGGTATTGCGGCTGCAACGTCGTCATCAGCCAGGACCCGAGCGCGGCGGACCGGTACATCGACCACCTCGTCATGGAGATGGACCTGGTCGCCCGGCGGCTGGGCGCGCGGCGGGGCCTGTCACAGCTCCACTGGGGCGGCGGCACGCCCACGTTCCTCACCGAGGCGCAGCTGGAGCGGCTGTGGACGGAGCTCACCCGCCGCTTCACGCTGTTGCCCGACGCGGAGGTGGCCATCGAGGTCCACCCCGCGCTGACCACGCCGGGCCAGCTGTCGCTGCTGCGCCAGCTGGGCTTCAACCGCGTGTCCATGGGGCTCCAGGACTTCGACCCCCTGGTGCAGCAGACGACGAACCGCCTCCAGACGCCCGAGCAGACGCGCGCGCTGCTGGAGCATGCGCGCGCGCTGGGCTTCACGGGCGTGAACTTCGACCTCATCTACGGCCTGCCCCACCAGGACGCGGAGCGCTGGGCCCGCACGCTGGCGGCGGTGCTGGAGATGCGGCCGGACCGGCTCGCCGTCTACTCCTTCGCCTTCATGCCGGACGTCCTGAAGCACCAGAAGCGCATGCCCGCGCAGGCCCTTCCCGCCGCACGCACGAAGCTGGAGCTGTTCAGCGCCGCGTGCGAGGCCTTCCTGACGGCGGGCTACCGGCCCATCGGCATGGACCACTTCGCGGTGCCCGAGGACGAGTTGGCGCGCGCACAGGCCGGGCGCCGCCTGGGCCGCAACTTCCAGGGCTACACGGTGAAGGCCGCGTCGGACGTGGTGGCGCTGGGCAGCACCGGCATCAGCGACGTGGGCGGAGCGTATGCCCAGAACGTGCGGCCGCTGCCGTCCTATTACGCGCGGGTGGCCGAGGGGCGCCTCGCCACCGAGCGCGGCATCGTCCTCACCGACGACGACCGGCGCCGCCGAGCCGTCATCACCCAGCTGATGTGCAACTTCTGGACGGACCTCGGCGACGAGGGCGCGACGTACTTCGCCCCGGAGCTGGAGCGGCTGCGCGCCTTCGAGGCGGACGGCCTCCTGGTCCGCGACGGTACGCAGCTGGAGCTGACGGCGCTCGGCCGCCTCTTCGTGCGCAACGTGGCGATGGTGTTCGACGCCCACCTCGCCAGGGCCGCGAAGCCCCGCTTCTCCCGGACGGTGTGACGGCGGTCCCGGGCGCAGAATCTGCGCGGGTCCACGGGGGGCGGTGCAGCTGTTGCGCAGCCTCCAGGGCGCACCCGAGGCAGCGTGAACGGCGGGGCAATTGCAATGGCGCCCCTCCGTCATGACCAGCCTTGAACTCGCGCGATGGCAGTTCGGAATCACCACGGTCTATCACTTCATCTTCGTCCCGCTCACCATCGGGCTCGCACCGCTCGTCGCGCTGCTCCAGACACTCTGGGTGGTGACGCGCAAGCCGGCATGGCTCCGGCTGACGCGGCTTTTCGGCAAGCTCTTCCTGATCAACTTCGCGCTCGGCGTGGTGACGGGCATCGTCCAGGAGTTCCAGTTCGGAATGAACTGGAGCGAGTACGCGCGCTTCGTGGGGGACGTGTTCGGCGCCCCGCTCGCGATGGAGGCGCTGGCGGCCTTCTTCATCGAATCCACCTTCCTGGGCCTCTGGATCTTCGGCTGGAAGCAGCTGCCGCGCGGGCTGCACCTCGCCTCCATCTGGCTGGTGGCGTTCGCCGTGAACCTCTCGGGCTACTTCATCCTCGCGGCCAACTCCTTCATGCAGCACCCCGTCGGGGCGCACTTCAACCCCGCCACCGGGCGCGCGGAGATGACGGACATCCTGGCGGTGTTGACCAACAACACGGCGCTCGTGGCCTTCCCCCACACGGTGACCTCCGCCTTCCTGGTCGCGGGCACCTTCGTGGCGGGCATCTGCGGCTGGCTGATGGTGCGCTCGAGCCAGGCGGGTGAAGCGACGGAGGCCCAGACCTTTCGCGGCGGGCTGCGGCTCGGGCTCGTCACCGTCATCGTCTCCGGCATCGGCGTGGCGGTGAGCGGGGATGCCCAGGCAAAGCTGATGTTCCAGCAGCAGCCCATGAAGATGGCCGCGGCCGAGGCGCTCTGCGACGGCCGCGCAGGGGCACCCTTCTCGCTGCTCGCGGTGGGAGACCTGAACAACGACTGCCGGGGCGTGCGCCACCTGCTGGAGCTTCCCGGCCTCACGTCCTTCCTCGCGAGCGGTGATTTCCAGGCACCGCTCGAGGGCGTCAACGACGTCCAGAAGCGCTACGAGGAGCGCTACGGCGCGGGTCAGGACTACGCGCCGAACCTCGCCGTCACCTACTGGTCCTTCCGCCTGATGATCGGCCTGGGCGTGGGGAGCGCGGCGCTGGCGCTGGTCGGGTTCTGGCTCACGCGGGGGGGCGTGGCGAGCAACTCGGAGCGGCTCGCCCGGCTCAGCCTCGCCGCGCTGCCCACCCCGTTCCTCGCGTGTTCCTTTGGCTGGATCTTCACCGAGATGGGACGGCAGCCCTGGCTGGTGGCGCCCAATCCCACCGGGGTGGACGCGCTCCGCCTGTTGACGGCCAGCGGCGTGTCCACCGCCGTCTCGCCCGCCATGGTCTGGACGACGCTGATTGGCTTCACCTGCGTCTACGGGGCGCTGGCGGCGGTCTGGTTCTACCTGATGCGGCACTTCGTCCGTGCGAGCCTGAAACATCCAGCGCCCGTCGCGAGCGAGGACAGCCACCCCGAAACCGCGCCGCTCTCGTTTGGCTACTGAGTTCCGGCCCCTCTTGCCTGACATCGATAGAAAATCATGGAACTGAATACACTCTGGTTCTGTCTCATCGCGGTCCTGTGGACGGGCTACCTCGTGCTCGAAGGTTTCGACTTCGGCGTGGGGATGTGGCTCTCCATCCTGGGCAGGACCCCGGCGGAGCGCCGCGCGGTGCTGCGCACGATTGGCCCGGTCTGGGATGGCAATGAGGTGTGGCTGCTCACCGCCGGGGGCGCGACGTTCGCCGCCTTCCCGGAGTGGTACGCGACGCTCTTCTCCGGCTTCTACCTGCCGCTCTTCCTCATCCTCGTCGCGTTGATCGTGCGCGGCATCGGGCTCGAGTTCCGGTCCAAGCTGGACAGCCCCCTGTGGCAGCGCCGCTGGGAACAGGCCATCCAGGTGGGGTCGTGGGTGCCCGCGCTGCTCTGGGGCGTCGCCTTCGCGAACATCGTGCGCGGAGTTCCCCTGGACGCGAAGCATCAGTTCACCGGGACGTTCCTCGGCCTCCTCTCCCCCTTCGCGCTGCTCGGCGGCCTGGCCACCACCCTGCTCTTCCTCAGCCACGGCGCGGTCTTCGTCGCGCTGAAGACCCAGGGCCCGCTGCGGACGCGGGCGCTTGGCTGGGCGAAGCGGATGGCGCTGCCCACGCTCGGAGTCAGCGGGGCCTTCGGACTGTGGACGCAGGTGCAATACTCGGTGGCGTGGACGTGGCCGGTGCTGGGGTTCGTGGCCCTGGCGTTGGGGGCGGCGGCGCTGAGCGTCTGGCGGGAGCGGGAGGGCTGGTCCTTCACCTTCAGCTGTCTGGCCATCGCGGGCGTGGTGGTGCTGCTCTTCGGCTCGCTCTTTCCGGACGTGATGCCGGCGATGGAGCCGGCGCACTCGCTCACCGTCCACAACGCGTCGAGCACCCCCTACACGCTGCGGATCATGACCTACGTCGCCGTCGCGCTGGTGCCGTTCGTGCTGGCCTACCAGGGCTGGACCTACTGGGTCTTCCGCCAGCGCGTCACCGTCGACGAGCTCACCCCGGCGCTGGGAGAGGGCTGAGCTTCCCATGAAGCCGCTCGACCCGAAGCTCCTGCGGCACGCGAGCGCCGCGCGGCGCTACGTGCTGCTCACCGCGGGCCTGGGGCTCGGGATGGTCGCGCTCACGGTCCTGCAGGCGCGGGGGCTGGCGCGGCTGCTGGGGCATGCGCGCGAGGTGGCCGGAGGCCCTGAAGCCCTCCTCTGGCTCGGCGGCGTGTGGCTCCTGCGCGCGGCGCTGGCGGGGCTCCAGGAGTGGACGGGGAAGCGGAGCGCGCACCGGGTCATCGCGCAGCTGCGAGCAGGCCTGCTCGCGCGGCTGGCGTCCCGGTCGGAGCGGGAGGGCACTTCGGCCGGCGGGGTGGCGCAGGTGGAGCTGGCGACGCGTGGGCTGGACGCGCTGCAGCCGTATCTCGAAGGCTACGTGCCGCAGCTGCTGCTCACGGCGCTGGCGACGCCGGCCCTGCTCGTCTGCGTGTGGCGCGCGGATCCGGTCTCCGCGGTCCTGATGGCGGGCTCGCTGCCGCTCATCCCGCTCTTCATGGTCCTGGTGGGCCGCTTCACGCGCGAGGCCACGGTGCGGCAGCTCGCGAGTATGCAGCAGCTGAGCGCGCGGGTGCTGGACCTCATCACCGGGCTCGCCACGCTGCGGGCGCTCGGCCGGCACCGGGGCGTCGCGGCCCAGGTCCTTGCACTGAGCGAGGCGCACGCGCGGACCACGCTCCAGGCGCTGCGGCGCGCCTTCCTCTCCAGCTTCGTGCTGGAGCTCATCGCCACGCTCTCGATTGCCAGCGTGGCGGTGGGGATTGGCCTGCGGCTGCTCGAAGGGGCGATGCCGCTGGAGACGGGCCTCTTCGTGCTGTTGCTCGCGCCCGAGGTCTACGCGCCGCTGCGTCAGGTGGGCGCGCTCTTCCACGCGTCCGCGGAGGGCGCCGAGGCGGCGGCGCAGGCCATCGCGCGGCTCGAAGCCCCCCAGGCCGCGCACGGCACGCTCGCGGCGCCCCCGCTCACCTCCGGAACGCTCGAGCTGCGGGACGTGTCGGTCGCCACGCGCGACGTCGGGCGCTGCGCACCGGAGGGGCTCTCGTTCGTGCTGCCGTTGGGGCAGGGACGCATCCTCGGGTTGCGAGGAGAGAGCGGCGCGGGCAAGAGCACGGCCATGGCGGCGATGCTCGGGCTCGTCGCGCCCACGCGCGGGGGCGTCTTCCTGCGGCCCGAAGGCACGGCGGCGCTGCCGCTCGGGTCGCTCGACCTGACGACGTACTGGGCCCAGCTCGCGTGGCTGCCTCAGCAGCTGCATCTGGAGCCCGGCACGGTGCGCGAGAGCGTCTGCCGAGGGCGCGTGATTGCGGACTCCGCCCTGTCGGCCGCCGCGGAGGCCACCGGCTTCGATGCCGTCGTCGCGCGGCTGCCCGAAGGCTGGGACACGAAGCTGGGGCGGGACGGACAGGGGCTCTCGCTCGGGCAGCGGCAGCGGCTCGCGCTCACCCGGGTCCTCGCGGGCGACGAGCGGCTGCTGCTCCTGGACGAGCCCACGGCGCATCTGGATGAGGTCTCCGAGAAGCGCGTCCTCGAAGCGCTGAAGCGGCGCGCCCGGCAGGGAACGACCCTCCTGCTGGTCAGCCACCGCGCGCGGACGCTGGCGATCGCGGACGCGGTCCTCACGCTCCACTCGCACGCCTCTTCCCCGGACACCCTCGCGGAGGCCGCATGAGCCGTCATCCCTTGCGTCAGGTGCTGCCGGAGCTCGCGCTCCGTCCCCGCACGGTGGTCTTCGCGGTCGCGCTCGGGACGGCCGCGCTCTTCGCGTCGACGGCGCTGGGCGCGTTGTCCGCGTGGCTGATCGCGCGCGCGGCCGAGATGCCGCCCGTGCTCGACCTCACGCTCGCCATCGTCGGCGTGCGGGCCCTGGGGCTTTCTCGCGCGGGCCTCCGCTACGCGCACCGGCTCGTCGCGCACGATGTGGCCTTTCATGGCGTGGCGCGGCTGAGGGCCCGGCTCGTGGACGCGCTCGCGCGCGGGCCGCTCACCCGGGTCCTGGGCCTCAAGCGCGGGGACCTCGTCGCGAGGCTCGGCGGTGACGTGGATGCGGTGGGCGAGGCGGTCATCCGCGCGCTCGTGCCCATGGCCATCGCGGTGGGTGTCGGCGTCGGCAGCGTCGCCCTGCTCGCCTTCTTCCTTCCGGCGGCGGCGGGAGCCCTTGCCGTGGGCCTGGCCGTCGCGGGGGGCGTGGCGCCCTGGATGGGTGCGCGCGCGCTGGCCCTCCTGGAGAAGGCGTCGTCGGACACCCGGTCGCATCAGCTGGCCACCGCGCTGGAGCTCCTCGAAGGCGCGGCGGAGTGGAAGGTCTCGGGACGGGCGCCGGTCCTGCTGGGAGCCCTGAGCGAGGACGACCTGTGTCTGGAGCGGCTCTCCGCGCGGGCCGCTCGCTGGACCGCCGCCGCGACCTTCCTGATGCACGGCGCGTGGAGCGCGAGCGTGGGGGCGGCGCTCGTCCTCGGCTTCGCGGCGCTCGGACGCGGGGCGCTCTCCCAGGTGGAGCTCTGTGTCGTCGTGCTCGTGCCGCTCGGTGCGTTCGAGGCCCTCCAGTCCATGCCCGCGGCGCTGCCCCAGCTGCTGCGCTCGACCGAGGCGGCCCGGCGACTGCTTCCCTTCCTCGAGACGCCCGAAGCGGAGCCCCCGGCCGCCGCCCCCCCTGCCCTCACGTCGGCAGCCCACCTGCGCGCGGAGGGGCTCGCGTGCGGCTGGCCGGAGCGAAGCGCCGCGGTCTCGGGCATCGACCTCACGGTGCGGCGAGGGACGTCGCTCGCCCTCACCGGGCCCAGCGGAAGCGGGAAGACGACGCTGCTGCTCGGCCTCGCGGGGCACCTCCCTCCGAAGGCGGGAGCGGTGAAGCTCGGCGAAGTCTCGCTCGCGGAGGTGAGCGAGCAACGTCGGGTCGAACTGGTGCACTACTCGGCCGAGGATGCGCACCTCTTCGACACGACCCTGCGAGAGAACCTCCGGGTCGTGCGCGCGACGCTCACCGACGACGAGGCCGTCGCGGCGCTGCGCAAGGCAGGTCTGGGTGAGTGGTACGCGCGGCAGCCGCAGGGGCTCGACACGCCCCTCGGCCGCGGGGGCGAGGCCATCTCGGGAGGCGAGAGACGGCGCGTCCTCCTCGCGCGCGCCTGGCTTTCAGGGGCCCCCTGGCTCCTGCTCGATGAGCCCACCGAGCATCTCGATTCGCGCACCGCCGCACGCGTGATGCGAGACCTCGACGGGATGAAGGCGCACGGCCGCGGCCTGGTGGTCGTCACGCATGACGCGGACGTGGCGCGCGCGCTGGACAGCGTCCACGCACTCGCGCCGCGTGACAGCGAGGCGTGAGCGGAGACAGTTCCGGGAACATCGTGGCGGTCATGGCACCCGTGTCGCCCGCACCCGCCGCCGCGCCCGCCATGCCCGCGGCCGAGCCGCCGAAAGCCCCCTGACCGCTTCCGTCGTCAATGCCAGTCATGGCCGCACCACAGGCACTGCCGCGCCCGGGGTGTCGGCAGGACGCTCCGGCACCGCTCACACCTGTGGATGAACACCGTGTCCGCGTGCTCCCTCATGATGCGGTCCCGCACCCCTCGCAGGAACGCCGGCATGCCGCCCTCGAGGGCCGCTTTCACCTCCTGGTCATCCAGGAAGTACCCCTCGCGAACCCTCGGATGCTCCAGCAGGGGCTGCTCCTCGTAGCGAATCAGGAGGGCCCTTCGCGCCCGGTGCTCAAAGGGGGTGATGAGCTCACCGTAGTGCTCCAGCACGTACCGCGTGAGCTCCACGTCATCGTCGTAGGGGCGGCGGGCAGGGGACATGGTATTTCCTTCGGATCGGACTTCTGACGGCGCAAACACCCACGAGCTGAAACACCCTCCCCCGCCGCCGGAGGTCTTCCCCCCGGCAGGGCTACGGCGAGGGCTCACGCCGCAGGAGGACGGGGATGCCTTCCGCGTCCTCCTCGCGGGTCCGGACGTTCAAGCCTCCGTCCGGGGCGAGCGTCAAGCAGGGCTCCAGCGCTTCGGGCTCCGGGCTCAGACAGACGCGGCCCTCCGGCCCCGGCTCCAGCCGCACCTCCCGGCGCTCCAGCTCGACGGGGGGCAGGTGTTGGGACACGACGTGGAGCAGGGTCGCGGTTCCGTCCTCCCGCACCTTCAACTGCAGCAGGCCCACGTGGCGCGGCGGCCGGCCGTTGTAGATGCCCGGCGCGACCAGGGGCCGCGCGGGCGGTGCGGGCGG
>NZ_RAVW01000378.1 GCF_003611585.1 Corallococcus exercitus | reverse complement strand
TCGTCGGCAGCGTCAGATGTCTATAAGAGACAGGTGGTGTACCAGCACCTGTTCTGGCTGTTCGGCCACCCGGAGGTCTACATCCTCATCCTGCCCGCGTGGGGCATGGTGGGGGACTTCGTGGCCTTCTTCAGCCGCAAGCCCGCGCACGGCTACCGGCTCACGGCGGGGGCCATGGGCGCGGTGACGGCGCTGAGCGGCGCGGTGTACGCGCACCACCTGTTCACCAGCGGGATGGCGCCGGTGCTGGGGCGCACGTTCATGGTGCTGACGCTGCTGATTTCCCTGCCCGCGGAGGTGATGTTCCTCAACTGGCTGATGACGCTGTGGCGGGGCAGCGTGCGGCTCACGTCGCCGATGCTCGCGGCGCTGGCGACGATGATCGTCTTCGGCCTGGGCGGCATCACGGGGCTGGCGCTGGGCGCGGTGGCGACGGACGTGCCGCTGCACGGGACCATGTGGGTGGTGGGCCACTTCCACCTGACGATGGGCGCGGCCAGCTTCCTCGCGGTGTTCGCGGGGCTCTATTTCTGGTTCCCGCGCATGTACGGGCGCGCGCTGGATGAGCGGCTGGCGAAGGTGCACGTGGTGCTGAGCGCGGTGCTGTTCATCGCCGTCTTCGGTGGGCAACTGGTGGCGGGCTACGCGGGGCAGCTGCGGCGGCTCTATGACCCGTACCAGTACACGTTCCTCGCGCACCTGCTCACGTTGAACCGGTGGACCAGCTGGGCCGCGTTCGCCCTGGGCACGGTGCAGTTGGTGTTCGTGGTGAACCTGGTGCGGACGCTCGGGTGGGGCCGGGCCGCGGAGCCGAACCCGTGGCGGGTGGGCACGCTGGAGTGGACGGACGCGGGCCCTGGCGCCGTGGTGCTGCGCGGACCGCATGCGCTGTCGCAACCGGAAGTACAAGAGCAACTGGGTCGCGACTGGATTGGACAGGCGGAGCCGCTGCCCTCGAGCGAGCCGACGGTGGAGCCGGTGGCGCCGCCGGTGCCCGGGGTGGAGGGCGCCGTCTAGCGGTGTTCCCAGAGGTCCACGCCGCCGGTGTCGCCCGGGGGGAAGCGGCGGACGAAGCGCTGCTTGAACCAGGGAAGGCTCTCCGGCGTGAGCTGCCAGGTGCCGCGCTCGCCGAGGATGACGAAGCGGCAGGAGTCCAGCATGACGCGCAGGGCCTGCTGGGCCTCGGGGGCGGAGAGGGCTTCGGCGGTGTCGTCGAAGCGGTCGCCGGTGCTCATGGCGTCCTGGAGCATGGTGGCGTAGCCATCCACGATGGGGGTGGCCCCCATGGGGAGCCGGCCCGCCGCGAGCGCCCAGCCGGGCTCGAAGGAGAAGAGGCACGCCTTGGGAGGCACGTCGGCGCGGAGGTACTTCGCGAGCGCCATGACGTCCAGGTCCTGCCGCTGGCCACTCTGGACGACGTGCCACGCACCGGGCAGGCACGCGGCGGCGAGGACGAGCACGGCCACGGCCCGTGATGCGGCGCGGCCCCAGCGCACGCTGAAGGCCTGGAGCACGGAAGCGCCCAGGCCCGCGAGTACGGCCTCCGAAGCGGCGAGGTGCGCGTTGTACTGGTTCCAGTAGGTCCGCGACGTGAGGAACAGGACCACGCTGAGGATGAACGCGCAGGCGAACAAGCGGGCGGCGGGACGGTGCTCCGGGCGAGCGCGGAAGGCGCGCACGCACGCGGTGCCCAGGCCCACGAGGGCGAGGAGCACCTCTCCCAGCCGGCGCTCGTGGAAGATGTCGTGCAGGCGCCAGCGGTCCGGCTCGCCGTCATAGGGGCGCAGGGCCTGGAAGGTGATGACGTCGCGGAAGAACTCAGAGGGGGCGAGCGCGGCCAGCGGTCCCACGACGACCGCGAACGTGGCGAACGCGACGAGCACGGGCAGGAGGGCGTGACGCCAGGACTCCTTCCCCGGACGGGCGCACAGCGCGGCGACGAGCCACAGTCCACCCGGAATCTTCACGGAGATGGCGAGGCCCAGGAGCACGCCCGCGCCAATGCGGCGTGCGCGGGAGTGGGGGCCGGGGGCGAGCCAGAGGTTCGCGAAGCCCAGGCACAGGACGTTGAGCAGGGGCTCGAGGAAGGTGCCCCGCTCGACGAGGGTGGCCTCCGGATACGTGGCATAGGCGAGCGCGGCCACGCAGCCCGCGAGCGGCCCCCAGGCGCGCCAGGCGACGCGGCCCGCGAGGAACACGCACAGGGCGCCCACCGTGGCGGCGAGATAGCGGGTGACGCCATAGGCGGTGGCCGCATCGAGCCCCAGCGTGAGCGCGGCGCCGGGAGCCCAGAGCAGGAGGCCGCCGGGCGGGTGGACGAAGATGAAGTCGCGGTAGGGCAGGTCTCCGCGCAGCAGGAGTGACGCGGCGGAGAAGTAGACGCCCTCGTCGTAGTCCAGCGGGTAGCCCATGGGCCCGGAGCCCTGGAAGAACGCGAGCGCGCGCAGCACCCAGGCACCCAGTGCCACGATGATCAACGGCCAGAGGTCCAGGCCCCTCGAAGCGTGAGGGAGGACGGAAGGGGACGGAGCAGCGAGCGGAGGGGGCGCGGGTTGCATCGGAAGTAGGCGCGGGAGGCTACTACCGGAGTGCCCGGCCGCACGCGGCGTTCTTGCACGGCGCCGTGGTCACGCGCACGAAGGCTCCATGCTCCAACGAGGCTTCCATCGGCCAGGTACTGCATCGGGCCTCGACGCATGGATGCGCATGGGCGCGGCCCGAACAGGCGTCATGTGCCCCGTGCCGGGCTCGTGAGGGCTCATGAGTACATGCATGGACGTGATTCGGTCGATGGGCGCCGCTCCGAGGGACAGGGGACTGCCCGGCTTCCTGGTGCTTTCCGCCGGGCCCAGGCATGCGAGAGTCCTTCCCCGTGAGCACGCACGAACTGGCTTCGCCGTCCCCTCATCGCGACGAAGGGAACCTCTGGTTCGGGGCCGTCATCGCGCACGCCGCGGCCGCGATGCTCTTCTGCGCGGTGGCCTTCACCGCGGGCTTCTACCGGCTGCGCGGCTTCTTTCCTCCCGTGTCCGCGCGTCCCGGATACCTCGTTCCCGCGCTGGCCGGTGGGCTCCTCGTCATCGGGGCCGTGCTGCTGCACGTCGTGCTCGAGCGTGGCGCGGATCCTCGCCGGATCCGGTTCCCGCTGCTGGGCGTGCTGGGCGCCGGGGCGGGCTTCCTCGCGACGCAGGCGGCGTGGCTGCACGTGCTGTTCTGGTACCGCGACCTGCGCATCCCGGACAGCGGCGTCTTCGCCTCCGCGCTGTATGGCCTGTCGGCGGTGCAGGCCGCGCACCTGGCGGTCGTGCTCGTGGGATTGCTTCGCGCGGGACTTCGCGTCCTGCGTGGCCTGGAGGCTCGCGCTCCGTTGCGGCGGGCCCTTCCCGGGTGGTGGTGTTCGACGGTGATGTACGGCGTCCTCTTCGCGGTGGTGTACCTCCCATGAAGCCCACTTCCAGCTTCTCGCTTCGCATGCTCGCCGTGCTCGCGCTCGGGGCGCTCGCTCCCGCGTGCCGCAAGGAGACGCCCACCTTCGAGCCCCTGAAGCTCGCGGACGGCACGGTCATCCCAGCCGCGACGCTGTCGCGCGGATACGACGTCTACACGCACTACTGCGCGTCCTGTCACGGTGAGAAGGGCGACGGTCAGGGCCCGGCGGGCTCCGGCATGCGGCCTCCGCCGCGCAACTTCCGCCAGGGCCTCTACAAGTTCGGCGGCGTGGCCGCGGGCGAGCTGCCCACCGACGACGCGCTCAAGCGCACCCTGCGCCGGGGTCTGCACGGCACGCCCATGTTCGCGTGGGACGTGCCCCCGGCGGACGTGGACGCCGTGGTGCAGTACCTCAAGACCTTCAGCCCGCGCTGGAAGCAGGAGTCCCCCGGCGCGGCGCTCGCCCTCTCCGAGGACCCATGGAAGGGCCGTGAAGCCGAGGCCGTGGAGCGCGGCCGCACCGTCTACCACGTGGCCGGCAAGGGCAACGCGGGCTGCGCCAGCTGCCACGTCGCGTACCTGCCTCGCGCGGAGCTCGCCGCGCTCATGGAGAGCGTCACCGGCCGCAAGGTGAACCTGGCGAACGCGGATCCGTACACCGCGCTGCCTCGGGATTCGGACTACTCGCTCACCGTGGACGCGAAGGGCGAAGCCACGCAGCTGGCCAAGGTGCTGCCGCCCGACTTCCTCTTCCATCGCCTGCGCACCGTGTGGCCCCAGGGCACGCGTGTGGAGGGCCAGCCGTACACCGCGCAGGCCCAGCGCGAGGACCTCTACCGCGTCATGGCCGCGGGCGTCGGCGGCGCCGCCATGCCTTCGTGGAGGGGCGCCATCCCGGAGGAGAACCTCTGGGCGCTCGCGTACTACGTGCAGAGCCTCGTCGTGATGCACGACACCTCCGCGGCCCGCGATCTTCAGCAACGATTGCGTGACTCGAAGGTGCAGGAATAACGGATAGATTCAGCAACCTGAAAAGTAGGCCTTCCTGGGAAACTAATTCCCAGCCGTCGCGAAAATCCGGGCACTGATTCCCTCTTTTCCCGGAGTTTCACCCGTGACGACCTATTCCGTTCGCAGCGGCGACACGTTGAGCGGCCTCGCGCAGCGCTTCAACACGTCGGTGGGTTCGCTTCAGAAGACGAACCACATCGCCAACGCGAACCTCATCCGCGTGGGCCAGCGGCTGACGGTGCCGGATGGGTTCCAGGCGGCTCCGTCCAAGGCGGGCAGCTACACGGTGCGCAGCGGCGACACGCTGAGCGGCATCGCGGGGCGGCACGGCACGACGACGGCGGCGCTGGCGAAGGCGAACCACATCGCCAATCCGAACAAGATCTACGTGGGCCAGAAGCTGACGATTCCGGGCGCGGGCGGAGGCTCGGCGCCGGTGACGTCGAAGCCGCCTTCTTCCGGGGGGGCCTCGTACACGGTGCGCAGCGGCGACACGCTGAGCGGCATCGCGGGCAGGTACGGCACGACGGTGGGGGCGTTGCAGCAGGCGAACCACATCTCGAATCCGAACAAGATCTTCGTGGGCCAGAAGCTCACGATTCCGGGCCGCACCGGAGGCACGGGCGGGACGTCGAAGCCGCCTCCGTCGACGGGCGGCGTGAACGGGACGCCTGGCACGTCGGGTGGCAAGGGCGGCGTGACGGTGGCGCAGCTGCGGCGGATCATGCCGAACCTGTCGCAGGCGAAGGCGGAGCAGTACCTGCCGCACCTGAACAAGGCGATGGCGGAGGCGAACATCAACACGCCCCGGCGCAAGGAGATGTTCCTGGCGCAGCTGGCGCACGAGAGCGGCGAGCTGCGCTACATGGAGGAGATCGCCTCCGGCGCGGCATACGAGGGCCGCAAGGACCTGGGCAACACGCAGCCGGGCGACGGCAAGCGCTACAAGGGCCGAGGCCCCATCCAGCTCACGGGCCGCGCGAACTACCGTGCGGCGGGCAAGGCGCTGGGCATCGACCTGGAAGGGCACCCGGAGCGCGCGAAGGATCCGGACGTCGCGTTCCGCATCGCGGGTTGGTACTGGCAGTCGCGCAACCTGAACAGCTACGCGGACGCGGGCAACTTCCGCGAGGTCACCCGCCGCATCAACGGCGGCTACAACGGCCTCGCGAGCCGCGAGATGTACTACCGCCGCGCGCAGGACGTGCTGGGCTGATGCCCGTCTGGGGCGTGGGACCCAGGTCCCACGCCTGGGCCCACGGATGCGGAAGGGTGCCTGTGATTCCGGGCACCTGACACTGGCGCACCGGGTGCACTCTGGGCCGGCTCCTCCTTCCTCGGAGCGAGCCTGATGTCCCGAATCGATGCGCCCGGTAGCAGTCCCCTGTCCCCCGAACCCACGCTTCCTGAACCCGATGCACCCGCGCCCGAGCTTCGCGTGGGCACGACCGCGTCCCGTAGGACCTCCGTCAGTGAGAGCAGTGCCTCCGCGCCCTCGCGTAACGAGCTGCGCGCCTATGACGGCCCCACTGTTCCTTCCTCCGCGCCCCGTGCCTCCACTCCGCACGCTGAAGGGCCCGCCGTATCCGCGCGTGAGCTCGCGGCCATGGGCGGCCGGTTGCGTTCCCCTTCCGCTCCCGTCCCCGAGGACGTCTATGCCTCGGTCCGCTCGCACCTGACTCGCAGCCTGTCGAACCCCTTCCTCACCGGCAGCGACGTGAAGGCCACGCACGATGCTCTGGGCTCCGTGCCTCGTGAGGCGTACCGCGCGACGCTGGAGCGCATGGACCGTGATGGCCTGCTCGCCACGTATGTGTCCCGGATGGATGCTCCGTCACGCCAGGCCTTCCTCGAACAGGCTGCGTCGAATGGCGTCCTCTCACTCCGCGCTGGCAGCTCGCCGGGACCGCTCGGCATGCCCGGCCGGCCGGAGACCTTCGTCAATGATCCGAAGCTGCCCTTGGCCCTTCGCGACGCGGTGAACGCCCACGCCACCGACACGGGCCGTGCCTCCGTCGTCGCCTACGACGCGTACCTGCAACGCTATGGCGATGCCGTGGCTCAGGCCGGAAGCCTTCAGGCCCTTCGCGCGCTCGGGCCTCCGCAGGCGCTGGATCTTCGCGAGACGTCGCTCGGGCTCTCCTGGTCCGATCCCCAGCGCGCACGCTACGAGTCTGAATGGAAGGCCGGCCTGGGGCGCCCCCAATACTCGCTCGTCCAGGCCTACGAGGCCGTCACTGCTCGCGCGCTGGTCCTCTCCGGCGAACGTCCCGCCGGTGCCTTCGTCTCCGCCGAAGCGAGCGCGTCCCATGACCTGCTCCACTTCAAGCGCGAGGCCCATGCCTCCGCTCGCGGCACCACCGACGTCCAGACGCAGGGGGGCATCGCCACGAAGGCCGGGCCCCTGGGCCTCGAAGTGATGACGGACGCGCACGGCAAGACGGAGGCGCAGCTCCAGGTGGACCTGGGCATCGCCAGCGTGAGCCGTGACTCGGAGGGCAAGGTGGAACTGTCCCTGGGCGCGGGCCCGCATGCCCGTGCCCACGCGACCCTCAACCCTCGCACCGCGGAGTTCGGCGGCGGCATCGCCTTCGAAACCTCCGACAAGGCCGGCCAGAGCCACGCCAGCCTCAAGCTGGGCTACGGCCTGCGCGGCCTCACCCCCGAGCGCGCCGCCCAGGCCGTTCGTGGCGACATCCCCGGCCTGTTCAGCCGCCCCCGGGACCTGGACCCCGGCGTCGCCTGGGAGTCCCTGCCCTCGGAGCGCCGGGCCCTCTATGAACGGCAGGGCTGGACGCGCGAGGAGTGGGCCCAGGACGCGCGGCGCTGATCACCGCACGTTCGCGGGCAGCAGCTTCTCCACCACCACCACGTCGTGCCACACACCGTCGAGCGGGGCGTGCTTCTCGTGGACGCCCACCTCCCGGAACCCCAGCCGCCCGAGCAGTGCGCGGCTGCGCACGTTGGTGGCGAAGACTCGCGAGGTGAGCTTGTGGAAGCCCGCTCCTTCCGCCTCTCTCAGCAGCGCCTGCATCAGGTGCTGGCCCACGTTGCGCCCCCGGGCCTCCGGCGCCACGTAGATGCTGAAGTCCGCGATGCCCGCGTAGCACTCGCGAGGGCTGTACGCGCTGGTGGAGGCGTACGCGATGACGCGTCCGTCCTCCTCCGCCACCAGCACCGGGTGGCGCTTGCCCAGCCACGCGTCGATGTCCTCGGGCGTGCGCGGGCGCGTTTCGAAGGTGGAGGCTCGCTCGGCGAGGGCCGCGTTGTAGATGGCCGCGATGGCGGCGCGGTCCTCGCGCGTGGCGGCCCGGACGGTGGGCAGCGCGGTCATGGCGTGGGCCGGGGCGAGCGCGGCGCCGGCGACTCCTCCGGCTCGGGTTCCGGGCGCAGGGAGTAGGCGGTCCACAGCGCGAGGTGCCACGGGACGAGGAGCAGGGAGATGCCATTCGTGAACAAGGCGGACGGGAGGGCGATCAGGCTCCACACCACGGCCGCAGACCACAGCACCGCCGAACCGATGACCTGCAGGTCCCGCGACCGTGAGTGGTGGCCCACCATGGAGAGCAGGGTGAAGAGCCAGAGGACCACGCCGATGCCGACCGTCACCTCGGTCGCCGCCGGCATCCGGAAGTAGTCGAGCAAGGCCCCCACCCCCACCAGGCCCCCTGACTGGTACAGCAGGCTCACCACCGCCAGGGTGATGTCGCCACTGCTCAGCCCCGGCTCCCTCCCGCCGGTGCGCTGCGGCTCCAGCAGGTCGGGTGGCAGCTCCATCGCGTAGGGATAGCCCAGGGCGATCAACGCCTCCTTCGCCGCGTGCCGCACCTTCATCCCGCCCGAACCCGCGTGGTCCCCCACCGGGTTGTTCCGGTCCAACAGTCCCAGCAGCAGATCCGCCCGCTCGCGCAGCGGCTCGTCCGGCGCGGGCGGACGGCCCAGGCCCACGATGAGCGCGTCGATGTCCGCGCGCACCATCCCCGGCGAGCGCACCTCCTCCAGCAGGAACGTCAGCGGCGGGAACGGAGCCGGCACCGCCGCGACAGGCGTGGGGAGGAGGTCGAACTCCTCCTCGACGGTGGACGGCGGCGGCGCGGAACGGAGGGCTTCCTGGGACATGGCTGCTCCTGGAGGACAGTCATCCTCCGGCGGAAGCGCGGGAGCAAGGGGGCGCCCCCCGGCCTCCGCGGGAAGGAGGAGACAGTGTCCGTGGAAGCCGGGCCACCCGGAGGCGAGGGGGTGGTGCCTCCGTCCGGGGGCCGAGGGAGCAGCCTCCCGAAGGAGGCCACCGTCCTCCCGCGTGCGCACCCTTCCCGGGCACACCCCTTACTTCTCTTGCGACGAACGAGGACTCCCGATGGCGATGGAACGAGCGCAGCGGTTCGTGGACGCACTGCTGAAACTGGAGGAGCACGGCGACATCGAGCCGATGGTCGCCCTCTTCACCGACGACGCGCAGGTGAGCAACGTCGCTTCGCCCAGCGTCTTCTCCGGCGTCGACGGCGCCCGCCGCTTCTGGACCGAGTACAAGGGCACCCTGGGCCAGGTGAAGTCCACCTTCCGCAACATGATCGAATCCGGCGACCGCGTGGCCCTGGAGTGGGAGACGCAGGGCACCGCGCATAACGGGGCCGCCGTCGCCTACGAGGGCGTCTCCATCATCGAGTGGGACGGCGACCGGGTCCGCCGCTTCTTCGCCTACTTCGACCCGCATGCCCTGGGTCAGGAGCTGGCCCACGGCACCGCGCCCCGTTCCGAGGTGCCTTCGACGACGCCGGCCTGACGCGGGCGAGACTTTCGGCGTCCCCCGGGGTTCATGTCGCTGGCCATCCCGGGGTGCACCGTCATGCAAGGTTCACCGGACCCGGTGTGCACTTCCGTGCACCGGGCCCTTGAGCCGGGGTAGCCTGAGGAGACCTGGCCCGCTCTTTTTCGACGGGCTGCGTTGTCCCCCCGGAACCCCATGATGACCCGCGTCATTGCCCCCCTCCTGGCCGTCCTGCTCCTGGCGGCCTCCCCCGCTGGCGCGGCCCTCGCGCCGGACGCTCCCGTGCTGGTTGCCGCGGCCAAGCGCAAGCCCGTGAAGCGCAAGCCCGCCCGCCCGGTGTCCGGCTC
>NZ_RAVW01000377.1 GCF_003611585.1 Corallococcus exercitus | reverse complement strand
GGCTGGGGCTGGCGGGTGCGCTCCTGCGAAGGGCCTTCCGTCGAGGCGGCGCGGGTGTGGAGGCCATGGCGGTGTGGCCCTTCGCGGTGCCGGGCACGGTGCTGGCGCTCGCGCTGCTGGTGGCGTTCTCACGCGACTGGCGGCTGGTGGTGTTGGATCGCTTCGCGTTCGTGCTGGCCCTGGCGCATACGCCGTGGCTGATGCTCGTGGGCTACGTGGGGAAGTACCTGGCGCTGGGGGAGCGCAACAGCTCCGAGGCACTGGCCCAGGTGGATCCCTCCCTCGCGGAGGCCGCGCGCGTCGGCGGTGCGGGGCCCGTGCGGGCGTTCGTGGACGCGACGCTGCCGCTGCTCCGGCCCGCGCTCACGGTGGCCTTCGTGCTGGCGTTCCTCGCGTGCGCCACGGAGATCACCCTGTCCGTGCTGCTGGTTCCCGCGGGCTCCGAGGTGCTGGGCACCTTGCTGTTCGAGTTGCAGAGCTACGCGGACCCGGCCGCCGCAGCCGTGCTCGCGTGCGCGTTCGTGGCGCTGGTGGTGGCAGGACAGGCCGTGCTGGCGTGGGCCCGGCGTCGTGTACCGGAGGTGCGGTGATGGCGGCCATCGTCCTGGAGGGACTGGTCAAGGCGTATGGCGGGACACCCGTGGTGCGCGGCCTCAGCCTGGAGGTGGGGCAGGGCGAGCTCGTGTCCCTGCTGGGCCCTTCCGGTTGCGGGAAGACGACGACGCTGCGGATGCTCGCGGGGCTGGAGCATCCGGACGCGGGTGTCATCCGGCTGGGTGACGACGTCGTCGCCGGGCCCGGCGTGCGCGTTCCGCCCGAGAAGCGCGGCCTGGGCATGGTGTTCCAGAGCTACGCCATCTGGCCGCACCGCAGCGTCGAGGCGAACGTCGCCTATCCCCTGGTGCTCCGGAAGGTGCCTCGCCACGAAGTTGCATCGCGCGTGCGCGAAGCCCTGCGCTGGGTGCGGTTGGAGGCGTATGCGGCGCGGATGCCGCATGAGCTGTCCGGCGGGCAGTTGCAGCGTGTGGCGCTCGCACGGGCGCTGGTGGCGGGGCCTCGCGTGCTGCTGCTGGACGAGCCCCTGTCGAACCTGGACGCGGCCCTGCGCGAGGAGCTGCGCGCGGAGATCGCCGCGCTGCGGGCCCGGCTGGGCACGACGCTGGTGTTCGTCACGCACGACCAGGGCGAAGCGCTGGCCCTGTCAGACCGCATCGCCGTGATGAACCGGGGCGTCATCGAACAGGTGGACACGCCGGAGCGGCTGTACCGGGAACCCGCCACGCCGTTCGTCGCGGGCTTCGTCGGTGGCGCGAACGTGCTGCAGGGGGAAGTGCGCTTGGGCGCCTTCCACTGCGCGGGGACGGAGCTCGCGTTCGACCTGCCCCTGGCTGCGAAGAGCGGCCCGGGGACACTGGTCGTGCGCCCGGAGGACCTGGAACTCGGAGACACCGGCACGCCGTTGGTGCTCTCCGCGCGCCTGTTCCTGGGCCATGCGGCGGAGTACCGCTTCCCGGTGGGGGACGCGTTCCTGCGCGTCATCGGACCGGCGCTGGAGGGCGTGCGTGCCGGTCAGGCGCTCCGGGTGCGCGTGCGCAAGGCCACCGTTTTCGACGCGGGCGCTTGAGGCTCAGTAGAGCGAGGTCTTCAACCGGCCCGGCAGCTCGCGGTCGTACTCACCGCCGTTGATGGTGCCCTGGCTCAGCGCTTCGAGGATGGCGCCGTTGCTGGGCAGTTCCGCTCGCACGACGTGGCGGGCCGGGTCCCAGAGCCCGGAGCGGATCAGCGCCCGGCTGCACTGGAAGAAGACCGTCTCCACGGCGATGCGCAGCACGGAGCGCGGCAGTTTTCCCTCGAAGGGGAAGCGCTCCAGCATCGACGGCTCGATGACGATGCTCGCCCGGCCGTTGACGCGCAGGGTCTCGTTGACGCCAGGGACGAAGAACAGCAGCGCGACGCGCGGATCCGCCAGGATGTTCCGCAGCGAGTCGATGCGGTTGTTGCCCCGTCGGTCGGGCAGCAGCAGCGTGTGCGCGTCCTCGATGACCACGAAGCCGGCGGGATCCCCCCGAGGCGACGCATCCAGCCCTCCAGGGCCCCCGGTGGCCAGCACCATGAACGGCGAACGCTCGATGAAGGGCCGGTACGCCGGGTGGAGGTGGTCCACCTCCTTGAGCACGGACGACTGCCCGACAACGCCGTACAGGCTTTCAAGCGTCTCCACGTCGTTCACGGTCTTCATCCGAGAGGCCTCCTGGATGGGCATTTTCGCTTTTTAAATGCCCATGTCACACGCGGCACCCGCTGCGTCGTCCTGGGGATGAGGGCAGGCAATCCGCCGCCCACATCAAGGAGTTCCTAATGAAGGCCAGGATGAATCCTTTCGCGGTCGCGCCGGAAGCGGTCAACCTCATGCTGGAGTTCAGCAAGAAGGTGGAGGCCCTGGGGCTGGAGCCGAGCCTCCGGGAGCTGGTCAAGATCCGCTCCTCGCAGATCAACGGCTGCGCCAACTGCATCCACATGCACACCCGCGACGCCCGCGCTCAGGGGGAGACCGAGGAGCGCATCTACCTGCTGGACGGCTGGCGCGAGTCGTCCCTGTACACCGACCGCGAGCGCGCGGCCCTGGCCTGGACCGAGTCCCTGACGCTCATCTCCGAGACGCACGCCGCGGACGAGGACTACGCTGCGCTCAAGCCGCACTTCACCGAAGAGGAGATCGTGAAGCTGACCCTCATGATTGGCGTGATCAACACCTGGAACCGGATCGCCATGGGCTTCCGGGCCCAGCACCCGGTGACCCCTCGCAGTGAAGCCGCCTGACGTGAACCCCGCGGACGCCTTCGACCCGCTCCGCCCCCGCCTGCTCCGCATCGCGTACCGGATGCTGGGCATCGTCGCGGAGGCGGAGGACGTGGTGCAGGAGGCGTATCTCCGGTGGCACCAGACGGACCGCGCGGCCGTGCGGGACGCCGAGGCCGTGCTCGTCCGCACGGTGACGCGCCTGTGCCTGGACGTCCTCAAGTCCGCGCGCGTGCGGCGCGAGGAGTACGTGGGTACCTGGCTTCCAGAGCCCATCATCGAGACAGTGGAGGGCGACGACTTGACGCTGACCCTGATGATGGCCCTGGAGCGCCTGTCCCCATTGGAGCGGGCCGCCTTCCTCCTGCACGACGTGTTCGGCATGGACTTCGAGGAGGTGGCGAAGGCCATCGACCGCGATCCCGCCGCATGCCGCCAGCTCGCCAGCCGGGCGCGGGCTCACGTGCAGGAGGCCCGGCCCCGCTTCCCCGTGACGGAGGCGAAGGGCCACGAGCTGGCCTCGGCGTTCCATGCCGCGTCGCGGAGCGGTGACACGCACGCGCTCCAGGCGCTCCTGGCCCAGGACGTCATCCTGTACGCCGACGGTGGCGGCAAGGCGAAGGCGGTGCTCAATCCCATCTACGGCCAGGAGAAGCTGTTGCGCTTCTTCGCGGGGCTGAGCCGCATCCCGGCCGTGGGCTCCGCGCAGCTCGTGTACGAGGGCACCATCGACGGCCTGCCCGCGTACGTCACGCTGGAGGCGGACGGGACGCTGCAGACCACGGCGTTCGCCATCGAGGACGGCCGCATCGTCGCCCTCTACGTCACGCGCAACCCCGACAAGCTGAAGGGCATCCGGCGGGCGGTGGTAGGGGAGACGTCGTAGGGGGACCGTCCGTCACTTGACGTAGCCAGGCAGCTTCTGCGCGAGCGCGTCGATGGCGACGCGCACCCGCACGGGCAGGTGGGGCGTCGTGGGCCAGAGCGCGTGGACGTCGAAGCAGAGGCCCGGTAGGTCCGTCAGCACGCGCACCAGCTTCTTGTCGCGCACGAGGTCCTGGATGAGCCAGCAGGGCAGCCACGCCAGGCCCATGCCCGTGACGGCCGCGTCCAGGATGGCCTCCAGGTCGTCGAAGCGCAGCCGCGACCGAGGAACGAGCTCCACGTTCGAGCCGTCGTCGGGGATCGACGAGTAGCTGGCGCGCGCGAAGGCGCTGGGCGCGACGCACGTCATCCATCGCGAACGCGAGAACTGGGTGGAGGCCGTCTACCGGCTTACCGCGGACCGGGGCGTGGATCACATCCTGGAGCTGGCGGGTGGAACGAACCTGGGCCGGTCCATTGAAGCGGTGGCGCTGCATGGGACCATCTCCGTCATTGGCGTGTTCGAAGGCTTCACGGTGACGGGGCCGTCCGGGCCGCTCCTGCTCAAGGAGCCCACGATTCGAGGCATCAACGTGGGCACCCGGAGGTCGCTGGAATTGCTGGTGCGCGCGGTGGACGCCACCGGGCTCAAGCCGATCATCGACACGCGCTATCCACTGGAGGCCCTGCCCGCAGCCCTGGAGCACCTGCGCAAGGGAGCGTTCGGGAAGATCGTGCTGGAATCCCACTGAGCCACGCGGGGTAGGGTGCCCCGCATGTCGTCGCGCCCGGCTGCCGAAAGCCCACGCCGCTTCCACTCCGAACCGTTGATCCAGGTGCTGCGCCACCTGGAGGCGCTGTTGCCGTCCGGGCCCGTGTCCATCGATGTGCCGGATCCGGACCTGGGCCACGGCCGCTATCCAGGGGAGCGCGTGGAGGGAGGGCTCGTGCACCGGCCGCTGCGGAGCTGGTGCGACCTGGCGGAGGGGCTGTCATGCCGGCTGCGCACACCGCGCGCGATGGATGCAACGCACGTGCGGCTCACGTTCGAGCCGCTGGGCTCGGAGGCTTCGTGGCACGCGGGCGGAGGGACGCGCACGGAGGCGCCGCAGGAGCGCTACGGCGCCACGTCCGACTTCGCGCGTGTGCGGAAGTTCGAGGACGCGGGCTTCCTGGTGCCCTGGCTGGAGGCGGTGGGCCGGCTGGCGTTGCCACCCGGCGCGCGGCTGCTGGACCTGGGCGTCAACCGGGGTGATGAGCTGGCCGCGTTCGCGGACGTGGAGGGCATCCGCTTCGTCGGCGTGGACCACAGCGCGAGCGCACTGGCGGAGGCACGGGCGGCGTTCCCGGATCCGCGCCATGCCTTCGTGCAGGCGGACCTGAACGCGCTGCCGGCAGACCTGGGGCGCTTCGACGCGGTGGTGTCGGTGGGCACGTTGCAGAGCCCCGGCGTGGATGACCGGGCGCTCTTGCGCAAGCTGGTGCAGGAGCACCTGGAGCCCCGGGCCTCACTGGTGCTGGGCTTCCCCAACTCCCGCTTCCGCGACGGAGAGGTCGTGTACGGCGCGCGCGTGCGCAACCTGCGCGAACCGGACCTGTCGCTGCTGGTGAAGGACCTGTCCTTCTACCGCCGCTACCTGCACCAGCACGGCTTCCGCACGTTCCTGGGCGGCAAGTACGACCTGCTGCTCACGGCGGTCCGAGGTCAGGGGGGCGGTTCGAACGACGAAGACGCCTGAATCAAGACCGCGTGTCGCGCTGCGAAAGGAGATGGGCCGTGAACGGAACCACCAGCAGGCTGGCCATCCAGACATAGAAGCCGATGGCGGTCCCCCGTACGTCGGCGTTGTAGGAGCGCGTGCTGACGATCGAAGACGCCCCGAGGACGCAGGCCGTAATGCCCCACTTGAACGCCTTCCGGTCCGCCCTCAGCGCGAGCATGACGATCGCCACGGCCAGCAGGGGGTTGGCGAACCAACCGAAGTTCCCGGAGACCACGGCCGTGGAGCCGATGAGCAGCAGGAACGCTCCATTCACCGCCGAGTCACCCCCACCGTGCGGGGTGCGTGTGATCAGCGCAGGCAGGTAACAGGCGATCACGAAGAGCCCGATGGACACACCACAGGCGATGAGGCGTGCGCTCGAGTCGTCGACGTTGCGGGCAGGACGTGCCGGGATGCGAGAGGCCATGCCGTGGAGGCTACGTCATCCTTGAGCCGGTCCGCGCGAGCGCTCCAGGTCCCGCCAGCAGACACTGTCCGCTGCGGGTCCTGGCCCCCGGTCTACTTCGCCACCTTGGCGCGCAGCTTCTCCAGCGTCTGCGCCAGGCGGCGCGCGCGGGTCTCCTCGCGCTTCGCCTCGGTGAGCGCCTGCACGAACTCCTTGCGGTGCGTGAACGCGAGCTTCGTGAACACGTCCCGCAGCGCGGGCTCCGCGTCCAGGGCACGCTGGAGATCCTCCGGCACCTCGATCTCCCGAGGTGCCGTGTCCTTCTCCAGCGTGATGCTCAGCATCGCGCCTTCCTCCACGCCCGCGGCCTCGCGCACGTCCTTGGTGAAGCCCAGGTAGGTGATGCCGCCGTACACCATCAACCGGCTCCGGAAGGGATGCCCGTTGACGGTGCCCACCACGGGCGGCCGCGCTTCACCGTATTCCTCGCGGCTGTCGAACGGACAGCGCACGAAGCGGCCTCCCGCGTCGTTGGCCACCTCGAGCTTCGCCTTGAACTTGCGTGAGGCCATGGGTGCGTCTCCCTGCTACGGCTTGACGAACTTCAGTGCGAAGCGGTCGCTCGTGCCCCGGCGCTCGCCCGCGGCTCCCGGGCTGGAGCTCCAGTCGCGCGTGTCCTCCGGGTTGCGCCAGGTGTTGCCCTCCTCCTGGAGCTTGAAGCCCGCGGCCTGCACCTCCTCGCGCACCAGCTGCTCGTCGATGCGGTGCAGCGTCTGGCCTTCCGTGATGCCCGTGCCCGGCTTCGCGCTGGAGTCGAGGATGACGTAGACGCCGCCGGGCTTGAGCGCCTGGAACACCGCCGCGTTCATCTTCGCCCGGTCCACGCCCAGCCAGCCGGTGTCGTGGTAGATGATGTGGCTCACCACCGCGTCCAGCGTGCCGTTCAGCTCGGGCGGGAAGGGTGCGTCCAGCTCGCGGTCCAGGCGCACCACGTTCTGGTTCACCGGCCGCGCCAGCCGCTCCTGCCACGGCTTCTCCGCGAAGCGCTCCAGCACGACCTTGGGGTTCTCGCCGTACACCTTGCCCGTGGGCCCCACCGCGCGCGCCAGCAGCTCCGTGGTGTAGCCGCCGCCCGCCATCAGCTCCGCCACCTGCATGCCGGGCTTCACGCCCACGAACTCCAGCAGGGCCGCGGGGTGCCGGCCCGCGTCCAGCTTGCGGTCCGCCTCCGTGCGGTCCGGCGCGTCCACCAGCGCCTGCGCCGGCACGGACGCCGCCTGGGCCTGGGTGGAGGACGCCGGAGCCGTGGGCGTCGAGTGGGAGCAGCCCGCGAGGGCAAGGAACGAAGCCGCCATCAGTGCATTGCGCATGGCCCCTCCATATCGCTGGCGCCCGCGCCTGCCTTCCGAAAAGAAGGCCGCTGTCCGCTTGCGGGACGCCGTGTGCCACGAGCGAACACACTCGCCGCCGTCCTCCGCCCCCCGGGCCGTCGAGGGGCCGTGGCGCTAGAGTTGCAGCCGCCCCGGCTCACCCCCATGTCCCAGCTCCTCCAAGACGTCCGCCTGTCGCTGCGCCGGATGCGCCGCGAGCCCGTGTTCACCGTGGTGGTCGTGGTCACGCTCGCGCTCGCCATCGGGGCCACCACCGCGGTCTTCAGCCTCGTGTACCAGGTGCTGCTCAGGCCGCTGCCGTACTACGAGCCCCAGGAGCTGCTGCGCCTGTACCAGTCCACGCCGCAGCGCGAGCGGGGCGGGGTGGCGTACTCGTACCTCCAGGCATGGCGCGAGCACTCGGACGCGTTCCAGGGCATCGAAGGCGTCACCGCCATGGACTCCACGCTGACCGGTCCGGGCGGGGCGCAGCGGGTGCGCGCGGGGCTCGCCACTCCGGGTCTGTTGCCACTGCTGGGCGTGCGGCCCGAGCGCGGCCAGGGCTTCGGTCCCGAGTCCCAGGTGCCCGGGCGCGACCGGGGCGTGCTCGTGTCCCATGCCTTCTGGTGGAGCCACTTCGCGGGACGCGCGGACGTGGTGGGGCAGACCGTCACGCTCGATGGCACTCCACACGTCGTCCAAGGGGTGCTGCCCGCGTCGTTCCGCTTCTGGCCGGGCGTGGACCTGTGGAAGCCCCTGGCCCCCGCGCCCGCCGCACCGGGGCAGGCCCCGGAAGAGGTCTACGTGCGCGGCGTGGGCCGGCTGCGGCCGGGAGTTCCGCTGGAGCGCGCCCGCGCGGAGCTGGAGGAGCGCTCCCGAGCCTGGGCCGCGACGGTGGGCGGAAGTGAAGCCGTGCCCGGAGTGCGCGTGGTGCTGCTGCACGAACAGGTGGTGGAGACGTCGCGCGAGCAGCTATGGCTTCTGGCCGGCGTGATGGCGCTGGTGCTGTGCGTGGCGTGCGCCAACGTGGCGAACCTGCTGCTCGCGCGCGCCAGTGCCCGCGAGCGCGAGGTGGCGGTGCGCGCGGCGCTGGGCGCGGACCGGGGCCGGCTGGTGCGGCAGTTCCTGGTGGAGAGCGTGGTGCTGGCGGTGTCAGGCGGCGCGGTGGGGCTGCTCCTGGCGCTGTGGGGGATGGACCTGCTGCGCGTGTTCGTCCCGGGGGAGGTGGTGTCGCCGGAGGAGATCCGGCTGGAGCCGCACGTGCTCGCCATCGCGGCGGGGCTGTCCCTGACCACGAGCATCCTCTTTGGACTGGTGCCCGCGCTGCGCGCCTCCCGCGCGGAGGCGAAGGGCGCGCTCGGAGGCCTTCGCGAAGGGCGGGGCGCGACGGGGCCGGTGCGGGCGCGGGCGGTGCTGGTGGTGGCGCAGGTCGCGCTGGCGCTCGTGCCGCTGGTGGGCGCGGGACTGATGCTGCGCACGCTCCACGCGCTGCACTCCGTACCGCCGGGCTTCGACCCGCGCGGCGTCAGCGCGATGGAGCTGTCGTTCCCCCGCGAGGCGTATGGACGGGACGACACGCGCAGGCGGCAGGTGAGCGCGGAGCTGCTGGCGCGGGTGCGGGCATTGCCGTCGGTGCAGGCGGCGGGACTGGCCAGCACGCTGCCGCTGTGGAACCGCAACGGCTTCAGCGCGGTGCTGCTGCCCGGTGAGACGGAGCGGGAGGCCGAGGCGCGCGAGCCCGTCAACTTCCGAGCGGTGAGCGACGGCTACTTCGCCACGCTGCGCATCCCGCTGAAGGAGGGCCGCGACGTGAGCACCTCGGACGGCGCGGGCGCCGCGCCGGTGATGGTGGTCAACGAGGCCTTCGTGAAGCGCTTCCTGCCGAAGGGGCCCGTCCTGGGCCAGCGCGCACGGTTGACGCTCGACGGCGAGCCGTTCCGGGAGGTGGTGGGCGTGGTGGGCGACGTGCGCCACGCGAGCCTCGCGGAGGAGCCGCGCGCGGAGGTCTACCTGCCCATGGAGCAATTCGAGGGCATGCACATGCTCATCGCCGTGCGCGCCAACCCGAGCGCACCGGCGCTGGTGCCCGCGCTGCGCGAACAGCTTCGCGCGGTGGATCCGGGCCTGCCGCTCGTGCAGGTGCGCGACCTGGAGGACGTGGTGGCGGAGAGCCTGGGGCGCACGCAGGTGATGGGTGGCCTGCTCACGGCCATGGCGGTGCTCGCGCTGACGCTGGCGGGCGTGGGGCTGTACGGCGTGCTGGCGTACACCGTGAGCCAGCGCACGCGTGAGCTGGGCATCCGCATGGCGCTGGGCGCGACGGCTGGCTCTTATACACATCTGACGCTGCCGCCGATAAGAG
>NZ_RAVW01000376.1 GCF_003611585.1 Corallococcus exercitus | reverse complement strand
GACGAGGGCTGTGGGGCCTGCGCTTCACCGCGCACTCGCGCGTGTATCCGCTGGGCGTCGCGCGCGGCCTCTTCCTCCAGGGCGCGCTGGCGCACAACCTGGGGCGCACGACCTGGCTCGGAGAGGAGGACGGGGTGGACGTGAGCGTGCTCCGCTCGGCGGTCACCACGGCCAATGCCTCGCTGGGCTACCGAATGGACCTGGGGCGCCGCGGATGGCTGGGCTTCGAGGCGGGCTGGGCCTACCGCCTGGACCCCGCCCGTTACCGCACGGGCGGTGAGCGCGAGCTGACCGACGGTGAGGAAAGGAACCTGCGCTTCGCCCGGCCGGGCGGCGTGATCCTGGGCATCTCCGGCGGCTTTTCCGTCCTGTAGCCAGGTCCGCTAGTCTCCCCGTCTCGCGTCATGTCGGATTCCGCCACCGCCCCTCCTTCGGTCCTGCCCTTCCCGGGGGACGCCCGGCGACGACTCGAGTCGCGCCCGGACGAGGAGCTGATGCTCCTGTCCGCAGGGGGCTCCGCGCAGGCCTTCGAGCAGCTGGTGCGCCGGCATCACCCGAGGCTGGCGCGCTACTGCGGCAAGTCCGTGGGCAGCACGGCGGAAGGGGACGAACTGGCGCAGGAGACGCTGGTGCGGGTGTGGGAAGCACGCCGCGAGTACCAGCCCCGCGCGCCCTTCGTCGTCTTCATGCTCACGCTGGCCCGCAACCTGTGCCGCAACCGCGTGCGGGACGCGGGCCGGCGCGGGCGCTGGCAGGCGGAGGACTCCGACGGGGCCCGGGGGGAGGCCGTGGCCTCGCCGGCCTCCGCGGACGTGGTGGATCAGCTGCTGGAGCGCGAGCGGCGGATGCGCGTGCGCGAGGCCCTCCTGGCGCTGCCGGAGAAGTTCCGCGAGGTGCTGCTGCTGCGGTTCGACCAGGAGCTCGACTACGCGGAGATCTCCCGCATCGTCGGGCGCAACGAGTCCACGGTGCGCTCGCGCGTGTTCCATGGGCTGAAGAAGCTCCGCGAAATGGTGCCGGGAGGAAGCCCATGATGTCGGCATGCCCCGAGTCGTCGGTGTGGCCGCAGCTCGTCGACCGGCAGCTCTCCGAGGAAGAGGCGCAGGCGCTGCGGGACCATGCCCGGGGCTGCGCGCGCTGCCAGGCCGAGCTGCGGGAGACGGAGGCGCTCGTCACACGCCTCGCCGCGCCGCTGGAGCCCGCCGCGCCCACGGAGGAGGCGGTGGCGCGGGTGATGCGTCGGGTGCACGCGGGGGCCGCGGAGCGGCGGGTGACGCCGCCGAGGGCCTGGCCCTGGGTGGGAGGGGCCGCGGCCGCCGCGCTCGCCGCGGGGCTGGCGGTGTTCATGCTGCGGCCCTCGCCCGGTCCGGGGCCCGGGCAGGGGACGTGGACCGCGCGCGGCGGGCCGGCGGCGGCGACGCTGGGCCGGAGCGTGGGCATCACCTTCCACGGGTCGGGCATGGGCGCCGCGCCGCTGGCCCCGGACATGGTGCTGCCGGCGGATGCGGGCTTCGGGGTGCGCTACCGCAACCTGGACACGCGCGAGCCGGTGTACCTGCTGGCCTTTGCCCAGGACGCGCGCGGCGAGGTGCACTGGCTCTACCCGGCCCACCTGCGCGAGGACGCGAACGAGCCGTCGGTGCGGCTGGCGCCGTCGGCGGAGGCACGGGCGCTGGAAGAGGTGGTGGTGCTGGAGGACCCGGCGCCCGGGCCCTTGCGCCTCGTGTCCATGGTCACCCGCGCGCCGCTGGGGGTGAAGGACGTGGAGTCGCTCCCTCCGGAAGGGCGCACGCCCGAGGCGCTGCGGCGACGGTGGCCGGAGGCCACGGTGGAGTCGGTGTCCGTCGTCCTGGCGGAGGCGGGGTCCACGCCTTGAGGTTTCTTCTTCCGCTGCTCGTCGCGCTCACGCTGTCCACCCCCGCCGCGGGCGAGGCGCCGTCCCCACCGCCCGTGGTGTTCGCGCTGGTGGTGGCCAACAACCAGGGCTTCGCGCCCGGCCGCGCGAGGCTGCAGTACGCGGACGACGACGGGGCGAAGTACCACGAGTTCTTCTCCATGCTGTCGGCGCCCGGGGACGTGGTGCTCCTCACCGGGCTGGACTCGGACACCCGCCGGCTCTTCCCCGCGCTGGAGCCGCAGGTCCGCGCTCCCTCATCGCAGAACGTCGCGGAGGCGGCCCGAGCGCTGGCCGCGCGCATCGCCGAGGTGAAGCGCTCGGGCCGCGAGGTGGACTTCTACTTCGTCTTCGCCGGCCACGGCGACGTGGACCAGGGGCGCGGCTTCCTGGAGCTGAGCGACCGGGCCTTCGACGCGGATGACCTGCAGGCGCTGCTGCGCCAGGTGGACGCCACGCGCGCGCACGTCATCCTGGACAGCTGCAACTCCTTCTTCGTGGTGAGCCCGCGCAAGGCGGGTGGGCGGCGCTATGCCACGCCGGAGGACATGACGCGGAGCCTGGCGCAGCGGCTGCCCGCGGTGGGCGTGCTGCTGTCCACCAGCGCCGAGGCCGAGGTCTACGAGTGGTCCGAGCTGCAGTCCGGTGTCTTCAGCCATGTGGTGCGCTCGGGGCTGATGGGGGCCGCGGACGCGGACGCGGACGGACGTGTCACGTATGCGGAGCTGGAGGCCTTCGCGAGCATCGCGGCGCGGGAGATTCCCAACCCGCTCTTCCGGCCCCGCCTCTTCGCGCTCGGTCCGGGGCGTAGCCCCCAGGCCACGCTGGTGGACCTGCGGGCGGTGCGCTCGGCGGTGACGCTGCGGGTGGACGCCGTCCCCCCGGTGCGGCTCACGCTGCGCGATGCCCAGGGCCTGCGGTGGGCGGATCTGAACAAGGAGGCCGGGATGCCGCTGGCGCTGCGCCTGCCGCCCCGGGTGGCGCGGGGCCTGGAGGTGGAGCGCCCTGGCGGCCCCGACACCGCGCGGGCCTGGTCCCTGGGGGAGGTGGCGCCCGGCGCCACGGTGGAGCTGGCGAGCTTCAGCCCGCCCATGCCCATGCCTCCGGCCGCACGCGGGGTGCAGGAGCAGCTGCGCAGCCTCTTCGCGACGCCCTTCGGTCCCGAGGCGCTCGCCGCGTTCGAGCGCGCGCGGCAGGCCGAGCCCGCGCCCGTGTACGGCATCTCCCTGGCGGAGCGGGAGCGGATGCGGCAGCTGGTGGAGACCTTCACCACGGTCGAGCGCGACCGGCGCAGGACGGAGACCATCCTCTTCGGCGCGACGCTGGTCTCCTCGGTGGGCACCGGTGCGTTCCTCGTGGCGGAGGGGGACAGGGATAGCCGGGTCCAGGGAATCTCCGCGCTGGCCGTGAGCCTGCTCTTCAGCGGCGCGGACCTCCTCCAGCAGCTCCGGCGCGAGGATCCGGAGGCCCTGCTGCGGGAGTTCCACGCGTCGCAGGCGGACGCCGCCGCGGACCCGGGCCTCGCCGTCGCGCGCGTGGACTACCGGCTCAACCGCTTCCTCGCGCAGGAGCGGAACATCCGGCGCAGGCTGGAGACGGTGGGCTGGATCTACATGGGCGCGTCCGCGCTGCTGCTGGGGATCGGCGAGGTGCGGCGCGCGAACGGCTCACCGGGCCACGACGTACGAGAAGCCGAGCGCGCCGCGCTGCTCGCCGCGGTGAGTGCCACGTCGAACCTGCTGCGTGCCCGGTACACGGGGAGCGCCACCGAGCACCTGGTGCGGCAGTGGAACTCGGACCCGGAGCTGCGGCGCCTGCCGCGCGTGGCCGTGGTGCCCTCGTCCGGGGGCGCGATGCTGGCCGTGGGGGGCGTCTTCTGACGCCACCCACGACCGGCGCGTCGTGGAGCCCGGTCCGTCATCTCCTCACGACACGGGCACGGGCTTGGGGCTCACCTCCACCATGCCGACGTTTGGAGTCACGATGCGTGAGGGGAAGGGGAGACACGGCTCGGCTGTCTTCAGCAGCCCGTCTGGGTCGTGGTCGTCGTCAGCCCGGTCCGGTCCTTGAGGATGTACTTGTTCGTGGACGTCGTGATGAAGAGCTCCGCGCCCGCGACCCCGTCCGAATCACACGCCGCCGTGATGGTGAAGTTGGTGTTGAAGGCGTAGTACTGCGAGGTGCGGTTCGAGTCGTGGATGATGGAGATGCCCTGGCTGGTGCTGTTCTTGGCCACCACGACGATGTCCGCGCCCGCGACGCCGTTCGTGTCGACCACCGTGTTGACCTGATACGTCCCGGAGAACGGATAGAAGTAGCTGCTGGCGCTCCGGTGCCGGATGACGCTGACGCCGCCCACCGAGGCCGTGACGACCTCCGCGCCCGCCACTCCGTCCGTGTCGCTCACGTTCACGATCGAGAAGCTGCCGGAGAAGGAATAGAACTGCGACGTCCCCTTCTTGTCGGTGATGACGCTGATGCCGCTGCTGGTGACGACCACCACCTCCAGGCCCACGGTCCCGTCCAGGTCCATGGTGGCGTTGTTGACGGCGAAGCTGCCGGTGAAGGAGTAGAACTTCGTCGTCCCCTTCGACGGGTGGAAGATGGAGATGCCTGTCAGGCTGGTGGTGAGCTGGTCGGTGGTGCCGTCACCGTCGAAGTCGCCAGAGACGGTGAGCGGCGCCTCCTGGGTCGCGGGGACCGGATCCACCGGCTGCTCCTCGGGGGCGCCTCCACAGCCGATCGCGAGCACCGTCCCGCCCACGCCCATCCACCGGTACAGCGCATTCCTTCGTGACGTGTTGTTCATGAGCTCTCTCCCACGGGGCTCGCGAGGAGTTTCACGAGAACCCGTGGGAGAATGCTGTCAGGATCCGGGTTAAATAGTAAATCTAGATATGCTTGGAAATGTCGAAGGCGCGGCCGTAGCTCAGACTTTCACCGCCTCGATGATGCTGACCCCGCTCCGGGTGGGAAGGATGCGCTCCACCTTCCATGAGGTCGCGCTGAGCAGCGCGCGGAACTCGTCCGTGGTGCGCTCGCGTCCGTCGGCGACGACCAGCATGTTGAGGTCGATCAGGTGCATCGGGTCCGGAGTCCGGTTGTCCGGAATCACCAGCTCCAGCACGAACAGCCGGGCCCCGGAGGGGGCTGCCTCGTGGAGCCGGCGCAGGAGGGTGAGGGAGGCGTCATCCTCCCAGTCATGGAGGATGTGTTTGAGCAGGTAGGCGTCGGCGGGGGGAATGCCGGGCTCGAAGAAGCTCCCGGCCACCACGTCCACCCGGTTGCCCAGGCCCCGGGACGCCAGCGCCGTCTTCGCGCCCTCGGCGACCTGGGGCAGGTCGAAGAGGATGCCCCGGCAGGAGGGATGGGCGGCCAGCACGTGCGCGAGCAGATCGCCGTGGCTTCCCCCGATGTCCGCCACACGGGCGAAGGGGGCGAAGTCGATGTGCTGCGTCACCTCGCTGGCCACCAGGGCGGACAGGTTGCCCATCGCCTGGGCGAAGAACCCCGCCTCCTCGGGGTTGCGGGCGAAGTGCCCCCAGATGTCCGAGCCGAGGGCGGCCTGCACCGGGGACTTGCCCGTGCGGACCGCCTCGGTGAGCAGCCCCCAGGGCAACCAGTGCGCCGGGGCGCTCTGGGTGATGGCCATCTCCCTCAGCGAGCCGGGGACGTTCGAGCGCAGCCCTTCGCCCATCGGCGTCAGCGCGAAGGTCCGCTCGGAGACGGCTTCGAGGATGCCGACGGTGAGGCCGCCTCGCAGCAACCGGAACAGGGCGCCCGGGTGGACGCCCAGCTCGGCCGCCAGCGAATCACTGTCGCGGGGGCCCGCCGCGAGCAGATCCGCGATGCCCAGCCGGGCCACGGTGCCGATGACCTGGGTGCGCCAGTAACTGGTGATGGCCGCATGGAGCTGCAGCGCGGGAAACGGATTCGTGTCGGGCGTGTTCTTCATGGCAGGAGTCTAATCCCGTTCACTCAGGCCGAGGCCACGTTTCCTCCCGTGGGTTGACGTCTGGATTTGACCGGGAGTACGACCGGCCGATGACCTCTCCGTCCGTTCATCCGGCGCAGCTCATCGTCGATCTTGGCTTTGGTTTCATCCTCTCCGGTGCGCTGTCCACGGCGGCGGAGCTGGGCGTCGCGGACCACCTGGAGCAGGGCCCGAAGAGCGCGGCCCGGCTCGCGGAGGACGTGGGCGCGGACGCGGCATCGCTGTACCGGGTGCTGCGATTGCTGGCGAGCGCGGGCGTGTTCTCCGAGGATGCCGACGGCAACTTCGCGCTCACCCCCGCCTCCGACCTGCTGCGCACCCAGGCCCCCGGCTCCCTGCGCAGCGCGGTGTTGATGCTCACGCAGGACATCTTCTGGGCACCCACCGGCGCGCTCACGCAGACGGTGCGGACGGGGACGAACGCCTTCGAGCGCATCTTCGGCAAGCCCTTCTTCGATCACCTCGCGAGCAACGCGGCGGCGGGCGCCACCTTCCACCGGGGCATGTCCAGCCTGTCGGACCTGGAGAACGGCCCCATCGCGCGCAGCTATGACTTCAGCGCCTGCCGGCAGGTGGTGGACGTGGGCGGCGGCCACGGCGGCTTCCTCATCGAAGTGCTCCAGTCCTCACCGTCGCTCCGGGGCGTGCTCTTCGACCACCGGCACGTCCTGGACGAGGCGCGCATCGCCCAGGCGGGGCTGTCCGAGCGCTGCGAGCTGGTGGAGGGGGACTTCTTCCAGACGGTGCCTTCGGGCGCGGACGCGTATGTCCTCAAGCGCATCCTCCACGACTGGAGCGACGCGGTATGCGTGGACATCCTGCGCCACTGCCGCCGCGCCATGGCCGAGGGCGGCCGGGTGCTGGTGGTGGACACCGTCATCCCGCCCGGGAGCGAGCCGCACGGGGGCAAGGTGCTGGACGTGATGATGCTGGCCTCGCTGCCCGGCCGGGAGCGCACGGAGGAGGACTTCCGCAAGCTCTTCGCCCAGGCGGGCTTGCGGCTCTCACGCGTCATCCCCACGCCGGCCGCGCTCAGCATCACCGAGGCCGTGGCCGCGTAGGGGTCAGCGCCCCTGGAACTTGGGAGGACGGCGTTCGGCGAAGGCGGAGAAGGCCTCCGTCAAATCGTGCGACTGGAGGAAGGCCGAGTTCCACACCGCCACGTAGCGCAGGCCATCCGCGATGGACTTGTCCGCGCAGTACTCCATCACCTGCTTGGCGCCCTGGATGACGAGCAGCGGGTTGTCCGCGATGCGCCGCGCCGTTGCCCGCGCCTCCGTGAGCAGGGCCTCGGGGGAGGGGAAGACCTCGTTGACCAGGCCCATGCGCAGCGCGCGCGCCGCGTCCACGTCGCCGCCGGTGTAGGCCAGCTCGCGCGTGTTGCCCTCGCCAATGATGCGCGGCAACCGCTGGAGCGCGCCCAGGTCCGCGACGATGCCGACCTTCACCTCGCGCAGGGAGAACTTCGCGTCCTGCGAGCAGTAGCGGAAGTCACACGCGGCGATGAGGTCCATGCCCCCGCCGATGCACCAGCCATGCACCGCGGCGATGACGGGCTTCCTGCACCGGGCCACCCCTTCCGTGGCCTGCTGCATCTCACCAATCAACTTGAGCAACTGGCTGCGCTCCCGCGCCAGGTTGCTTTCGGCGGTGAGCAGCGGCCCGAGGGACTCCATCATCCCCATCAGGTCCAGGCCGTAGGTGAAGTGGCTGCCCTCGCCGCGCACCAGCACCACGCGCACGGCGTCGTCGGCGTCCAGCGCGCGGAGCGCCTCGGGCATCTCCCGCCAGAAGTCGGGGCCCATGGCGTTGCCCTTGCCCGGGCCGGTGAGCACCAGCTCCGCGATGCCGTCGGCCTTCTCGATGCGCAATGACTTGTACGTGCCGTCCATCCGTTCCCTCCGGGGAAGTGAGCTGGCGGCACTTGAGCAGATGCCGCGCGGCGTCTCCACTGCCTGCCGGGCTGCCAGGCCTGACGTTCTCCAGTGACAACTTCACCGTGCCTTCATTCCGGCGGACGAACAGGATAGAGCCCGAAGGCACACGCCCCATGGAGGTCCGATGTCGCCGCGCCGTCTCGTGCCGTGGTTGTTGCTGGTGGGCCTCGTCACCGCCTGCGCTTCGTCCTCCCCGGAGGAACGTCCCGGGCGTTCGCCGCCTCCCAGGATTCTCTTCCAATCGCCGCTCGCGCTGCTGCTCGAGAACCATGAAGCGCTGGCGCTCACCACCGACCAGTTGATCCAGGTGGGCCAGCGGGAGGAGGCCCTCGATGCAGCCAACCGGCCCTTCCGGGAACAGCTCCGGCAGGTCTGGCACCCCGAACCCGCTCCAGGCGAAGGCCCCCCGCGCGGAGCCGGGGTGCCTCGCAGGGGCGGCCCGGTGGGCCTCGGAGGCCGGCCCGCGTACAGGCCGCCCGCCCGGCCTCTCGAACCCCTGAGCGAAGAGGGCCTGAAGCGACAGCAGGCCCTGCTCCAGGCGATGGAGGAGAACGAGACGGCGGCCTACCGCGACGTCGAGGCGCTCCTGGACGAGACGCAGAAGGGCAAGGCGCGAGAGCTGGTCGCGAAGCAGCGCGAGGAGCGACAGCGCGCGCGGGAGTCCTTGCGGCGCCTTGAAACCCCACCGGCGCCGTAGTCCCGGGGGCGCTCTCTAGCGATGCAGCCGTGCGGAGATCGGCAGGTGGTCGGAGGGCTCCTGCTCCGAGGGCAGCGGCGTCCGCGCGTCCAGCGCTGGCAACCGGTCTGGCCAGGCCCGCAGCGCGCTGGAGTGGAAGAGGAAGTCGATGGCCTTGGGCTCGCCGTTCGCATTGCAGGTCGGCTGATGCTGACCCGCGTAGGCATCGCGCAGCCCGGTTGCTTCGAAGGCCTGGACCAGCGGCTCGCCGGGCCGGGCGTTGAAGTCGCCGCACACGATCCACAGGGCCTCCGGATCCTTCCGGAGCAGCTCGTTGATCAGCTCGGTGGCCTGCTGCATGCCCTGGTGTTGCTCCACCGGCCTGTCGGGCCGGTCCCAGCGCAGGTGCGTGCAGGCCACGCGCAGCCGCGCTCCGCCGACGTCGAAGTCCACGACCAACGCCAGATGTCCGGAGACGCGCCCGTCCTCCAGCCGGTCGCTGAAGTAGTAGGCCCGGTGGCCGGGGCTCCGATCCAGGCGGTGGAACACCGCGCAGCCATCGGGACGGCCTTGCTGCTTCTGGGCCATCACGCCCACGTACCCGCGCGGCGCCAGCGCCTCCTGGAGCGCGGCGAAGCTGTCGGGCTCCACCTCCTGAAGACAGACGATGTCCGCGTCCAGCGCCAGGATGCGGCGGGCCAGCAACGCGTCACGGCTTCGCGGCCGGAGCAGGTCCGCGGGCGTGTGCGGGAACCACTCCGGCTTGACGTAGGCGTCCGCCAGGATGTTGTACGAGGCGATTCGCAGGTCCATGGTCATGGCCTTTCTGTTCGTCCCTGGAAACGCATTCTCCGGCCCGCGGCGCCCCGGAAGGAGCCTGGGCGGACTCGGCCTTCCATCGCGGCCTCGATTGAGCTCCAGGGGGAGCGTCCCTACGCGGCCCGCGAGCGGCGGCGGCGCAGCAGCAGGGCCAGTGGCAAGAAGCCCCAGAAAGGCGCGCCCGCCGCCGAGCACCCGCAGCCGGAGTCTCCAGGCTCCTCCCCGGCCCCTCCGCCCGCGTCAGC
>NZ_RAVW01000375.1 GCF_003611585.1 Corallococcus exercitus | reverse complement strand
GAGGCTGGCTCCAGGGCGAGGCCCTGGACGCGCAGCTGGGTTACTGGAAGCAGCAGCTCGCGGGGGCTCCGTCCGCACTGGACCTGCCGACGGATCGTCCTCGCCCGCCCGTGCAGTCACGCCGGGGAGCCACGGTGGACGTGCGTGTCCCGTCGCACGTCTCCCAGGCACTCAAGTCGCTGGCACAGGGTGAAGGCGCGACGCCCTTCATGGTGCTGCTCGCGGCCTGGCAGGTGCTGCTGTCCCGCTACTCCACGCAGGATGACATCAGCGTGGGCACGCCCATCGCGGGCCGCACGCAGGCGGAGACCGAGGGCCTCATCGGCTTCTTCGTCAACACGCTGGTGCTGCGTGCCCGGCTACAGCCGCAGGACTCGTTCCGCCAGCTGCTCTCCCAGATGAAGGCCACGACGCTCGCGGCCTACGAGCACCAGCATGTCCCCTTCGAGAAGCTGGTGGAGGTCCTCCAGCCTTCGCGAGACCTGAGCCGCAGTGCGCTCTTCCAGGCGATGTTCTCCCTGCAGAACACGCCCACGGAGACACTGCGACTGCCTGGGCTGTCCTTCCAGCCCGTCCCGGTGGACACCCGTTCCTCCAAGTTCGATCTCACCCTGACGTTGCAGGAGTCGCCCCAGGGCTTCGTCGGAACAGTGACGTACGCCACGGAGCTCTTTGATGCCTCGACCGTGCAGCGCATGGTGGGCCACCTGGGCGTGCTGCTGGAGGCCATCGCCGCGAAGCCGGACTCGACGCTCGCGAGCCTGCCGCTGCTCACCGCTCCGGAGCGCCAGCAGTTGCTCGTCGACTGGAATGGCCCCAGCGCTGAGTTCCCCCGCGACCTCTGCCTCCATGAGGCCTTCGCCGCGCAGGCCCTTCGCACGCCCGAAGCCCTGGCCGTCCTCTGCCGCGAGGAGCAGCTCACCTTCCGTGAGTTGGACGCGCGCGCCAATCAGCTTGCGCACCGGCTGGTGAAGTTGGGCGTCGGCCCCGACGTGCGCGTGGTGCTCTGCGTGGAGCGCTCCGTCGAAGCCCTCGTCGGCATCCTCGGTACTCTCAAGGCCGGTGGCGCCTACGTCCCCATCGACCCCAGCTACCCGCGTGAGTGGCTCTCCCATGTCCTCGTCGACACGGGCGCTCCCGTCGTTCTCACCCAGCAACGCCTGCGCGATTCGCTGCCGCCGCATACCGCGCACGACATCTGCCTGGACTCCGACGCCGCGGACCTCGCCCGCGAGCCCTCGCACGCCCCGGTGACGTCAGTCACGCCGGAGCACCTCGCGTACATCATCTACACCTCCGGCAGCACCGGCCGCCCCAAGGGCGTGATGATTCAGCACCGCTCCGTGCTGAACCTGCGCGTCGCCCTCGCCGCCACCGTGCACGCTGGTGCCCAGCCGGCAGAGCGCGTCAGCGTCAATGCGCCTCTCTCCTTCGACGCCTCCGTCAAGCAGCTCATCCAGGTGCTCGACGGCCACACCCTCTGCATCGTCCCCGACGAGGCCCGCGCCGACGTGCGCGAGCTTGTCCACCGCATCGGCCAGGACGCGCTGGACGTCCTCGACTGCTCCCCCGCGCACCTGCGCCTGCTGGTGGATGAAGGCCTGCTGCAAAGCCAGTCCATTCCCCGCCGCGTCCTCGTGGGCGGTGAAGCCGTGGACCCGGCTACGTGGCGTCACCTGGCGCAAGTCCAGCGTCCGCGCGTCTTCAACGTCTACGGCCCCACCGAGTGCACCGTCGACGCCACCGCCTGCGCCTTCGACGCTTCGCCCACGCCCACCATCGGCCGGCCCCTGCCCAACGTGCGCGTCTACGTGCTGGACCGCACGCTGCGCCCTGTGCCCGTGGGCGTCGCGGGTGAGCTGTTCATCGGCGGCGAAGGCGTGGCCCGCGGCTACCTCAACCGTCCCGAGCTGACGGCGGACCGCTTCATCCCGGATGGCTTCTCCTCCACGCCCGGTGCCCGTCTCTACCGCACCGGCGACGTGGTGCGCTGGCGCGCGGACGGGATGCTCGACTACCTGGGCCGCGCGGACTTCCAGGTGAAGGTGCGTGGCTTCCGCATCGAGCTGGGCGAAATCGAAGCGGCCCTCCTCAAGCATCCCCAGGTGCACGCCGCCGTGGTGCTGGCGCGCGAGGACGTGCCCGGTGACAAACGGCTCGTCGCCTACGTGGTCCCTCCAGAAGGAACGGACCCCGCGCCCACGCCCGAGGCCCTCAAGGACTGGCTCAAGCAGTTCCTACCGGAGCACATGCGGCCCTCCGCCTTCCTCGTGCTGGAGGCCCTGCCTCTCAACACCAACGGCAAGGTGGACCGCAAGGCCCTGCCCGCCCCTCAGAGCAATGCGCTCGCCTCCACCTATGTCGCGCCGCGTACCCCCGCGGAGGAACAGCTCGCGGCCCTCTTCACGCAGGTGTTGCGAGTGGAGCGCGTGGGCATCCACGACGACTTCTTCGCCTTGGGTGGTCACTCCCTGCTGGCCACCCAGCTCGTCTCGCGTGTTCGCTCCGCCTTCCGTGTGGAGCTGCCGCTGCGGGCCCTCTTCGAAGCCCCCACGGTCGCCGCGCTCGCGGAGCGCATCCAGGCGAGCACTCCGAGTGTCCACCTGCCTCCGCTCACCCGCTCCCACGCGGACGGCCCAAGGCCCCTGTCCTTCGCGCAGCAGCGGCTGTGGCTGTTGGATCAGCTCCAGCCCGGAGACGCGTCCTACAACCTCCCCACCGCGCTCCAGCTCTCTGGACACCTGGATGTAGAAGCGCTGCGCCGCGCCTTCGAATCGCTCGTCCAACGCCACGAAGCCCTGCGCACCACCTTCCACGAGCACCAGGGGCAGCCCACTCAGCGCATCCACACCCCGGCGGATTGGACACTGCCTGTCGTGGACCTCTCCTCCCTGCCGGATGCCCAGCGGAAGGAAGAGTCCCGGCGGCTGGCTGACGAGGAAGCGCGACGGTCGTTCGATCTCGCGAGGGGTCCGCTCCTGCGCAGCACGCTGGTGCGCCTGGGCGACGCGGAGCACCTGCTACTGGTGACGATGCACCACATCGTCTCCGACGGCTGGTCCATGGGCGTCCTCGTGCGCGAGATGGTGGCCTTCTACGAGGCGTTCACCACGGGAAGCACGCCGGCCCTCTCGCCGTTGCCCGTGCAGTACGCGGACTTCGCGACGTGGCAGCGCAACTGGCTCCAGGGTGAGGCCCTGGACGCGCAGATCCACTACTGGAAGCAGCGGCTCGCGGGTGCGCCCGCGGCGCTGGAGCTGCCCACGGACCGCGCGCGTCCGCCCGTTCAGTCCCACCGGGGCGCCACCGTGGATGTGCGGATTCCCGCGCAGGTCTCTGATGCACTCAAGGCCCTGGCGCAGCGTGAAGGCGCCACGCCTTTCATGACGCTGCTGGCGGCCTTCCAGGTGCTGCTGTCGCGCTACGCCGCGCAGGACGACGTCAGCGTCGGTTCCCCCATCGCGGGCCGCACCCAGGCGGAGACCGAAGGCCTCATCGGCTTCTTCATCAACACCCTGGTCCTGCGCGCCCAACTCAACCCGCTCGCGACGTTCCGTGAGCTGCTGGCCCAGGTACGCGGCACGACGCTCGCGGCGTACGACCACCAGCACCTGCCCTTCGAGAAGCTCGTCGAAGCCGTGCAGCCCACGCGCGACCTGAGCCGCAGCCCGCTCTTCCAGGCCATGTTCGTCCTGCAGAACACGCCCACCGAGGCGGTGCGTCTGCCCGGCCTGTCGTTCCAGGGCCTGCCGCTGGAAGCCCACTTCGCCAAGTTCGATCTCTCGCTGGGGCTGCGTGAGGGACGGGATGGGTTCGTCGGTACGCTGGAATACGCGACGGATTTGTTCGACGCGGCGACCATCCAGCGCATGGCCGGACACTTCGGTGTGTTGTTGGAGGCCATCGCCACGAAGCCGGACACGAGGCTGGGTGACCTGCCCCTGCTCACCGACTCCGAGCGCCAGCAACTGCTCGTCGGCTGGAACCCGGAAGCGGCACCGGCGATTCGCGAGCCGAGCATCCCCGCGATGGTGGAAGCCCAGGTGCGTCGCACGCCGGACGCCCTGGCCATCATCACGCCGGAGCGTCAGCTGACGTACCGGGAGATGGACGCGAAGGCCAACCAACTCGCCCACCGCCTGCGCGGCCTGGGCGTCGGCCCCGAAGTCCGCGTCGGCCTCTGCGTCGAACGCACCGAGGACCTGGTCATCGGTGCCCTCGGCATTCTCAAGGCCGGTGGCGCCTACGTGCCGCTGGACCCCAGCTACCCGCGAGAGCGCCTGGGCTGGTTGCTTGAGGACGCCCAGGGCCCTGCCCTCGTCGCCCACTCGCATCTGCTCGCCGCACTGCCCGAAACCACCGCCACTGCGGTGTGCCTCGACTCGGACGCGGAGTTGGTGAAGCAGCCCACCACGGCGCCCGTTGTGGACATCCAGCCGGGGCACCTCGCCTACCTCATCTACACCTCCGGCAGCACCGGCCGTCCCAAGGGCGTCGCCATCTCCCATGGCAACGCCGTCTCCTTCCTCCACTGGGCGCTCGCGACGTTCACCTCGGAGGAACTGAAGGGCACGCTCGCCGCGACGAGCCTCAACTTCGACCTCTCCGTCTTCGAGCTCTTCGCCCCGTTGAGCAGCGGCGGCGCGGTGGTGGTGGCACGCAACGCCCTGCACCTGGCGGAACTGCCTACCGCTTCCCATGTCACCCTCGTCAACACGGTGCCCTCCGCCATGGCGCAACTGCTGCGCCTGGGCGCCGTGCCTCCGGGAGTACGCGTCGTCAACCTTGCGGGCGAAGCCCTGCCCGAGACGTTGGCGAAGCAGGTCTACGCCGTCCCGACGGTGCAGAAGCTCTTCAACCTCTACGGCCCCTCCGAAGACACCACCTACTCCACGGCCTTTCTTGTCGGCCGCGACGAGGTGCCTCTCATTGGCAGGCCCCTGCCCGCGACGCGCGCCTACGTGTTGGACGCTTCGCTGCAGCCTGTGCCCGTGGGCGTCGCAGGCGAGCTGTACCTCGCGGGTGAAGGCCAAGCGCGTGGCTACCTGCTGCGCCCGGAACTCACTGCTGAGCGCTTCGTGCCCGAGCCCTACGGCCCTCCGGGCGGCCGCATGTACCGCACCGGCGACCGCGTCCGCTACCGCCTGGACGGGCGCCTGGAGTACTTGGGCCGCATCGACTTCCAGGTGAAGGTGCGCGGCTTCCGCATCGAACTGGGAGAAATCGAAGCAGCGCTTCGCCGCGCTCCGGGCATCAAGGACGCCGTCGTCGTCGCGAAGGGCGAAGCCGCCGACAAGCGACTGGTCGCCTACGTCGCGCCCAAGGCGGAGGCCTCCCTGGAGGTGGAAGCCCTCAGGGCGCATCTGCGCCAGGGGCTTCCTGAGTACATGGTGCCCTCCACCTTCGTGGTGCTGGGCGCCCTGCCCCTCAACTCCAACGGCAAGGTCGACCGCAAGGCCCTGCCGGAGCCGGAGGCACCGCAGTCAGGCGGCACCTACGAGGCACCTCGCACGCAAGCCGAAGCGAAGCTCGCATCCATCTGGGCGGAGGTGCTCCGCCTGCCCCAGGTGGGCGTGAAGGACTCCTTCTTCGAGCTGGGTGGCCACTCGCTGCTGGCCACGCAGGTGGTGTCGCGCGTGCGCGCCGAGTTCAGCGTGGAACTCCCTCTGCGCGCCCTCTTCGAGTCCCCCACGGTGGAGGCCCTCGCCATTCGCCTGAAGGGACTCACCCGCACCAGCGCGCCTCAACTCACCCGCGTCTCGCATGACGGCCCGCTGCCGCTGTCCTTCGCCCAGCAGCGGCTGTGGCTCATCGACCAACTGGAGCCGGGCAGCTCCCTCTACAACGTGCCCGTTGCCGTCCGGCTGGAGGGCTACCTGCGCGCCGACGTGCTGGAGCGAGCCCTGCAGGAAGTCGTGCGCCGTCACGACGCTCTGCGCACCACCTTCGCTCAGGTGGAGGGGACGCCTGTCCAGGTCATCCATCCCGACAGCCACCAGCCCCTGGCCCTCGTGGACCTCACGGACGTGCCCGAAACGCAGCGTGAGTCCGAAGCGCGGGCCCGCGTGGAGACGGAGATGCGCCGACCCTTCGACTTGCGCACCGGCCCGCTCCTCCGCACGCTCCTCTTCAAGCTGACCGAAACCGAGCACGTCCTCGTCGTCACGATGCACCACATCGTCTCCGACGGCTGGTCGCTGGGCGTGCTGGTGCGGGAAGTCACCGCCCTCTACGCGGCCTTCTCCGCCGGGCAACCGTCTCCCCTGCCTGCGCTGCCGGTGCAGTACGCGGACTACGCCGACTGGCAGCGCCGTACCCTTGCCGGTGAGACGCTGCAGCAGGAGATGGCTTACTGGGAGGGAAAGCTCTCCGGTGCTCCGGCCGTGCTGGAGTTGCCCACCGATTTCCCCCGTCCCGCCGTCCGGAGCACCGCGGGCGCGACCCTCAGCTTCACCCTATCGCGTGAATTGACGGAAGCCTTGCGCGGCCTCGCCCACCGGGAAGGCGGCTCGCTCTTCATGGTGCTGCTGGCCGCCTGGCAGGGCCTGCTTGCGCGCTACACGGGGCAGCAGGACCTCAGCGTGGGCTCGCCCATTGCCGGCCGCACCCGCGAGGAGACGGAGGGCCTCATCGGCTTCTTCGTCAACACGCTCGTCCTTCGCGCGAAGGTGGACGAGGAGCAGTCCTTCCGGACGCTGCTGCAACAGGTGCGTGCCACGGTGCTGGAGGCCTACGAGCACCAGGAGGTGCCCTTCGAGAAGCTGGTGGAGGCCCTGCAGCCCACGCGCAGCCTCAGCCACACACCTCTCTTCCAGACGCTGCTGGCGCTCCAGAACGTGCCCACGGAGGACGTGCGGCTGCCGGACCTGCGGCTGCGCGGCCTGGAGGCCACTCACTCGACGTCGAAGTTCGACGTGAGCGTCTTCTTCACCGAAGGGAGCGAAGGCCTGCGCGGCACGCTGGAGTACAGCACCGCCCTCTTCAAGCAGAGCACCATCGAGCGGATGGCAGGCCACCTGCACACGCTGCTGGAGGCCGTGGCCGCGAAGCCAGAGCAGTCCGTGGCGGAACTGTCCCTCCTCTCCCGCGACGAGCGTCAGCGCATCCTCGTGGAGTGGAATGACACCGCGGCCATCAGCCCCACGGACATCCCCGTCCACGTGCACTTCGCCCAGCAGGCGCAGCGTACGCCTCACGCCGTCGCCCTCGTGCTGGGGGATGACTCGCTGACGTATGCACAGCTCGAAGCCCGTTCGAACCAACTGGCTCATCACCTGCGCGCCCTTGGCATCATCCAGGGTGCACGCGTCGGCCTGGCCGTTGAGCGCTCCTTCGAAATGGTGACGGCACTGCTCGCCATCCTCAAGGTGGGCGCGGCCTTCGTTCCCGTGGATCGCAACGCTCCCGTGGAACGCATCGCGGCGCTCCTGGAAGACGCGGGCGTCAGCGTGACGCTGACTCACCAGCCCTTCGCTTCCCTGCTGCCTGCATCCGGTACCCGCGTCTGGCTGGATGCGCAGCGGGATGTCATTGCCGCGCTGCCCACGCATGTGCCGGATGTTCGCGTGGACGGCGAGTCCCTCGCCTACGTCATGTTCACCTCCGGGAGCACCGGGCGCCCCAAGGGGGTCTGCGTGCCCCACCGAGGCATCACCCGCCTGGTGCTCGGCAACTCCTTCATGCGCTTCGGGCCTGACGAAGTCTGGCTCCAGGCAGCCCCGGTCGCCTTCGACGCCTCCACGCTCGAAATCTGGGGCGCGTTGCTGCACGGCGCGAAGCTCGTCCTCGCGCCTCCTCACTCCCTCTCGCTGGAGGAACTGGCCGCGCAGTTGCGCCAGCACCGCGTGACGGCCCTGTGGCTCACGGCGGCCCTCTTCGAGCAGATGGCCCTGCACCAGGGTGAAGCCCTCGCGGGCGTGCGTCAGGTGCTCGCCGGTGGCGACGTGCTTCCCGCCGCCCGAGTGCGTGAGCACCTCTCCCGCATCCCCGAAGGCACCACCTTCATCAACGGCTACGGCCCCACGGAGAACACCACCTTCTCCGCGACGCTCACCCTGCGTCGAGACTCGGTGGTGGACGGTGCGGTGCCCATCGGCCGTCCCCTCTCCAACTCCACGGCCTACGTGCTCGACGCCCACCTGCGTCCGGTGCCCGTGGGCGTCGCCGGAGAGGTGTACGTCGGTGGCCAGGGCCTCGCCTGGGGCTACCTCCACCGCCCGGACCTGACCGCGGAGCGCTTCGTCCCCCATCCCTTCACCTCCATCCCGGGCGAGCGCCTCTACCGCACGGGCGACAAGGCCCGCTGGCGGGAGGACGGCACACTCGACTTCCTGGGCCGCGTCGACTTCCAGGTGAAGGTGCGTGGCTTCCGCATCGAGCTGGGTGAAATCGAAGCCGCGCTGCGTGCATCCACCGGCGTCAACGAGGCCGTCGTCGTGGCCCGGGGCACGGACGCGGACAAGCGCCTCGTCGGCTACGTCACCGCGCGCGAAGGCCAGGTGCTGGACTCCGAAGCCCTCAAGGCAAGCCTCAAGCAGCGGCTGCCCGAGTACATGGTGCCCTCCGCGCTCCTCGTCCTCGACGCGTTGCCCCTCAACGCCAACGGCAAGGTGGACCGAAAGGCCCTGCCGGAGCCCGACACTCACGCCAGCGAGGCCCGGGACTTCGTCGCCCCTCGTGACGCGCTGGAGATGCAGCTCGCTCGCATCTGGGAGGACATCCTCGGCGTCCGCTCCGTCGGCGTCCGCTCCAGCTTCTTCGAGCTCGGCGGCCACTCGCTGCTCGCCGTGCGCATGGTCGCCGCCGTGCGAGAGCGCCTGGGCCAGTCGATTCCCCTCTCCGTCCTCTTCCAGCAGCCCACCGTCGAGCAGCTCGCCCAGCTGCTCCGCGAGGACTCTCAGGCGTGGACGCCCCTCGTCCCGCTGGAGCGTGGAGAGCCGGGCCACCGGCCCTTCTTCCTCGTCCACCCGGGCGGCGGCAACGTCCTCGCCTACTCGGAGCTGGCACGGCGTCTGGGCCCCTCACTGCCCGTCTACGGCCTCCAGTCGCGCGGCCTTGACGGACGCCCCGTCGCGGAATCCATCGAGGAGATGGCCGACCTCTACATCGAAGCCCTCCGCACGGTGCAGCCTCACGGCCCCTACCAACTGGGAGGCTGGTCCCTGGGCGGACTCGTCGCCTACGAGATGGCCCAGCGGCTGCGTGAGGCCGGTGAAGCCGTGGACCTGCTCGCGCTCATCGACACCCACGTCCCTGGCCTGACGAAGCCCTCCCAGGACGTCGCGCACCTCGACTCCCACGCTCGCGCGAGGCTCGCTTTCGCCCACGCCACCGCGACGGCCTTCGGCCAGACGCTCTCCCTCTCCGACGACGTCCTGGCGCAAGGTGACGATGACGCGATGCTCGGCCACCTGCTGCAGGAAGGCGTCCGGGCGCGCATCCTCGACGTGCACTCCGGTCCCACGCAGCTGCGCGTCCTCTTCCAGGTCTTCCGCGCCAACCTCTTCGCCCAGGAGAAGTACGTGCCCCGGCCGTACGACGGCACCGCCCTGCTCCTGAGCGCTGGCGAAGCCCCCGCCACCCTCCCGCGTCACCGCGGCTGG
>NZ_RAVW01000374.1 GCF_003611585.1 Corallococcus exercitus | reverse complement strand
GGGCGGGCTCCGCGGGGGCGCCCGCCACGGCGGCCTGGAAGTGGCCGGGGACGAAGGGCTTGGCGAAGAACGCGTCCTGGCCCTTGTCGAGCATCCGGAGCATGTGGGTGGCCTCGGACACGTGCTCCTTCTCCTCCGCCGCGAGGTGGAGGAAGAAGGCGCGGACCTCCGGATTGGAGGAGTCCTCGGCGAAGGCCTCGTACTCGTTGATGGTCTCGAGCTCGCGTGCCAGCACGGCGCGGATGCGCGCGACGTCGGACCGCTCGGTGTCGGACTTTCCGGCCATTGGGGGCGGACCCTCGCAACCTGGGGAGTGACCGTCAAGTGAAACAGCGGTCGAAGGGTTTCCTGCTGCATGCCGAAGAACGCCGGACGTAGAGTCCGCCTCTTCGTGAACGCCTCCGCTCCCGTATCGCCTCCCCCGTCCGGCCCTCCTCCGGCCGCCACCCCACCGTCCGTCCCTGAACGCAGCGCGGGAGGGCGGGGCGCGATGCTGGTGGGCATCGGCATCCTGGCGTCGCGGCTGATGGGCCTGGTGCGCGAGCGCGTCTTCGCGCACTACCTGGGCAACGCGGAGGCCGCCGCCGTCTTCAAGGCCGCGCTGCGCATCCCCAACTTCCTCCAGAACCTCTTCGGAGAGGGCGTGCTGTCCGGCTCCTTCATCCCCGTCTACGCCCAACTCCTGGGCAAGAAGGACGCGGACGAGGCGGACCGGGTCGCGGGCGCGGTGTTCGGGCTCCTGGCCCTGGCCACGGGCGTGATGGTGGCGCTGGGCATGCTGGCCACGCCCCTGTTCGTGGACCTCATCGCGCCGGGCTTCGAGGGCGGCGAGCGCGACCTGGCCGTGCGGCTGGTGCGCATCCTCTTCCCCGGCACGGGCTTCCTGGTGCTGAGCGCGTGGTGCCTGGGCATCCTCAACAGCCACCGGCGCTTCCTCTTGTCCTACCTGGCGCCCGTGGTGTGGAACATCGTCATCATCGCCACGCTGCTGGTGATGGGCGGCCGGTACACGTCCGGCGGCCGCGCCGCGGAGGAGGCCCTGACGGAGTGGCTGGCCTACGGCGTCGTGCTGGGCAGCTTCCTCCAGTTCGCGGTGCAGGTGCCCACGGTGATGCGCCTCTTGGGCCGCTTCCGCCCGGTGGTGTCGCTGGCGAGCGCCTCCGTGCGCCAGGTGCTGAAGAACTTCGGCCCGGTGGTGCTGGGGCGCGGCGTGGTGCAGTTCAGCGCGTGGGTGGACACCGCGTTCGCGTCGCTCATCTCCAACCGCGCGCTGTCCTCGCTGCTCTACGCGCAGACCATCTACCTCATCCCGGTGAGCCTCTTCGGCATGGCGGTGTCCGCCGCGGAGCTGCCGGAGATGGCGCGCGCCACGGCGGAAGGGGAGGCCCAGGCGCACGCGAAGCTGCGAAGCCGCATCGACGCGGGCTCGCGGCGCATCGCCTTCTGGGTGGTGCCGTCCGCCGCCGCGCTGCTGTTCCTGGGGGACCTGGTCAGCGGCGCGCTCCTGCAGACGGGCCGCTTCGGCGCGGCGGACTCGCGCTACCTCTGGTACCTGCTGATGGGCGCGGCGGTGGGCCTGGTGGCCTCCACCGTGGGCCGCCTCTACGCGTCCGCCTTCTACGCGCTGAAGGATCCGAAGACGCCGCTGCGCTACGCCATCGTGCGCGTGGCCATGGGCACCGTGAAGGCGTGGTTCCTGGCGCTGTGGCTGCCGGAGCGGCTGGGGCTGCCCCGGGAGCTGGGCGCGGCCTTCCTCACCCTGTCCAGCGGCATCGTGGCCTGGGTGGAGACCACGCTCCTGCGCCGCAAGCTGCGCTCCATGGTCGGGCCCGTGGGCCTGCCGGCGGGACTGCTGCCCCGGCTGTACGGCGCGGCGGTGGTGGGCGGGCTCGTGGCGTTGGCCGTCAAACAGGGCCTCACCGGCCTCCTGGGCCCCATGCCCGGAGTGGGCGTGGAGTGGGGCGGGGGGCTGCTCGTGCCGCCCCGGCTGCACCCGGTGCTGGGCCTTCTGGCGACGGCGATTCCCTTCGGGGTCGTCTACTTCGCGGTGTCCGCCGCCCTGGGCGTCCCGGAGGCGGGCGCCGTCTTCCGCAAGGTGGGCCGGAAGCTGGGGCTTGCCCGGTAGACGCGGCGCGGCGCCCGGTGGGACGGCTGCCTTCCAGGCGGTGCCTGGGAGCTCAAACGGAATGCACGACAGGCCCCTTTCCGTTGCGATAGGAGGCCGAATTTTAGGGGGATGGCCGTATGCGGCTTCCTCCGGGCATGGCGCGCGTGTAGAGTGCGCCGCCTTTTTCAAGAGGCCCTGACTTCACGGAAGTCCCGGGTCGAAATCGTCAACGGAAGGTCTCGGCAGTGAGCGACGAGAAGAGCGGCGGTAATTCGGGCGGTCCTGGCGGTTTCGGTCCCAAGAAGCCGAAGGCCACGTTTGGCGACGTGATGCTGGGCATCCCTTCGGGGGGCCAGGGCAACGAGCGCGGCGGTGGCCGTGGCGGTCGCGACGAGAAGAGCGGCCCGGGCCGCGGCGAGCGCGGTCCGCGCGACGCCCAGTCGCAGCCCCGTCCCCAGGGCGACGCGCCCCGCGGTGGCGGTGAGCGCGGCGGTGGCCGTGGCGGCGAGCGCCGGGGTGGCAGCGGGGGCGGCGAGCGCCGTCCCTCCGGCCCCATGGTGGTCGTGAAGCGCGCCTCGGGCTCCATCGAGACGCGCGCCCTGGAGGGTGAGAAGCCCGCCGAGGCGACCGCGACCGCGGAGCAGACGGGCGCCGACGCGCAGGCCTCCGCGGCCTCCACGCCGGCCCCGGCGCCGCGTCCGGTGACGCCGGCTCCCACGCCCCCCAGCCCTCTGTACGAGGAAGTCCCGGAGACGGAGTCCTTCGCGGACATGTTCGAGGCGCAGGTCAAGGACGGCGGGGCTCCCGGCCGCCGCGGCGTGCGCCTTGGCGAGAAGGTCGCCGGCACCATCTTCCAGCTGGGCGCGGACACCGCGTTCGTGTCGCTGGACGGCTCGGCCAAGTCCGAGGCGATGATCGAGCTGCGCGAGCTGAAGGACGACGAGGGCATCCTGCGCTTCGGCGTGGGCGACCGCCTGGAGGCGCACGTCGTGGAGATGGGCGCCCGGGGCATCCTGCTCAGCCGCGCGCTGGCCAAGGGCAACGCGTCCTTCGCGATGCTCGCGGAGGCCCGCGCCTCCGGCATGCCGGTGGAGGGCATGGTCCTCAGCGTGAACAAGGGCGGCGTGGAGGTGGCGATCGGTGACACGCGCGCCTTCTGCCCCATCAGCCAGCTGGACATCCGCTTCGTGGAGAAGCCGGATCAGTTCATCGGCGAGAAGCTCCAGTTCCGCGTGACGGAAGTGCGCGACCGCAACGTGGTGCTGTCGCGCCGCTCGCTGCTGGAGGACGAGCAGCGCCGGCTGGCCACGGAGACGCGCAAGAACCTGGCCGTGGGCAAGACGGTCAAGGGCAAGGTCTCCGGCGTGCGCGACTTCGGCGTGTTCGTGGACCTGGGCGGCGTGGAGGGCATGGTCCCCGTCTCCGAGCTCTCCTACACGCGCGTCGCGCACCCCAGCGACGTGGTGAAGCAGGGCGACGAGGTCGAGGTGGAGATCCTCCGCATGGAGGAGGGCCAGCCCAACTCCCCGGACAAGGCCAAGCAGAAGGAGCGCATCACCCTGTCGCTGCGTTCGCGTCAGGAGGATCCGTTCAAGAAGGCGCTGGAGGAGATCAAGGAGGGCGACCGCATGCAGGGCAAGGTCGTCCGGCTCCAGCCCTTCGGCGCGTTCGTGGAGCTGCGCCCGGGCGTGGACGGCCTGGTGCACATCTCCGCGCTGAGCGACCGGCGCATCGCGCACCCGCGCGACGCGGTGAAGGAAGGCGAGGTCATCTGGGTCTCCGTCGAGAAGATCGACCCTAATGACAAGCGCATCGGCCTGCGCCGCATCTCCGAGGAGGAGGCCCAGCGTCCTCCCGAGGAGCGTCCCGCGAAGGAGGCCAAGGCCGCTGCTCCCAAGGAGCCCGCGGCGCCCCGTCCCACGGTGGGCGCGGTCGTCACCGGCAAGGTGGACCGCCTGGAGCCCTACGGCGTGTTCCTCGCGTTCCCGGGCGGCAAGGGCCTCATCCCGGCCAGCGAGACGGGCACGGATCGCGGCACGGACATGCGCAAGCACTTCAGCATCGGGCAGGAGCTGAAGGTGGCGATCATCGACATCGACACCTCCGGGAAGATCCGCCTGTCCATCCCCGCGGCCATCCGCGCGGAGGAGCGCGCCGAGGTCGAGGCGTGGCAGAAGACGCAGCAGCCGCAGGGCGCTGGCAAGAAGGGCTTCGGCACCTTCGCGGATCTGCTCAGCAAGCTGGGCAAGTAGTGGCGTCACGCCTTCTCGGCGCTCGTCGCGACAATGCGATGGGGCGCCGAGATAGGTGTTGACGGTAGCGAGGGGCTTCGGTACTTACCCTCTCGTTCTCGCCGCGGGGTGGAGCAGCCTGGTAGCTCGTCGGGCTCATAACCCGAAGGTCGCAGGTTCAAATCCTGCCCCCGCAACTTGAAAAGCCCGGAGTCGAAATGAAAGTTTCGACTCCGGGTGTTCAAATCGAGAGCAGCAGTACCGCGTCACGGTGACGCGGGGTGGAGCAGCCTGGTAGCTCGTCGGGCTCATAACCCGAAGGTCGCAGGTTCAAATCCTGCCCCCGCAACTCTGAGAGGGCCCCGGTGGAAACGCCGGGGCCCTTTCTCTTTTCCGCGCTGGGTTTGCCACGCGTGGGCCTGGACGGGCGCCACGCCTCGACGGGCGCGAGCGGGTGCTCTTCGAAGTGGCTGCGCGCCGTGCGGACGAGCGCGCCCACGTTGCCACGGGAACCATGGCCAGCGCCGACGTCTTTGCGCCAAATTGGATAACAGGTTATGTAAGTCCCCATGGCAGGCTCGAACGAAGATGCCCTGAAGGGGCTCGGCCACCTTGCGCTCGGCACACGTCTGAAGCGCCTGGGAGATCGGCTTCAGGCGCACGCACAGGTCATTCTCGACGAGGCCAAGGTGCCGGTGCCCGCCTCGCACCTGCCACCGCTGGCGGCGCTGGATAGCGGTGGGGCGATGACGGTTGGCGACCTCTCGCGTGCCCTCGGTGTGACGCAGCCAGGTGTGACGCGCATGACGGGCGCGCTCGAGACCGCGGGATTGGTTCGCTCGGGTGCCGCCGAGGACGATGGTCGCGCGCGCGTCATCGAGCTGACCCCGGCCGGCCGGGGCCTGTTGGCGCGCTTGAAGCGGCACACGTTTCCGCTCATCGAGGCCGCGGTGCGCGAGGCTTGCGGCGATGATCCGGGACGCCTCCTCGGGCAGCTGGCCGTATTGGAGGACGCGCTCGAGGAGCTGCCACTTGCCGCTCGTGCGGCCCGGCTCGCGAAAGGAGCTCGTCGGCATGACTGAACTCGACCGCCCTGTCTGGGCATCCCTCACCACCTTCCACGTCCCGGTGGCCGAAGGCGACGCGCGTGCCAGACGGTTCGTTCCAGACGTCAATCTCTTCGCCTCGGCGCGGGATGACGCGCCCGAAGCGCAGGCGGCGCTCGCTGCACTGGTGCGTCCCGGTGAACGGGTCTACGTCCTACAGGTGCCTCCTGTCCTGGTGCCAGCGGGTCTGCGCGCCATCAAGACCGCCAGTGGCGTGCAGATGGTCGCTACCCGGCAGCTGACCGAGGATTGCGAGGACGATCTTCAACCGCTCACCGACGCCGACGCGCCCGAGATGCTTGCGCTGGCCTTGCTGACCGAGCCCGGTCCCTTCCTGTCTCGAACGCATCGGATGGGTCGCTTTCTGGGCATCCGCCGTGGCGGCAGGCTCGTCGCCATGGCCGGGGAGCGCATGCGTTTCCCCGGCCACACGGAGGTGAGCGGCGTCTGCACCCACCCGGACTTCCGGGGGCAGGGCCTGGCACGCCGACTGTCGACAGCCGTCGTCGCGGCCATTCAGCGGCGCGGTGACCGTGCCTTCCTGCACGCGTGGACGACCAATACCTCTGCCATTGCGCTCTACCGCAGCCTCGGTTTCGAGGTGCGCGCGGAGGTCAACGTGGCTGTTCTGGAGCGCGACCCCAACGGGCGAGCTGGCTGAGGAATACGGCGGGTGTGGCAAGCTGAGCGCCACTCATGCTTTTCGACCTCTTTCGTTCGAAGAAGACGCCGCGGTTACCCAAGCACCAGATTCCGGGCCCGGTCCGTGCCGGTGTGATCCGGATCGATCTGCTCTACCCGGAGCCGCCAGCGCTGGACGTTGGCGCCTTCTCGAGCCGCCTCGCGGAGATCATGGAGAAGTCTCGCATCGCCGACGGCCAGGACGCGGGGGGCGCGCTTCTCATCGAGCACACCGATCTGCCGCTCCAATATGAAGACAGGACCGAGCCCGCGATGTCTGTCGTGGCGCAAGGGCCCGTCACAGACATGAAGCCGATCAGCGTCGCCTTCGCGCAATCTCCCAAATGGGAAGGCTTGGAGCAGGTCCGTACGGCGACGCACGCGATCTCGGTGATGGAGTTGATGACCGTGACGCTTCATCCCGCCAACCGGCTGATGATGCTGTCCGCGGTCGCCGCGGTGCTGTGCACGCTCCATCGTCCGCTGGCCGTGCACTGGGTCAACTCCGAGCGGCTTGTGGAGCCCGACCTCTTTGTCGATGTCGTGGCTGAAGGTGACGTCGAGAACATCATCATTGCCGGGGCGGTCCATTGCCAGCTCCATCGAAAGCAGGAGCCTTGGGTGATGGATACCCTGGGCCTTGATGCGCTGGGGCTGAACGACATCCAGTGCAAGTTCAAGGATGTAGATCCGGGGCGGGTCGCGCAGGTCCTGGCGCTTCTCGCATCAGCGCAGATCGTGACGGGCGGCGACGCTCGCGAGTATGAAAAAAAGGCACGCAAGCTGGGGATGTCCTTCGACCCCGTGCCCTCACAGTTCGGCCCTCCGCGCAGCGTTTTCGAGCTGAATATCGCGGGCTGATCAAGAGCGGCGGGATGGGCGCCACGCCTCGACGGGCAGCAGCGGGTTCTCCTCGAAGTGCCCGCGCGCCGTGCGGACGAACGCACCCACGTTGGCGGAGGCGCTTCGACGTCCGGGGTAGATGACGCTCACCGGAACGGGAGGTGGCGCGAACGTGCCGAGGAGGAGGACCAGGCGACCCTCGAGCACGGCGTCCGCCACCTGGTACGAGAGCGTGCGCGCGATGCCCATGCCCCGCTCCGCGGCCGCGATGGCCGTGTCGGCGCTGTTCAGGGTGAGCCGGGGCTGGACGCGGACCGCCTTCTCCTTCTCGCCGAAGCGCCACTCGTTCGTCGCGTCGAGGTTCTCGAAGGCGATCAGCTCGTGGCGGATCAGCTCGGCGGGCGACCGTGGCGTCCCTCGCTGCTTCACGTACCGGGGGCTGGCCACCAGCACGCGGCGGACGGTGCCGACCTTGAGGGCAATCAGCCCGCTGTCTTTCATCTCACCCAGGCGCACGGCCGCGTCGATGCCTTCATCCACGAGGTGCTGGTTCCGGTCCGACAGGTGCAACCGGACGGACAGCGCCGGATGCGCGGCGAGCAGCTTCTGGACGACGGGCAGGACGTGGAGCCGCCCGAAGACGATGGGCGCGGAGAGGCTGAGCTCGCCTCGTGGCTCGGCGTTCTCACCCCGGACGTGGCGCTCGGCTTCGTCCAGGTCCTCGAGCAGCCGCTGACAGCTCTCCAGGTAGACCTGACCGCGTTCGGTGAGGCGCACGGAGCGGGTCGTGCGGGTGAGGAGCGCGAGGCCCAGGCGCTCCTCGAGCTGGGCAACAGCCCGCGTCGCCACGGAAGGGGAGATGCGGAGCCTGCGGGACGCGGCCGTGAAGCTTCCCTGCCGGGCCACGGCGACGAACGTCCGAAGCGTGAAGAGCTGGTCCATGATTCTTGCGAAAGTGGCAATAAAGCCTTGCCGGACTGGCTGATTATTTCACGGCCCTGGATGGCTAGAAATAGGTGCCATGGGACGATTCGCAAAACTTGCCTTCACCCCCGCGGTCAAGGCGCTCCAGGAACAGTTCGGCAGCCGCACGGCCTATGCCCGCGTCGAGCGAACGGGAGACGCGCCGGATGTGCTCACGGACGACGAGGCGGAGTTCCTCTCCCAGCGCGACAGCTTCTACATGGCCAGCATCGGCTCCAACGGCTGGCCCTACATCCAGCACCGGGGCGGGCCCCAGGGCTTCGTCCGGGTGCTGGACGCCCACACGATGGGCTTCGCGGACTACCGGGGGAACAAGCAGTACATCTCCGCGGGCAACGTCAGCGAGAACGACCGGGTCGCGCTCATCTTCGTGGACTACCCGAACCGCGCGCGCCTGAAGGTCCTGGCGCATGCGTCCGTCATCACTCGCGAAACGGACGCCGCAACGCTCGATCGCCTGGTGGTCCCCGGGCAGGGCGCGAAGGTGGAGCGCGGCTTCGTGCTCAAGGTCGAAGGCTTCGACTGGAACTGTCCCCAGCACATCACGCCGCGGTTCACCGAGGCGGAAATCGACGCCGCGATGCGCCCGATGGCGACCGAGCTCGACACACTCCGCGCCGAGAACCGGACCCTGCGCCAGGAGCTGGAGCGCTTGAAACGTTCCCCGGTTTGACCCTTTGGTTACGGTCGGGTAGGTTACGGTCCGGTAGGTTTGGCCATGGAGGCGCGAGCCATGAACAGCCGGTCACCGGGAACGCCGAAGAACGCCGACGCCTTGCGTGGGGCCAGCCGCCTGGCGGTGCAGGCCACCCGGGGCGTGATGGGGCTGGTGGAGGAGATGCACTGCACCATCGCCAGCGGGCCATCCGTCCTGGGCAAACCGCTGGCGCGCCCGGTGCGGGCCGTGACGGGGTTGCTCTACGGAACGCTCCAGGGCGTCACCCGGCACGTCGGGGCGGGGCTGGATGCTGTGCTCGCGCAGCTCTCACCGTGGCTGGGCGAAAGCTCCCCCGGTCCTCAGCGGGAGGCGTGGGTCTCCGCGCTGAACGGCGTGCTGGGGGATGTGCTGGAGGAGGAGGGCAACCCGCTCGCCATCCCGATGGCGTTCCGGGTCCAGGGGCAGCCGCTGCGCCTGGATCCCGGAGCCCTGCGCGAAGCACTGCCACGCGCCGGGAGCCGGCTGCTCGTGCTGGTCCATGGCTCGTCGATGAACGACCTGCAGTGGAGCCGGCGCGGGCACGACCATGGCGCGGCGCTGGCGCGCGACCTGGGCTACACGCCGGTGTACCTCCACTACAACAGCGGCCTGCACATCTCCCGGAACGGGCGCGCGTTCTCCGAGCTGTTGGAACAGCTCGTGGCCTGCTGGCCCGTGCCGCTCGAATCCGTGACGCTCCTGGGCCACAGCATGGGCGGACTCGTGGCACGGAGCGCGTGCCTCACGGCGGAGACCGAGGGCCATGGCTGGCGTCCCTTGTTGCGCGGGCTCGTGTGCCTGGGTTCGCCCCATCACGGTTCGCCGCTGGAGCGCGGTGGGAGCTGGGTGGACGTGCTGCTGGAGGTCAGTCCATACAGCGCGCCCTTCGCGCGCCTGGGGCGGATCCGGAGTGCAGGGGTGACGGACCTGCGCTTCGGCAACGTGCTCGATGCGCACTGGGAAGGGCGGGAGCGCTTCGGG